>CAJKSP010000018.1 GCA_905202595.1 uncultured Sutterella sp.
GCCAAGCTCCTCAAGCGCATCGCCTACGGATATCGCGACATCCGCTTCTTCATGCAGCCGGAGAGGCTGTTGGGCATCGTGGCAGCAATGCTTGCGCCCTGAAGGTCGGCAAGGTCGGTCAGATCTCGCCGATCAGCGCGAACCACGACGGCTGTGCCGGAAGAGTCGACCTGCGCGCGGCCGAGCGAAGCAGGAATTGCCGCTTTGGTGGCGATGCGGCTGAAGGCTTCTGGCGGCGCGCTGATCGCAAAGAATTCAGCCGGCGCTGAAACGAACTGATAGTCCTCGAGCAGCGGCATCGGATCGGCCTGTGCGGCAAGAAGCGGCACTTCCGTCACATCGATGCGGCGGTCAGGAATGGCGCGGCGCAGCGCGTCAAGCGTGGCGTCAATGAAATCGCGCCGCTGACCGGGCCCAAAGTTGTTGATGACCGCAATGCGGACGACGGGTCGCGGATCGGACTGCCGGAGCTTGCTGCCAAGAGAGCGCTTCGTTGCGCCTGCTACGGCGTCAGGGCCTGCGAGACGTCGCAGCGCATCCATTTCTCGCGCCGCGGCTTCCTGCAGAGCGGACTCTTCCATGGAGCTTGCCAGCTCGGCAGCGCCGGCCGAGAGAATCAGCATCGCGCTGAGGACTAATGCCGCGAGGCGCTTCGCAGCAGCCGCAAAATGGCCGCCGCGCCTGAAGTGTCGGGCGAAGCGTGGCAGAAGGCGGGCGCTTTTCAAACCGAATGCGGCGGCATGCGCGGCGCGTCGCTGGGAAAAACGGCAGATCTGGCGGCACAAAAGCATCTAGGCATTGTAGGGAAGTGCGTTTGTTTTCTGCTCTTCTGGCGGCATCCTCCTGGGGGATGACGGCAAAAGGGATAAGGGCGCTCAGAGCGGCTGTCCCTGCGCCCAGGCGGCTGTGCGCGCCTTCATTTCTGAAATGCCGAGAACACCGAATGCAAAGCCTTTTTTGACGAGTTCAGGCGGCAGGAATTCGTCGTACTTTTCAAAGAGCGGCACCTCGTTCGGGTAGACGAGATCGAGCGGGCTGAAGTCCTTTGCGGCTTCTTCAGCGACGATGCGAAGGAAGTCCGGCGCTGACGCCGTCATGTTGAACTGCAGAAAGTACGGCCGCGACGATTCGAGTCCTTTGATGCCGAGCCTGGCGGCGCACTTGATCCGCAGAAGCCGTTCGAGCGCAAGAAACGCATAGGTGCCGAGCCACGGAAAGAGGCACCAGCTCGTGCCGCCAAGGTTGACGAGAGGCGAGGCCGAGAGCCGCGCATTCCTTGCGGCTTCGCGCGCTTCGGCAAGCCGGGTCCGCGCGCTTTCGCGAAGGTACGGGTAGACCTTGTCTTCGTCAAGCGCTCCCCGCATGCGCTCCAGCACATGGGTATGAATGTCGCCGGGACAGAGACCGAAGAAGGCCGGGACTTTTCCCTTCACCAGCGTTACGTAGACCACATGGCGCTTGAGGTCGATTTCATCGACCACCCAGACGCGGCCGGCAATGGCGATTTTGTCTCCGACGGGCGGCGGCTTCACGATCGTGCCGAGCTCTTCGGAGCCGGCTCGGACGGTAAATTCTTCGTTTTCCTTGAAGACGGCATAGAAGCGGTAGCTGCCCGTGAGCCGCTCGCCCGCGAGGCCTACGATGAGTCCGCCGGCTTCCGTGCGCTCAATGTGGTCCGTCTCAAGAAGGTGGCGGAGCAGAAGCTTGTAGTCGTCGGGAGAAATTCGCCGGAAGGGCGCGAGCGTCAGCACAGCGCGCGCGAGCTCGCGCGGCGTCATTTCGCCGAGCGACGCGAGCGTGCTCATCGTCTGGTGATAGAGCAGGCTGTAGGGCAGCCGGTCGAGCTTGGGCGGCTCCACCCAGCGGCTTTCCAGATAGAGCTGCACGACGGCGATGCCCTGCAGAAGCCGCCATGGCAGCGCAGCCGGGAGCGCTGCGCGGGGCTCAGGCTCGTCTTCGCGCATGACGAACCACATCTCTGGCGGCGAGCCGCGGCGGCCCGTACGGCCCATGCGCTGCAGAAAGGCTGAAACCGTATAGGGCGCGTCGATCTGGAAGGCGCGCTCGAGGCGTCCGATGTCGATGCCGAGCTCGAGGGTTGCCGTCGTGACAGTGGTGAGAAGCCGGCCGTCATCCTTCATGTCCTCTTCGGCCGATGCGCGCAGCGACTGCGACAGATTGCCGTGATGGATGAGAAAGCGGTCGGGTTCGCCCTGCGCCTCGCAGTACTGCCGCAGCGTCGACGTGACGGCTTCGGCCTCTTCCCGAGAATTGCAGAACACCAGGCATTTGCGGCCCCTGGTGTGCTCGAAGATGTAGCCGATGCCCGGATCGGCCGCTGCCGGCGCGCGGTCGCTCGGCGCTTCGGCTTCGGGCAGAGGCGGCTCGGCGGCTGAGTCTGACGGGCGAGGCCTGCCGGCGTCAGGCTGCTTTTCATCGGGCTTGAGGCGCCGGTCGCTCAGCTTGAAGAAGTGCGCCATCGACAGGCGCCACCGCTCCCCTTGAGAGGCAATTTGAGGAATCGCGACTGAGCGCGAGGTGCCGCTCGCCAGAAAGGCCGCTGCTTTGGCGGCGTCGCCGATCGTCGCCGAGAGGCCGATTCGGCGCGGGTTCGTCCGCGTCATGCGCGTGAGCCGCTCGATGAGGCAGATTGTCTGCCCGCCGCGGTCGCCTCGCATCAGGGAATGAATTTCGTCGATGACGATGAAGCGCAGGTCACCGAAAAGCCGCATCACGTCGGCGTGCTTCTTCATGAGAATGGCTTCAAGGGATTCCGGCGTGATCTGCAGAATGCCCCGCGGCCGTCGGAGAAGCCGCTGCTTGCGCGACTGCGCGACGTCGCCGTGCCAGGCGCTGACGGGGATGCCGGCTTCAGCGCAGAGCTCGTTGAGGCGCACGAACTGATCGTTGATGAGCGCCTTGAGCGGCGCGATGTAGAGCGCGCCGATCGAGTCCGGCGGATCCGCCATGAGGCAGGTGATGATCGGAAAGAACGCGGCTTCCGTCTTGCCCGAGGCGGTCGACGCGCAGAGCAGCAGATGCCCGTCGCCGTTGAAGATGGCGTCGGCCGCGGCAATCTGAACGGCTCTCAGGCGCTCCCATCGATTCCGGTAGATGAAGTCTTGAACGACGGGCGCGTAGCGCGAAAAGATCTCTGAGGCGGAAGCTTTCATGACTGCGAAGTTCTCCTTGCGGATCGCCGAGGCCGGTCAGCGGCATGCGCTCTGACGGCTTGACGGTCGTCCTAAAGGTCAAATTCGGCAAAGTCGTCCGAGCCGCCGGCCGCCGCTTCCGCTTCCGGATTGCCGTCGGGCTTTGCATACTGGAAGTCCTGCGAGCTCATGAGCGAGGCAAGCGTCAGGTCCGGGTGCTGCACAAGCAGGTTGAGGAGCTCGATGAAGTCGCGGATGATCTCGCGCGGCGTAATGTGCGAATCGGCGCCGACGCGTGCGAACTCAATGCGCAGAAATTCAGCAAGGTCGGCATCGCTGAGCCGGTTCGGCGCGCCGTAGAGATCGGCATGCATCTGCGCGAGCTTGCCGACGAGAACGAGGAGCTCTTCGATCGTGAGGGGCTCGAGATGAATGACAGGCGAGTAGAGGTCGCGCAGGCCCTCACGGCTGAATCGGCCGTCTGCGAGCCGGCTTTTGAGCGCTTCGTAGCTGTAGAGGCCCCGTCTCTGATCCTCCACGCACTGCGGCGTGCCGCCCATGATGATGCCGAGCCAGCGCGCCTTGCCCTGCAGCGTGTCGTTGTACATCGTGAGGATCTTCTCGTAGTTGTAGTTGCGCGAGATGCTCTGCGGGATCTTGTAGAGATTGACGAGCTCGTCGATGAAGAGAATGAGCCCGGCATAGCCTGCGCCCTTGAGAAAGCGCGCGAGCACTTTGACGAAGTCGTACCACGTGTCGTCCGTCACGATGAGGGACGTGCCGAGCTCGGCCTTAGCTTCGCTCTTGAGGGCGTATTCGCCGCGGAACCAGCGCAGGATCTTCGCCTTTTCTGCGTCGTCGCCCGCTGCGTCCGCATCGGCGTAGCGCACGAGAAGCTTCGCGAATTCAAAGCCGTGCACGACTTCGCTCAAAGACCCTACGGCTTCGTAGATCCGCCGGCGCACTTCGCTCGCGAAGGCCGGGCTCTCAGGCGCAGCGCCCGCCGCGGCCGCCTCGGTGCGGATGCGGCCGATCCAGCGGTCGAGAATGAGCGGCAGCGCTCCGCCTTCAGGCATCGTCTTCGTGGCGAGATTCTGCATGAGCTCCCGGTAGGTGGCGAGGCCCTGGCCTTTCGAGCCCTGCAGGCGCCGTTCTGGCGAGAGATCTGCATCGGCGACGGCAAAGCCCTTGTCCATGACGTAGCTGCGGATCGTCTGCATGAGAAAGCTCTTGCCGCTGCCGTATTTGCCGACGATGAAGCGAAAGGCGGCGCCGCCTTCAGCGACGATTTCGACGTCGCCGAGCAGCGCATCGATTTCCGCTTTTCGGCCGACAGCGATGTAGGGCAGCCCGATGCGCGGCACCACGCCGCCTTTGAGCGCATTGAGGATCGTGCGAGCAATGCGCTTGGGCGTTTTCTGCGCCGGCCGCTGCGGCGCGGCGGAGGCGTTCAGTGCGGGAGCGGAATTCGAAGCAAGCGGCTGTTGAGTCATGGAGAAAGCGTTGAAAAGTTTGAGGGGCGTGCGGAGGCGGAGCGCTTCGTCGCCAAGAATAACTGCCTTTATTCTCCTGCAGCAGCGGATGTCAGGAAGGCCTCAGATGCCGCAGAGCGCCCGAAGATCTTCTTCGTAGTCTTCAATGATCTGCGGCTCGCCCGAGGGAGAAAGCTCGAGCGCTGCATCGCCGACGGCGTCGTAGAGCGCTTCGTTCACGCGGTCGACTGCCATGGCGGCCGTGAGCCCTGAAGCTCTGACGAGCGCCTGCAGGTCGGCGCCGCGCTTGCCGGCGAGTAGCCCGAGCAGGAGCGTCTGAAGTGCCGGGGCGAGCGACGCGGCGGGGCCGGACGCTAGGCAAGCTTCATTCTGAAGCGCCGGCGCTTCTCCGGCGGGCTGGGCGCTCTGCGAGGGCGCATCCGCGGCCCGCTCGCTGGTTTCGAGGCGCTCCGCTTCCTCTTCCTCCGGCGGCTCGACCATGAGCTTGGCCTGCGTCAGCGCCGCATCGGCGCGAATGCGGCTGAGTTGGGAGAAGTCGATCGAGCGCGCCGGGTTGGCGAGCGCCGCCAGCCGCGCGTCCTCTGCGGCAAGCGCGGCTTTGATGGCGGCATCAAAGGGCGTCGCCGGCTGAGGCTTCAGCCGGAAGCGGTAGCGCCTTGCGGGGCGGATCAGCTCCGAGAGGCGCCGCACGAACCAAAGAAGCACCCGGCGGTCGATGCCGAGGCAGCGCCGCGTGACGCGCCAGCCGGCGGCGCCGCTCCCCGGCATGGCTCGAAAGCAGAAGGCGCCTGGAATGTCGTAGGCGTAGCCCGTCCTCGCGTGCGACGCGCGAAGCGGATCCGAAAAGGCGCAGTCCGGGAAGGGCGTCCAGATGTAGGTGATGCCTTCCTTCATGGACATGCAGAGGGCGTCGAGCAGGCGCCGGCCTGCCGGGGCTGAGCCAAGCCGCGCCAGCGCTTCGGCAAAGACGCCTCGAAAGTCTTCAGGATGATCCTGGTAGTAGCGGTCGCTAGTGAGGCCGCAGCACTCTTCGGCATAGCGGAGGAATTCGTCTGCGCAGCGCGCTTTGGCATCTGCCGGCGAAGCGGCTGAGAGCGCAAGCGCATCGCGCGCCGCGAGGATGAGCTTTAGGGAAAGCGTCTCGCGCAGCGTCTCTTCCGGAAGGCCGTAATACACCGCAAAGTCCCCAAGCCAGGTTTCGAGCCGGCTTCGGACCGCGAAGGCCATCCCTGCGCCTGCAGCGCCGGCCTCCGGAGCAGACTCGTCGCGAAGCCGCTTGAGCTGCCGCCAGCCGTCCAGCGGATCCCGCCAGCCGATGCCGTTGACGAGCTCGGTGGCGAGCAGAAGAAACTGCCAGCCGTTCTCCGCCTTCGCTTCCGCGAGGGGCTTGCCGGCGCGAAAGGCCGTCCGTCCGCCGAAGTAGCGCCGCAGCGACTCGGGCCGATAGCACGAATACATGGGCGAGCTCAGGTTCGGCTCGCGTGCCGGGACATCCGAGACGGCTGGCGGATACGAGGCATCTTCCAGGCGTCTCGCGTCGCGCATGAAGAGCTTGAGCTTCTGAGCCCTCATGAGGCCGGTTCGGCCGTAGCAGGAGATGTCGACGAGCGTCTGATCGCGTGCGGGGGGCAGAGGCCGGTTCGGGCAGGGAATGGGCTCGTCGGTATAGGCGTCGTCCTGCGGCGCGGCCGAAGCCGTGAAGAGATCCGCCGCTTCGGGGCGCTTCTCCTGCGGCTCGGGCTGGGCTTTGGACTTGCGGCGGCCGCGCACAGTCCAGCCGTCTTGAAGATCTTCTTCAAGATAGGGATCATCGGGCGGGAGCGGCCGGTTTGCCATCGGAAAAGCCTCCGAAAATTCTGGAGCGGGTCCGCCGCGCCGGCGGACTAGCAAGACCGGCGCGGCTGAGGGAGAGGGACTGCGGCGCTGAAGCGCCCGGCTGGCGGACGCGGGGCGCCGCTTCTGCGGCTCACGCCTTCGGCGGCGCAACGGCCTCAAGCAGCTCCGCTTCGAGCGCCAGGAGCTCCTCGTCATGCTGAAGCGCCGGGCCGTCGATGAGGAAGACGTCCTCTGCGCGTTCGCCGAGCGTGGCGATTTTGGCGGTCTGCAGATTGACGCCGTACTTGGCGAGCGTCTTCGAGATGGCGAAGAGCAGGCCCAGGCGGTCCGTGCTGACGATGTTGAGGATCCAGTTTCGGCCGGGTTCGTCAGGCGTGATGAGAACTGAAGGCCGGGTCGGGAAGTGCCGCGAGCGCCGCGAAAGCCTCGCCTTCGGCAGGGCAGGGATCGGCGTTTGGGCGACGAGCGCAGCGGCGAGCTCCTGCTCGAGACGTTTGAGCGACTCGGGCGAATCGAAGCGGCCGTATTCGTCTGTCACGAGGAATGTGTCGAGCGCCCAGCCGTGGCGCGTCGTATGAATGCGCGCGTCGACGACGGAAAGTCCGCTCTTGCCGAAGTAGCCGACAGCGCGCAGGAAGAGGTCCTTGCGGTCCTGCAGATAGATGAGGATGAGCAGGCCGCCGTACTGCTGGGAGCGCCGCACGGCGACGATCGGGTTCGGGTCGCTTTCCCGGCCGGCGATCGTCACGGTGTGCCAGGCAATTTCCGAGGAGGTGTGCCTCATGAAGTAGACGAGGTCGAGCTCATGCCAGAGCTTTTTTCGCGCAGCTTCGCTCACGCGTGCGCCGATGAGGGCGATCGCGCGCTGCCGGCGCTTTTCGAGCGCATAAGTGACGCTTTCCGCGCCGCCTTCGCCTTGAAGGCGGTCGAGCGTTGCGCGGTAGAGCGTCTCGAGGAGCTGCGCCTTCCACTGCGTCCAGACTTTGGGCGACGTGGCGCGGATGTCGGCAACGGTGAGCAGGTAGAGGCCGTCGAGGCGCTCCTTCGTCTTCACGAGGTCGGCGAAGGCGGCGACGACCTTGGGATCGGAAATGTCCTCCTTTTGGGCGGTGCGGCTCATCTCGAGGTGATTGCGCACCAGAAAGGTGATGAAGGAGGTGTCGGCCGCGGAGAGTCCGAAGCGGCGGCAGAAGCTCGCCGCCTTTTCGGTGCCTACGACTTCATGCCGGCCGCCGAGGCCTTTGCCGATGTCATGAAAGAGCCCGGCGACGACGAGCCGCCAATTGTCGGGAATTTCCGACATCACCTGCGAGCAGAAGGGATACTCGTGCGCATACTCGCTTCTCGCAAAGCGGCGGATGTTGCGCACGACCCTCATCGTGTGCTGATCGACCGTAAAGATGTGATAGAGGTCGTGCTGCATCTGGCCCACGATGTGCCGGAAGCTCGGCAGAAACCGGCCGAGCACGGACCAGGTGTTCATCTGCTTGAGCGCGTGGTACGCCCCCTTGGGCAGCTTCAGAATCTCGAGGAAGGTTGCTTTGTTGGCAGGGTCGCTCCGATAGGCCGGTCCGATCGAGAAGGACGCCTGCCAGACTGCGCGCAGGAGCCGCGTCGAGAGGCGCGTGAGCTCCGGGTGCGTGGCAAAGACGAGAAAGGCCCGCAGGATCGCATTGGGGTCCCGCAGGAGAACATCGTCGGCAGAGATGTCCATTTCGTCGCCGCGTGCAATGAATGCCGGATCGAGGCGCACAGGCGTGGCTCGCTCGGCGCCGCCGTCGAGGCGGTCGGCAATGGCCTGCAGCTGAATGATGGACATCTGCGTGACGGACTTGGCAAAGAGGTAGTAGCGCTTCATGAGCGCTTCGGAGGCGCGCATGACGCCAGTGGCCTTGTAGCCGAGCCGTTCGGCAAGCGCTTCCTGCACATCGAAGATGAGCCGGTCTTCGTGGCGGTTCGTGAGCAGATGGAGTTCGATGCGCACGCTGAAGAGAAACCGCTTGCAGTCTTTGATCGTGTGCATCTCGCGCTCAGTGATGAGCTGGGCCTGGTGCATTTCGTCGACGCTGCCGGCCATGCCGGCCGCCTTGGCGCACCAGAGAAAGACCTGCAGGTCGCGAAGTCCGCCGGGCGATTCCTTGAGGTTGGGCTCCAGCGCGTAGGGCGTCTCCTCAAAGCGCTGGTGGCGGCGTGCGAGCTCGAGCATCTTGTCTCGGAAGAAGGCCTTTGCATCAAAAGCGGCATAGAAGTCATCGCGCGTCGACTGCCAAAGCTCGGCTTCGCCGTAGAGGCAGCGGCTTTCCAGATAGGTGGTGGCGACGGAAACGTCCTTGGCCGCTTCCGAGAGGCATTCCGTGCGGGTGCGCACCGCGGCGCCGACCTGAAGTCCAAGCTCCCAGAGGAAATTGAGAAAGGCGGAGAGTTTTTCCGAGAGGCCGCTCTCCTTCTCTGCGCCGTCCTTGAGGAGAACCAGCAGGTCGATGTCGGAGGCGGGGAAGAGCTCGCGGCGTCCGTAGCCGCCGACCGCAGCCAGCGTGAGGCCCTTTTCCGGCAGCGCTGCTGCGCGGGCGAGCGCGGCGACGGCGCGGTCAAGCGCTTCGGCGTGGCCATGCAGATACGCATCCGGGTCGCGCCGCTCATGCCATTCGCGGGCGAGCGTCTGGCGGCTCTCCTGGAAGGCGGCCTTGGCGGCGGCGACAGCCGCAAGCGGATCCTGCACGGTGCTTGAGGCGGCGGGCTCTGCGCCCGAAAGCGAAGAAGTGGAGGCGGATAGGTCGGTCATCGGTTGTCAGCGGACTTTCATGAAAGGCAGGGGCGCTCTGCGGCAGGCCAAGCTGATCCTGAGCTGGGCCGAGCCGTGCGTCCGAGATCTAGGCGCCGCAGGGCAGAAGCGTTCTGGCGGCGCTGACATGCTTGGGGAGGATTGTATCGGGGGCGGCTCAGCGTGTTTGCGCTCCGCTGGAGAAGCAGTGGGGATGCGGCGGCTCCCGCTGGCCCTGAAGAAAAAAAAAACGCTCTCCGCCCGAAAGGGGCGGGGAGCGCCTTGAAAGAGAGCAGCGCGCATCCGTCAGGCGCAAGGCCTGCGGATGCGGAGCGTCTTAGTAGTTGTAGCCTTCGCGGCACCAGCGCGCCACGTCGAGAGCGCAGTAGGTGAGGATGCCGTCAGCGCCGGCACGCTTGAAGCAGACCATGGTTTCGTACGTGATCTTCTTCTCGTCGATGGCGCCAGCAGCGGCGGCGAACTTGATCATGGCGTATTCGCCCGAAACGTGATAGGCGAAGGTCGGGAAGCCGTATTCCTGCTTCACGCGCCAGAGCACGTCGAGGTAGGGAACGCCCGGCTTCACCATGACCATGTCGGCGCCTTCCTGAAGGTCGAGGCTCACTTCCCAAAGCGCTTCATTCGTGTTGGCCGGATCCTGCTGATAGACGTCCTTGTTGGACTTGCCGAGATGCGAGCCGGAGCCGACGGCATCGCGGAACGGGCCGTAGTAGGAGGAGGCGTACTTGGCTGAATAGGCCATGATGCGGGTGTGGATGAGGCCTTCGGCATCGAGCGCCTTGCGGATCACGCCGATGCGGCCGTCCATCATGTCGGAGGGGGCGACGACGTCGGCGCCGGCCTTGGCCTGAGCCATGACCTGCTTCACGAGCATTTCAATCGTCTCGTCGTTGAGGATGTAGCCGTTCTCGTCGATGAGGCCGTCCTGGCCGTGCGTCGTGTACGGGTCGAGCGCGACGTCGGTCATGACGCCGAGCTGCGGATACGCAGCCTTGAGGGCCTTCACGGCGCGAGGAATCAGGCCGTCGGGATTTGCCGCTTCAATGCCGTCCGGGGTCTTGAGCTTGTCGTCGATGTGCGGGAAGAGCGCAATCATCGGAATGCCGAGCTCAACGCATTCGCCGGCCACCTTGAGCAGCTCGTCGATCGTCAGGCGATCAACGCCGGGCATCGTCGGGATCGGTTCGCGCTTGTGCTCGCCTTCCATGACGAACACCGGCAGAATGAGATCGCTCGGCGTGACGACGTTCTCGCGCATCAGGCGGCGGGAGAAGTCGTCATGACGCATGCGGCGCATGCGGCGCTGCGGATAGCTGCAAAGGGACATGGTCTGCATTTTGAAATCCTTCCTGAAAGGTAGAAAGCGCAGAGCCGCTCGAAGCGTCGAGCAGCTTGTTCGCTTGAATTGGGGGCTACCCTAAAACTTGTTTCTTAAAGCTGAGTTACACCCGGCGTCAATCTAATCTGCACGCTAGAGCGCAAAAGCGGCCGGCGCCCGCTGCTCGAGGCGCCGGCCGCTGCTTCAGAGGCGGCTTCGGCCGATGGGGTCGATCAGAGATCAGCCGGCTTCTTCCAACCCTTAACCCAAGCTGGCGGCTCGCGCATGCCCTTGCTGACTGTGAGGATGTCGTAGCCCGTTTCGGTCACGAGCACCATCAGCTCCCACTGAGCGGAGAGCGAGTGGTCCTTCGTGACGACGGTCCAGCCGTCGTTAAGCATCGTCACGCCGTAGCGGCCTGCATTCACCATCGGCTCGACCGTGAAGACCATGCCGGGCTCGAAGGTCGGCGTCTTGTGATGGACGGGGAAGTGATTGACGTGAGGATCTTCGTGGAACCCCTTGCCGATGCCGTGGCCGCCGTAGTCGCGCACGACGGAGATGCCGTTCTTGTCGGCGAGCGCCTGGCAGGCCACGCCGATGTCGTTGAAGCAGCCGCCGGGGCGCACGGCGTCGATGCCGGCCCACATGACTTCAAAGGCCAGCTCGGAGAGACGCTTGCCGGCAATGGTGGGCTTGCCGACGACGAACATGCGGGAGGTGTCGCCGTAGTAGCCGTCCTTGATGCTCGTGACGTCGATGTTGACGATGTCGCCGTCTTTGAGCTTCTTCGGGCCCGGAATGCCGTGGCAGACGACGTGGTTGATCGAAATGCAGGTGGTGGCCGGATAGGGCGTCATGCCCGGCGGGCAGTAGCCGAGGCAGGCGGGGACGCACTTCTGCACGTTGACGGTGTAGTCATAGGCGAGCTTGTCGAGCTCGCCGGTCGTGACGCCCGGCTTTACGAAGGGCGTCAGATAGTCGAGGAGCTCCGAAGCAAGGCGGCCGGCAATGCGCAGGCCGGCGATGTCTTCGGGCGTCTTAATGGAGATGGGCATATTGGATCGTCCAATAAAAAGAGAGACGGCAGACCGAGCAGCGCTCAGCCTGCCGCGCATGCGGCGCTATTGTAGCGAGCGTGCGGCGCATGGCTTCCTCGCAGCGCTCTGTCTGCCTCAGCCTGGGCCAAGGCTGGCCTCATTCGAGCCTAATTTTCGCCGCCTAAACTCGTACTCATCAAAAGAGAGAAAGCCGAACTGGAGGTTCGCGAAGAAGCCTTCAGACGCTCTCAAAAGCAACAGATGACTGAAAAAAGAGGAACTCATATGACGAACGTCCGCATTGCCGCCGCCGCTTTTGCCGCCGCCTGCTTCGCCGCCTTTGTCGCCGCTCCCGCTGCATATGCCGCCGGCCCTGCTGGGTTCGAGCCTTCCGGCCGCCCTGCCAGCACCGCTCCCCAGGGCTTCGGCGTTGAGGCGCCCAATACTGTGGCCGACGTGCTCGAAAACGGCCGAGACGATCAGCGCGTTGTGCTGAAGGGCAAGTTCACGAAGCACATTCGCGGCGACAAATATGAATTCACCGATGCTTCCGGGAAGAGCATCGCCGCCGAGCTTGACGACGACCGCGACTGGTCGATGATCGTGAAGGATCAGCCGGTTGAGATTCGCGCCAAAGTCGACCGCGACTGGACGAGCACCGAGCTCGAAGTCAAGAGCGCCCGCGCCATCAAGTAGCTCCGGACGCAGCTCTCCAACCCTGCCGCTCGCCGGCGGACCGCTTCTAACAGGAAGCTGTCCTTGGCGGGCGGCGCGCTTTTCTAGGCGGCGCATTCAAAAATCCGCCTTCATCCGCTTGAAAGATCAAAGCGGCTTCCGTACAATCCGGCGCTTAGCTTTCGACGCGCTTGGCGTCTTAAGCGCTCAACGGCCCGGTTGCCTTGGTCGGCCCGGGTCACAATCAGCGCACGGTCTGCGCCCGAGGTGCCGCTCATACCAACAAAAGGGGCGGTTCTCTGCCGGCCGTGTCAGACTCTGAAACCTTGGAGAAATTCAAAATGGTCAGCATGCGCGAAATGCTCGAGGCTGGTTGCCACTTCGGCCACCAGACCCGCTTCTGGAATCCGAAGATGGCTTCCTTCATCTTCGGCTCCCGCAACAAGATTCACATCATCAACCTCGAGAAGACGGTTGTGATGTTCGAAGAGGCCTGCAAGTTCGCTCGCCAGCTCTCCGCTCAGGGCGGCAAGATTCTCTTCGTCGACACGAAGCGCGGCGGCCGCGAAATCATCGCGGAAGAGGCGCAGCGCGCCGGCTGCTGCTGGGTCGACCAGCGCTGGCTCGGCGGCACGCTCACGAACTTCAAGACGGTCCGCGGCACGATCAAGCGCCTCAAGGACATGGAGCAGCAGCTTGAGGAAGGCACTGCCGCTACCCTGACGAAGAAGGAAGCCCTTGACTTCCAGCGTCACGTCGAGAAGCTCAACAAGTCGATCGGCGGCATCAAGGAAATGACGGGCCTGCCCGACGCTCTCTTCGTGATCGACGTCGGCTACCACAAGATCGCCATCCAGGAAGCCCGCAAGCTGGGCATCCCGGTCATCGGCGTGGTGGATACGAACTGCTCGCCGGAAGGCATCGACTACGTGATCCCGGGCAACGACGACTCCTCGAAGGCTGTCGCGATCTACGCCGCCGGCATTGCTGACGCCGTCCTCGCCGGCCGTGCCGACAGCGCTACGGAGGCCAAGGACGCCGCCGCTGGCGACGAAGACTTCGTTGAAGTGGCTTCTGAAGAGACGCCTGCCGCCGCTGAATAAGGCTGCAGCCGAATTCGGACAGCATTCCGGGCTCCGCCTTTCGCGAAGCAACCGCTAAAAAAGGGCCCGCTTTACGGGCCCTTTTTCGCAAAGCGCAGAGTCCCGCCTGCAGATACCTGCTTACCGTTCAAATACCGCTAAACCCATTGGAGATTTCAAATGGCAGCTATTACCGCCGCGCTCGTTAAGGAACTTCGTCAGAAGACCGATGCGCCGATGATGGAATGCAAGAAGGCCCTGACTGAAGCCGACGGCGACATGGCCAAGGCTGAGGAGATCCTCCGCGTCAAGCTCGGCAACAAGGCCAACAAGGCGGCGAGCCGCGTCACCGCTGAAGGCATCGTGGCCATCTACGTGTCCGCTGACCGCAAGACGGGCGCCATTCTCGAAGTGAACTCCGAAACGGACTTCGTTGCGAAGAATCCCGAGTTCATTCAGATGGCTCAGGATGCCGCCAAGCTCATCGCCGAGAAGAACCCGGCTGACGTTGTCGCTCTCGGCGCTCTCGAGATCAACGGCACGACCCTTGAAGGCGTGCGCAAGGCGCTCATCGGCAAGATCGGCGAGAACATGACGTTCCGCCGCTTCGCTCGCATTGAAGCCCAGGGCCTCATTTCTTCCTACGTGCACGGCAGCCGCATCGGCGTGCTCGTCGACATGAAGGGCGGCGACGACGAAGTCGGCCACGACATCGCCATGCACATCGCCGCTTCGAAGCCGAAGGCTATCGACGAGACCGGCATCCCGGCCGAGGCGATCGAGTCCGAGCGCCGCATCGCGATTGAAAAGGCTCGCGAAGCCGGCAAGCCCGAAGCCATGCTCGAGCGCATCGCCGAAGGCTCGGTGAAGAAGTTCCTTAAGGAAGTCACGCTCCTCAACCAGCCGTTCGTCAAGAACGACAAGGAGTCCGTGTCGCAGCTCCTGAAGGCGCACAACGCCGAAGTCGCCTCCTACGTTCTCTACGTCGTGGGCGAAGGCCTTGAGAAGCGCAATGACGACTTCGCCGCTGAAGTCGCCGCTCAGGCTGCCGCTGCTGCGGCCGCTCAGAAGGCCTAATCAGCCTAAACAGAGCGCGTGGCGCGCGGCTTCATCCGCGCGCCGTCTCTGAAGCCCTGCATTGCTATGCCGGCTGCGCCGGCATGGCGGCGCAGGGCTTTCTTGCATCCGGCGCTGGGCTGCTGCGTGGGGCGGCGGCAAGATTTGCCGGAAGATGCTTGGGAGAGCTAGGAAAAATGCCTAGCGCCCGATATAATGCGGCCGATTTGCCGGAGGGTTTCCCTTCGGTCCTTTCGGAGCCGAACAGAAATGGAAGACAAGCAGCAAGAAACTCTGAAGCCGATCTACAAGCGCATTCTCCTCAAGCTTTCCGGCGAGGCTCTGATGGGCGACGGCGCCTTTGGCATCAACCGCCAGGTGATGCAGCGCATGGTCGAGGAAATCAAGGCGGTGGTCGAGCTCGGCGTCGAGATCGGCATCGTCGTGGGCGGCGGCAACATCTTCCGCGGCGTTGCGCTCGGCGCAACCGGCATGGACCGCGCAACGGGCGACTACATGGGCATGCTGGCGACGGTCATGAATGCCATGGCGCTTCAGGACTGCTTCCGCAACAACGGCGTTGAAGCCCGCGTGCAGAGCGCGCTTCACATCGAGCAGGTCGCCGAGCCCTACATTCGCGGCAAGGCACTTCGGCATCTGCGCCTCGGCCGCGTCGTGATCTTCGGCGCCGGCACGGGCAATCCCTTCATGACGACCGATACGACGGCTGCGCTGCGCGGCGCTGAAATCGGCGCTGACATCGTCCTCAAGGCCACGAAGGTTGACGGCATCTATACGAGCGATCCCAAGAAGGATCCGACGGCGACGATGTTCGATGAAATCACGTTTGACCAGGCGCTGCGCAGCAATCTCAAGGTGATGGACGCGACGGCCTTTGCGCTCTGCCGCGAACAGGGCCTGCCGATCAAAGTCTTCAACATCAACAAGCGCGGCGCCCTCCGCAATGTCGTCCTCGGCATCAAGGAAGGCACGCTGGTTCATTCCTAGCCTGCATTTTCTGCCGCTGATGCTGCCCGACGGCGCGCTTTGACGCGCCAAGGCCCTCAGGTTCAGCAGGCGAGTTTGCTAAAATTGCCTGATACGCGGCGCCATCCCGATACAGCGATGGATGGGCGCCGCTTTTCATCAATGCGGCCAAGACGGACGCAGGCCGCCGCCCGAGCTTTCAACCTGCGGGCGGCAATCTCGACAGCGTCGGCGATTTTGTTCGGCGCCGGCCCGCTCCGCCCGCTAAGGAGAAATGCTTTTATGACTACCGCTGCCGAATACATCCAGCAGACCGACTACAAGATGGGCCGCACCGTCGAGACCCTGAAGGAGGACTTCACGAAGATCCGCACGGGCCGTGCCAGCACGGGCCTGCTCGATCACATTCGCGTCGACTACTACGGCTGCCCGACCCCGATCAACCAGGTCGCTCAGGTGAACGTGTCCGACGCTCACACCCTCACGGTTCAGCCGTGGGAAAAGAGCATGGTGAAGGCGGTGGAAAAGGCCATTCGAGACTCCGATCTCGGCCTGAATCCCGCGACCGCCGGCGAAGTGATCCGCGTGCCGCTTCCTCCGCTGACTGAAGAGCGCCGCCGCGAGCTCACGAAGGTGGTGCGCGGCTTCGGCGAAGACGCCAAGGTGGCCATCCGCAATCTGCGCCGCGAAGCCAACGGCTTTGTCGAGCGCCAGTGCAAGGACAAGGAAATCTCCGAGGACGATCAGCGCCGCTTTGAGGGCGAGGTTCAGAAGCTCACGGACAAGTACGTTGCGAAGGTCGACGAAGTGCTTGCCGCGAAGGAAAAGGAAATCATGACGGTCTAGTCCGCCGCCGCGTGGAGGCCCGCCGGTCAGGCGGGCTACGCAACAGCCGGACGAATGCCTGCGGGCATGACTCCCGCGACGAAGGCTCTTTCAGCTTGATCTGGAAGAGCCTTTCTTGTGTCCGCCCGTTTCTCTTTTGAGCAGAGCGTCCGAGATCGCTGCGTGATGAAGCGCCTCCCGGCGCCTCTGCTACACTTGCGGCGGCTTGTGGCTGCAGATGGCTTCTCAGGCTTCTCTGCGCCCGCCGCTTCATTTTTAATCATCCTCGTCCGCACACACTCTCTCTGCCATGCCAACCGCCTGCACCTCTGCCGCGCCGCATCATGTAGCCGTCATCATGGACGGCAATGGCCGGTGGGCGAAGGCGCGCCATCTGCCCCGCGCCGAGGGCCACCGCCAGGGCGTCAAGGCGCTTTATCGAACGGTGCGCCATGCCGCCGAACGGGGCATCAGGGAGCTGACGGTCTTTGCCTTTTCGTCTGAGAATTGGCGCCGTCCAGCGGCTGAGGTCTCCATGCTCATGCGGCTGTTTGCCGCTTCGCTTCGCCGCTGGTCTTCCGAGCTGCAGGCATCCGGCGTGGCGCTTCGCGTCGTCGGCGAGCGCGCGCCCTTCGGCGAGGAGATCGTTGCGGCGATTGAAGAGGCCGAACGCGCGACGGCAGGCGGACGCGTCATGCGGCTCAACATTGCCGCCAACTACGGCGGCCGATGGGATATGTGCCAGGCCGCCGCGGCGCTCGCGGCAGCAGGCGAACCCATCACGCCTGAAGGCATTTCGGCCCGTCTGGCTACGGCAGGCTCCGGCGACGTCGACCTTCTCATCCGAACCGGGGGCGAGCAGCGCATCAGCAACTTCCTTCTCTGGCAGGCCGCTTATGCGGAGCTTTACGTGACGGATTGCCTGTGGCCCGACTTTGATGCGGGCGAGCTCGATCGTGCGCTCGCCTGGTTCGAAGGCCGCGAGCGGCGCTTCGGCATGACGAGCGAGCAGCTGCAGCAGCAGGGCGCACTGCGTCAAGACTGAGTAGAAAGAGGGCGTGCCGTCCTGGTCCTTCCGCCTTAAGGGACGCTCGCCTTTCTTTTAGATAAAATTCCTGACTGAGTTGCCGGGCGGACGCAGCGTCCGGCAGCGTCCCCTTTTTTCCCCACTGATAAGGCCCCTGACGATGCTCAAGCTTCGCATAATTACGGCGGCAGTTCTGCTCCTCATTCTCACTTTTGCCATCTGGGCGGGGCCGTTCTGCTTTGCTGCGGTGATGGCCGTCGCCTTCGGCCTGGCGCTCTATGAGTGGCTGCGCATCGGCAATTTGGGCCCCGTGCCTGCGGCGCTGGTCTCTGCGGTTGAAATGATCACGCAGCTTTCGCTCTACTGGGCCGGCGCGCTGCCCCGCATGGAGTGGTTCCTCTTCTTGGTGAACGGCGTCGTAATGATCGCTTGGTTCGTCATCTTCGGCACCGAGCTGCTCCACCGCTTCAACGGCTTCAAAGTTAATGTGCGGCAGTGCCTCGTGACGGCCGTCGTCTTTGTGCCGTCGGCCTATCTGTCGCTGCTCTACCTGTTTGAGCTCGGCGGGTGGATCATGGTCCTCTCCGTGCTCCTCATCGTCTGGGGCGCAGACATCTCGGCCTACTTCTGCGGCCGCGCATGGGGCAAGCACAAGCTCTGCCCGGCGATTTCGCCCAACAAAACCTGGGAAGGCGCGCTCGGCGCGTACGTGATCGTCATCATCTTCTTCATGCTCACGTACTGGTTCTGCGATCAGCGCAATGTCTTCACGAACTTCATGTTCGATTCCGTGGGCTTCTTCTGGGGCGTTGTTCTCCTTGCTGCGCTCGTGGCGCTTTCCATCGCGGGCGACCTCTGGGAGTCCATGCTCAAGCGCAATGCCGGCATCAAGGATTCCTCGCATCTGCTCCCGGGCCACGGCGGCTTCTTTGATCGGCTTGACGCCTGCATGCCCGTGCTGCCTGCATCCGTGTGGATGCTGCTGGCCGTGATCCTCTCGAACTAACCGGCGCTTTTGCTCATGACAGCTGAAGCTGACCGGTATCTGGTGCCGGACCTTGCGCCCGGCGCCTTTCACCGCGATGAGTGGACGGTGAAGCGCTCGCGGTTCATCGTCACGATGGCGCGCGTGTCGTCTCCCGAAGAGGCCAAGGCCTTTGTGGAGCGCATCCGCGCCGAGCATGCGCATGCCACGCACAACTGCTGGGCCTATGCCGCCGGGGCGCCCGGCGATACGGCGCACATTGGCGCTAGCGACGACGGCGAGCCTAAGGGCACGGCCGGCCGGCCAATGCTTGCGGCGCTGCTCCACAGCGGCGTGGGCGAGGTCGCTGCGGTTGTGACGCGCTACTTCGGCGGCATCCTTCTCGGAACCGGCGGACTGGTGCGCGCCTATCAGGGCAGCGTCAAGCTCGGCCTCGAAAAGCTGCCGGTGAAGCCGCTCGAGCGCATGACGCGCTACGTCGTCTCTACGGATCCGGTTCATGCGGACCGCTTCAAGCGAATCCTGGCGCATGCGGGCGGCCGCATCCTCAGTACGGATTTTCGCTTCGATGCTTCGTTCGAGGTGCTCGTGCCTGCCGAGGGCGCTGCGGCATTCGAAGCTGACGTGGCGCAGGCCACGGCAGGCGAGGCGCTCGTCGACCGTCAGGAAGACGAAGAGTCTTGACCGGGTCGGCCGCCGGCGCCTGGCGCTTGCAAAGGGAAACAAGGCGTCAGCCGGCGAAACGGCACGCGGCTGCGCTCTCCGCCTAAAATCCCAACTCCTGCCGCTGTTCGCCGAACGGGCGCTCGGTCGGCATTGTTCTCTACTCTTCGCGCTTTGCAACGCTGCCGATGCGCTTCGCCATTTTTCATTGGATTCTCTGCGCCTGGGTGCTCTGGCGCTTTGTGCTGCCGCTTGACGTCGGGCGCGCAGCCAAGGCCGCCATTGCAGCCTTTACGGTGCTGTGCGCCTCCTTTTCGACCATCACCGTGTTCTTTTTCGGCGGACTGGTTTCGCCGGAGCTGCCGCGCTGGGCAATCATTGCCGGGAATTTTGTCGAAGCCTGCCTTCTCTTTCTCGCGGGTCTGACGCTGCTGCGCGAAGCGGTGATTCTGGCCGCGGTGCTTGCCGGACGGCGCGGAGCGCGCATGCATCAAGCCGTGCAGAAGGACCGCAGGACGGCGCTCGGCCTGGCGGCGGCGTCGGCGGGCCTGGCGGCGGCAGGCCTCTACGGCGGCGTGAAGCTGCCGGAGGTGCGCGAGCATGCGGCCTACATTCCCAATCTGCCGGCGGCGCTTGAAGGCTTCAGCTTCGTGCAGCTTTCGGATCTGCACTGCTCGGCGCTGCTGACGGCGCGGCATACGGAAGCTGTGGTCGAGCGCATCAATGCGCTGCAGCCCTCTCTTGTTCTTATTACGGGCGACATCGTCGACGGCGTGGTCGAGCGGCGCCTTGCCGACGTGGCGCCGCTCGCGAAGCTGCGCGCTCCGCTCGGCGTCTTCGGCTGCGACGGCAACCATGAGCACTACGGCCCCTACAGCGATTGGAAGCTCGAATTCGCGCGCCTGGGCATCCGCATGCTGAGAAACGAGCATGCGATTCTTGAGGTGGAGCGGCCTGCCGGACGGGCGAAGATCTGCCTCGCGGGCGTCTGCGATCCGATGGCTGCGCGCTTCGGACGCGAGCTCCCGGACGTCAAGAAGGCTTTTGCCGGCGCGCCAGCGCCCGAGGCGGCGCTGCGCATTCTCATGGCGCATCAGCCCAAGCCCTTCGACCGCTACCGGGCCGAAGCGCCGTTTGCTCTGCAGCTTTCCGGCCATACGCACGGCGGACAGCTTGTCTTCATGGACCGCTTCGTCGGCATTATGAATGGGACCTATGTGCGGGGCTTCTACCAAGCGCCGGAAGGGCCGCTTCTCTACGTGCATCCGGGCTCGGGCCTCTGGAACGGCTTTCCGCTCCGTCTGGGCGTGCCGTCGGAAATTGCGCTCATCCGGCTGACGGGCGACCCGAAGGCCGCTGAAGGGTATGGGCAGAGCCGGGTTCTCTCCATGCAGGAAGCTCGCCGGTAGGTTTTTTTTATCGTCGCGTCCGCAAGAGTCGGCTAGTTTTGAGAGAAGCATCAGGCCGGCTGGGCGGACTCGTTTAGAGCAAGGTTGAACGACACATGAATCCGCAGAAACTTACGCTCCTCGGCGCGACGGGGAGCATCGGGCGCTCGACGCTCGACGTTCTTCGCGCGCAGCCGGAGCGCTGGCATCTCCATGCAGCCGCTTGCGGCAGGCAGGTCGATGCGCTCGCGCGCATTGCCGGCGAATTTCATCCGGCCTACGCCGCTGTTGCGGATGAGCAGCTCCTTGGGGCGCTGCGCGAAGCGCTGGACCGCGAAGGCGCTCAGTCGACGAAGGCGCTTGCAGGCGCCGAGGCCATGATTGAGCTCGCCCGCGATCCCGAAACCGATGGCGTGCTTCAGGCGATTGTGGGCGCAGCAGGCGTTGCGCCGACGTTTGCGGCTGCCGAAGCCGGCAAGCGTCTCATGCTTGCCAATAAAGAGAGCGTCGTCTGCGGCGGCGCGCTGCTGATGGAGACGGTGCGCCGTTCGGGGGCGAAGCTGCTGCCCGTCGACAGCGAGCATTCCGCAGTTTTTCAGTGTATTGAGGGTGCGAGCGCCGCATCCCGCCGGGCGGCTCGAATCATTCTCACGGCTTCCGGCGGCCCCTTCCGCGGCCGCAAGGATCTCTCCGGCATTACGCCCGAGATGGCCGTAAAGCATCCCAAGTGGAACATGGGCCGCAAGATCAGCATCGACAGCGCTTCGCTCATGAACAAGGGACTTGAAGTGATCGAGGCGTCATGGCTCTTCGGCTTCCCGGGCGAGCGGATCGGCGTGGTCGTGCATCCGGAGTCGATCGTTCATTCCATGGTGGAGTTTGAAGACGGCGCCGTGCTCGCGCAGCTCGGCATGCCCGACATGAAGACGCCCATCGCCTATGCGCTCGGCTGGCCCGAACGCCTTGACGGCGGATCTCCCAAGCTCGATCTGGCTCAAATCGGCCGCCTCACGTTCGAAGCGCCCGACTTCGACACCTTCCCGCTTCTGCGTCTCGCCTACGATGCGCTTCGGGCCGGCGGCGGCCGCACGATCGTGCTCAATGCCGCCAACGAAATTGCCGTCGAAGCCTTCTGCGAGCGCGAAATCGGCTTTACCGACATGTTCGGCGTCGTCGCCCGCATGACGGAGACGCTTGAGGCGCCTGCGCCGCGCTCGGTTGAGGAAATCCTCGCGATCGACGCTGAAGCGCGGACGAAGACCAGGGCGCACATTGCGTCGCTCAAACGCTGATTCCGGCGCGGCTGCGCGGCCCTTCAGCCCCAAGCGCCGCCGGTCGATCCGGCGGCGCGCCAATACGACTTTCAAGTCAACCCCTCCTTGAATGGAGAGGCTTGAGCCATCAGGCCGGTTGACCAGCCTCAGTGATCCGAAAGGAGCACAACGTTGTCATGAACAGCTTTCTCTTTGCGCTCGTCGGCTTTCTCATCACGATCGGCGTGATCGTGCTCATTCATGAAGGCGGCCACTATCTGGCCGCCAAATGGTGCGGCTTTGCCGTCAAGCGCTTCTCCATCGGCTTCGGTCCGGTCATTGCGCGCTTTCGCGCTTGGGACACTGAGTTTGCGCTCTCCGTGCTCCCGCTCGGCGGCTACGTCATGTTCGACGAAGGGCCCGAGAATCCCACGCCGGCTGAGAAGGCGCACCTCATGGAGCACGGCCCGCGCTGGAAGCGCGCGATCGTGATCGCCGCAGGCCCGCTGATGAATTTCATTCTTGCCGTCATCCTGTTTGCCGCGACGGGCGCCATGGGCGTGCAGGACATCGTGCCCTATGTGGCGCCCAAGGCGGGCTCTCAGGCCGAGGCGCTGGGCGTCGAGCCGCTTGACCGCGTCACGGCCGTCGGCGGACGCCGCGTGTCGGGCGTGACGGATCTGAACTTTGCGCTTGTCGCGCATCAGGGCGAAGCGGATGTGCCGATCGAATTCGAGCGCGCGCATCTGAGCTACGGGCTGCCCGGCGAAGCTTCCGGCGCTGCTGCGGGAAAGCCGGAAGTCTACGTGCGCCATTTCGATCTCACGGACGTCACGCCCGAGCAGATTGAAGCGAACAAGGGCTTTGCCTTCCCGGCTGCGGGGCTCCTTCTTACGGGCCGCGGCGTCATGATTTCAGACGTCAATGCGGGAAGCGCCGCAGAGCGGGCGGGCTTTGCCAAAGGCGACCTCGTCGTCGAGGCGGCGGGACGGCCGGCGGACATGGCGGCGTTTGCCCAGGCGATCCGCGAGCATCCGGGCCGCGCGGTCGCCTTCTCGGTGCGCCGCGCAGACGGCCTGCACAGGATTGAGCTGGTGCCTGACAGCCGCCGCGATGAAAAGACGGGTGCGGACATCGGCTTTGCGGGCGTGCGCTATCAGCCGAGCATCGAGTTCACGACCGTGCGCTACAGTCCGCTGGAGTCCGTCGAGCTTGCCGTCTGGAAGGTCTCGCGCTTGACGAAGATTCAGGCTGACGCTGTTGCGGGCATGGCCGAGGGGACTGTGAGCACTGACAATCTCTCCGGCCCCGTCGGCATTGCAAGCGCAGCGGGCGATGCCGCCAGGGGCGGCGCGGCGGCGCTGATTGAGTTCATCGCGCTCATCTCTGTGGCGGTGGGATTCATGAATCTCATCCCGATTCCGGCGCTCGACGGCGGACAGCTGGTTGTTCTCGGCATTGAGGGCGCCATGCGGCGCGATCTGCCCAAGAGCGCCAAGGAGAAGATAGCGGCCGTCGGCGCGGCGATTCTCATCGCCATCTTCCTCTTCTGCACATGGAACGATCTCGGCCGCGCTTTCGGCGGCTGAGTTCGGCAAAAACAGCGCAGAAGCCGCTCCGCCCGCAAGCCGGCCCCGTCTTAACCCGCAGAGCGGCTTCACGCTGACTCGCTCGAAATTTGTTAACCTTAGACCGCTTTTCCGTCTGCTCGGCTGAAAGCGCTCCGGTGCTCGGGGCCGAGCGCTGTCCGCGAGGCCCAGAAGGGTCCGGAGCGCAAGGACGGAGAATCTGAATTCCAACCGAAGAGTGACGTTTTGCAGCTCCCCAGCCTTACCCGTATCGCCGCAGCGCTGACGGCCGTGATGCTCGCCGGCCAGGCTTCGGCCTTCGTGATATCCGACATCCGTGTGGAGGGCATCTCCCGAACGGAGCCCGGCACAGTCTTCTCGCACCTGCCTTTCCGCGCAGGCGACGAATACACGCCCGACAAGGGCGTGCGCGCCATCCACTCGCTGTATCAGTCCGGACTTTTCCGCGATGTTGCGCTCTCGCAGGACGGCGACGTTCTGGTCGTGCGCGTGATGGAGCGTCCTGCCGTTGCAACGATTGAAACGCATGGCATCAAGGCGTTCGACAAGGACGCTGTCGAGAAGAGCCTGCGCGACGTCGGCCTGGCGGAAGGCCGCATTTTCGACCAGGCGACGCTTGACCGCGCCGACCAGGAGCTGCGCCGGCAGTATCTCGCCCGCGGCTACTACGGCGTGAACGTGTCGACGGTGGTGACGCCTCTGGAGCGCAACCGCGTGCGCATCACGATCAATGTCGACGAAGGCCGCGCCTCCTCGATCGCTTCGATCCGCTTCACGGGCAACCGCACGTTCGAGACCGAGGATCTTCTCGACCTCATGCAGCTCGGCACCCCCAACTGGATGTCGTGGTACACGAAGCGCGACCTCTACTCGCGCGAAAAGCTCGCTGCCGACTTGGAGACGATCCGCTCGTTCTACATGAATCAGGGCTACCTCGACTTCAAGATCGACTCCGTGCAGGTCTCGATCGCGCCGAACCGCTCCGACGTCTACATCGCCATCAATCTGACGGAAGGCGAGGTCTACAAGATCAACAGCGTCAAGCTCACGGGCGACATGCTTGGGCTTGACAAGGATCTTGAAGCCCTCGTGAACGTGAAGCAGGGCGACATCTACAACGCCGAAGCGGTGAAGAACGTCTCGACGGCCATTACGGACAAGCTCTCCACGCTCGGCTATGCCTTCGCGACGGCGAACGCCAATCCGATTTCGGATCCTGACAAGCGCACGGTCGACATCGTCTACACGGTCGACCCTGGCCGCCGCGCCTACGTGCGCCGCGTGAACATCATCGGCAACAACCGCACGCGCGACGAAGTGATCCGCCGCGAAGTGCGCCAGTACGAAGCGGCGTGGTTCAACAGCGACTTGGTCAAGCTCTCCCGCGACCGCATCGACCGCCTCGGCTACTTCGAGAGCGTGACGGCCGATCCCAAGCCCGTTCCCGGCACGCGCGATCAGGTCGACCTTGAGGTCAACGTGAAGGAGCGTCCGACGGGCTCGATTTCGCTCGGCGCCGGCTACTCCACGTCGGAAGGCATCATCCTTTCGGCAGGCTTTGCGCAGAACAACGTCTTCGGCACGGGCAATTCGGTTTCCGTCGACGTCAATACGTCGAAGTCTCAGCGCACGCTTGCGCTCTCTGTCGTCGAACCCTACGTCACGCCGGAAGGCGTGAGCCGCAGCTACGACATCTACGACCGCCGAGTCGACCTTGAAGAGCTCGATGTGGCGGACGTCAAGTACGAGACCCGCGGCGTAGGCGTCGCCTGGGGCATCCCCTTCACGGAGCTCGACCGCGTCTATCTCGGCGGCCGCCTCGAGTCGACGAAGGTGATGACGAACAACAATTCGCCGCAGCGCTACAAGACGTACAAGGACGAGTTCGGCAACAACCCGATGAGCTTGGCGCTCACGCTCGGCTGGTCGCGCGACTCCCGCGACAATTCGCTCGCGCCGACGCGCGGCGTCTATCAGCGCCTCTCGGGCGAATTCGGTCTGCCGGGCCTTGACATTCAGTACTACAAGGCGACGTACCAGTACCAGCAGTACATCCCGCTGTCGAAGACATGGACGCTTGCCTTCAACGGCGAACTCGGCTACGGCGACGTGTACGGCAGCACGTCGATGTACCCGTTCTTCAAGAACTTCTACGCCGGCGGCATCGGTTCGGTGCGCGGCTATGAATCGGGCTCGCTCGGCCCGCGCGATACGAACGGCGACGACCTGGGCGGCGACCGCATGGTGACGGGCTCCATCGAGCTTCTCGCGCCGCTGCCGGGCGGCGACCGCACGCTGCGCATCTTCGGCTTCCTGGATGCCGGCACGGTCTGGGGCTACGAAAGCGTCCCGGGCGCTCCGGGCGAATACCGCCGCCAGAAGATCGATCTCGGCGACCTGCGCTATTCAACGGGCATCGGCGTGGCCTGGATTTCGCCTCTTGGACCGCTGCGCTTTTCGATCGCCTGGCCGCTCAACGACGAAGCGAGCGACGACGTTCAGCGCTTCCAGTTCCAGATCGGCAAGGGCTTCTAAGCCACGGAAGAGGCTGCGGGCCCCAAAGAGAGCCGCCGTCCTTTGCCGCTATCCCGGCGGCAAAGGGGCGGCTCTTTTTTTAGGAAATGCATCAGAGCGCCGGGCGCTCGGGGCGCGGTTGCTAGAATGTCGACACGCCAGCGGCACTCTGCCTGCTTGGCCTCTCTAGGCACTCTGAGAATCACCCCATGAAAGCGCTTCTTCTTCGCGCCGCGCTTGCCGCGGCGATTTCGGCAGCGGCGATCGGCCTGCCGCATGCAGCTCTTTCGGCGCCTGCTGCGGCCGCATCGGCTGCGCCTTCGGCTTCCGGCGCCCCGCTCAAGATCGGCGTCGTCAATATGGAGCGCATTCTGCGCGAAGCCAAGCTCGCACAGCTTGCAAGCGACCGGCTCAATGCTGAAGGCCAGCGCCGGCAGGAGGAGATTGAGGCGCTTTCCCGCCGCTTCAAGTCCCGCCTGGAGCGCTTCGAAAAGGAGGCGCCCTCCATGGATGAGACGGCGCGCGTGCAGGAGCGCCGCGCGCTCGCCGAAATGGAGCGCGACGTGACGCGCCGCAGCCGCGAAGCCCGCGAAGAGTTCAATCAGCGCCGCAACGAAGAGGTGCTCTTGCTGCAGAACCGTGCCGGCCGCATCATTCAGGACATCGCCAAGCGCGACCGCTACGACCTGGTGCTCTATGAGTTCTTCTACGCCAGCGACCGGGTCGACATCACGAAGCGAGTGATTGAAGAGCTCGACCGCGGCGTCAAGGTTCCGGCGAAAACCAGCCAGGCGCGAGACTGAGGCTGGTCTGATACCAGTGCGCTCTGCGTCAGCCAGAGCGATTCGACAACTTTCAAGGGAGCTCTTCAATGAGCGAACACAGCTATCCGATTTCGCAGCTTGTCGAGCGCGTCGCCGCGCTTTCGAAGGGCCGACTCGAGATGCGCCTGTCGGGCGCAGGCGATCCTGAGGTGAGCCGCTTCATGCCGCCGCAGGCGGCCGGCGAGGGCGACATCGCCTTTCTGACGAATCCGGCCTACGCGCATGCCATGAAGGATTCCGCCGCGTCGGTGCTCGTCATGCGCGAAAAGGACTGCACGGCCGTCTTCGGCGGCATTCCCGCGGAGCGCATCGTGCTCCTCTGCGAGGATCCCTATGCGTTCTTCGCCTTCGCGTCGCAGCTCTTCTATCCGGTGAAGCGAGAGCCGGGCATCCATCCCAGGGCCTATGTGGAAGAGGGCGCGGAGGTGGATCCGACGGCGACTGTGGACGTCTTCGCCGTCGTCCGCCGCGGTGCCAAAGTAGGCGCGCACGCGCTCATCTCTGCGGGCGTCTATGTGGGCGAAGATGCAGAGGTCGGCGCCGGCACGATCATCTATCCCAACGCCGTGCTTTATCCGCGGACCGTTGTCGGGGAGGGCTGCTGCATACAGTCGGGCGCCGTGCTCGGCGGCGACGGCTTCGGCTTTGCGCCCTTCCGCGGCGAGTGGGTGAAGATCCCGCAGCGCGGCCGCACGGTTCTCGGCAACGACGTCGAAATCGGCGCGAACACGACGGTGGACCGCGGCGCTTTGGAAGATACGGTTGTGGGCGAGGGCACGAAGCTCGACAATCAGATTCAGCTCGGCCACAACGATCGAATCGGCCGTCACTGCGTCATGGCGTCGTGCGTCGGCATTGCCGGCTCGACGACGGTCGGCGATCACGTCATCATCGGCGGCGCCGCCATGGTGAACGGCCACATCACGATTCCGTCCGGCTCAGCCATCGGCCCGGCTACGGCGATTACGGGCTGGGGCAAGGAGCCGCAGCAGCTGACGGGCTTCTTCCCTGCGCTGCCGATGAAGGACTTTCTGCGCTCCTCGGCGGTGACTTCGCGCCTGCCGGAGATGCGCGCCGAACTCAAGGCGCTGCGCCGCGAAGTCGAGGCGCTCCGCGCGCTAATCCAAAAGGAAGAAGCGTAGCCCATCCAAAAGCGCGACAATCAAGCCCATCTCCGGATCCGGGCCGGCCGGATCCGCGTGCGCCCTCGATCCCGTTTTTCCCCAGCGATCCTGCTACGGCGGGGTCTGCATTTTTTCTCGAGTTTCTCTGCCAAATGCCCAAGTCCTTGAACATCCAAGACATCATGGACCAGCTCCCGCATCGCTTCCCGTTCCTGCTGATCGACCGCGTGCTCGAGCTCTCCGACGACCTCACGCGCGTCGTCGCCATCAAGAACGTGACGATGAATGAGCCGCAGTTCACGGGCCATTTCCCGCAGGCGCCGGTGATGCCCGGCGTGCTGATCGTCGAAGCGATGGCGCAGGCCTGCGCCATCATCGCGCTCGCCCGCCTGCCGGCGGATGTCGACCGCAAGAACTGCCTCTACTACTTCGCCGGCATCGACCATGCGCGCTTCAAGCGCGTCGTGCAGCCCGGCGACCAGCTCGTGATTGAAGGCAAGTTCCTGCGTGCGAAGCTCGGCCTCGGCGTGTTCGAGGCTGTGGCCCGCGTCGACGGCAAGGTGGCCGCCGAAGCGACGATGATGTGCGCCTACCGTCCGGCGCCGAAGAAGGAAGAGCCTAAGGCCTGAAGCGCGGCCTGAAGAGGCTTCCTTTCTCTTTTGCTCAAAGCGCTCCGAGGATTCGCAGTTCCGCGGAGCGCTTTTTTTGCAATTCAGGGCCGGCGCTTTCTGCCGTAGCATGCCGCCGCGCCCCGTATAATCCAAAGATGATCCTCCGCAGGGCGCGGCATGCGCGCTGCCGAGCCTCCCTCACGAACCGGCGCCCGCGCCTCTTCAGGCGCGCTGCGGCGCTGCTTCGCGCGAATAAGGAAAGACATGGCACAAATTCATCCGTCCGCAGTGGTAGATCCTCGGGCTGTGCTTGCCGACGACGTCGTCGTCGGTCCCTTCTGCCTCGTGGGGCCTGAAGTGCGCATCGGCCGGGGCACGGTTCTTCGCAGCCACGTCGTCGTCGAGGGACGCACGACGATCGGCGAGCGCAACGTCATTTTTGCCGGCGCTTCCATCGGCTGCCAGCCGCAGGATAAAAAGTATGCCGGCGAGGATACGGCACTCATTGTGGGCGACGACAACGTCATCCGCGAGAACTGCACGATGTCGATCGGCACCATCCAGGATCACGGTCTCACGACGGTCGGCTCGCGCAATCTCTTCATGGCCAATGCGCATGTGGCGCACGACTGCTCGGTCGGCAGCGACGTCATCCTTGCCAACAACGTTGCGCTCGGGGGGCATGTCGTGATCGAAGATCACGCCATTCTCGGCGGGCAGGCGGCGGTGCATCAGTTCTGCCGCGTCGGCGCCTATGCCATGGTGGGCGGGCTTTCTGGCGTTGTGCAGGACGTACCGCCTTATCTCATCTGCCATCTGAACCCGGCAAAGCCTGTCGGGCTCAACATCGTAGGACTGCGCCGCGCCGGCTTCACCGACGAGCAGATCCGCGCCATGCGCGCGGCGTTCGGCGCCGTCTATCGCGAGAATCTCGTCGTGAAGGAGGCGCTCGCCAAGATCGACGCCCTCAAGGCGGAAATGCCGGGTGCGGCCGAGGTGCTGGCGCACTTCGCGGACTTTATTGCATCGAGTAAGCGCGGCATCAGCCGATAGCGAGACAATTCAGCCGGGGGCCGCTTGAAGCGTCAGGAAGCGCGCGGCCTCTGCCCGATGGCGGCATCGGGATTCACAGAAAAAAGAATCTGGAGACACGAATGGGCACCCATCAACCGATCCTCACCCCCGAGAAGAACGGGGCCGTCTGGCTTGCCGGCGAATCGAGCGGAGACTTCATCGCGAGCCTTGTGCTCCCGGAAGTGGAGCGCCGGATGAAGGGCGCGCCGCAGTACGGCATCGGCGGTCCGCGCATGCGCGCCGTCGGCTTTCACTCCTGGTACGACATCAATGAGCTCAATGTCCGCGGCTACGTCGAGGTGCTTTCGCATCTGCCGCATCTGATCAAGCTGCGCAGCGAGCTTGCGCGCCGCTTCGCTGATTCGATGCCGCAGGTGTTCGTGGGCGTCGACAGTCCCGACTTCAATCTCACGATTGAAGAGCGGCTGCGCCGCCGCGGGATTCCGACAGTGCATTTCGTGAGTCCGGCCATCTGGGCTTGGCGTCCTGAGCGCATTCATGCGATCCGCCGCGCAGTCGACCACATGCTTCTCGTCTTCCCCTTTGAAGAGGAGCTCTACAAGCGCGCCGGCATTTCCGCGACGTACGTCGGTCATCCGCTCGCGAGCGTCATTCCGATGACGCCCGATACAAAGGGCGCCCGCGCTGAGTTTGGCCTTGCCGAAGACGATCTGCCTGTTGTGACGGTGATGCCGGGCTCGCGCATCGATGAAGTCAAGGGCTGCGCGCCCGCTTTCTTCGGCGCTGTGGAGAAGCTTCTTCATCGCTTGGGCGACATGCATGTGCTGATTCCGGCGGTTGACGAGCGCGCCCGCGCGAGCATCATCTTCCAGGCCGGCCAGTATGCGCGTCTGGCTCAGCGCATGATCGTGCGCATCGGCGGCTCGCACCGCATGATTGAAGCGGCCGATGCGGTTCTCGTGGCTTCGGGCACGGCTTCGCTTGAGGCGGCGCTCTACAAGAAGCCCATGGTTGTCGGCTACAAGATGCCGGCGCTGACGGGCCTCATCATGCAGAAGAAGGGCCTCGTGCACCACGTGTCGCTGCCGAACATCCTCATGGGCGAGAACGTCGTGCCGGAATTCCTGCAGTATTTCTGCGAGGCCGATCAGATTTCGTATGCGCTTGAAGATGCGCTCACGAACGAGAGCCGCCGCAAGATGCTTGAAGAGCGCTTTGTGAAGCTGCATGAAAGCCTCAAGGCCGATACGGCCAATCTCGCGGCCGACGTCATCATGGAGATGGCGTCGAGGAGCCCGAACGGCCGCGGCGCCCTCTGATGTCTTTTGAGCCTGCAGCGGCTGGCGCTGCTGCGGGCGCAGCGCGCCGCAAGGGGCTCGCTTGGGAGAAAGCTCCGCCGGGCGGCGGAGCTTTTTTCTTGACCTGGGCGCGCCCTGCAGCTTCGAGCGCTGTTCATTTTCCTTCTGCTGATCCCTTATGACTGAAGCGCATCTGCGCGGTTCGGCGCCGCTCGCTGACGAGCCGGACCTTTTCGACGAGGCAGGCCTGACCTGCCCGCAGCCTCTGACGGCAGGCGTCGATGAAGCCGGCCGCGGGCCGCTGGCGGGGCCGGTCTGCGCCGCTGCGGTGATTCTCGACCCCGACAATCCGATTGAGGGCCTTGACGATTCGAAGAAGCTTTCCGCAAAGAAGCGCGAAGCGCTCGAGCCCCTCATCAAGTCGCGCGCCAAGGCGTGGTGCGTCGCCTGGGCGTCGGTCGAAGAGATTGACCGCCTCAACATTCTGCAGGCAACCATGCTGGCAATGACGCGGGCTGTCGAGGGCTTGTCGCTGCAGCCGGCGCTCGTTCTCGTTGACGGCAACCGCACGCCGAAGCTGCCCATGCATGCGGAAGCCATTGTGAAGGGCGATGCGCTCGTGCCTGCCATTTCTGCCGCGTCGATTCTGGCCAAGACCGCCCGAGACCGCCTGATGAAGGAGCTCGCCCTCCAGTATCCGGGCTACGGCTTTGAAGTCCATGCGGGCTACGGCACGAAGCGCCACCTCGAGGCGCTTCGAAAGCTCGGACCGACGCCCGAGCACCGCCGCTCCTTTGCGCCCGTGCGCGAGCTTCTCGCCGGAGAAGCGGCTAAGGAAGACGGCGCATCCTCATCAACCAAGGAATGAGCTCCATGTCCACTCTTTATCTTGAAAGCGAAGCCAATGCGCGCGTAAAGCGCTGGAAGAAGCTTGCCGCTGATGCTCGAAGCATCCGCCGCGAGCGCGCGACGCTTCTCGAAGGCATTCATCTGCTGCAGACGGCGCTCGAGCATCCGCAGCAGGCGAAGCTTTCGGCGCTGATGCTCGCTGAAGAGAGCGCAACGGCAGAAGCGCGCGCATTGGCGGAAAGCGCTGCACGCGCTTTCAATGCCCCGCTCTTCGTGCTGGCCGAACGGCTTTACGCCGCCATTTCGCCCGTTGAACACGGCGCGGGCTGCATGGCCGAGATGGCGATTCCGGAGCCGGCGCCCATCGAGCGCTGGGCGAACGAGGATGCGCTCTATCTCGACGGCGTTCAGGATGCCGGAAATGCGGGAACGCTCATCCGCACGGCGGCAGCGTCGGGCGTCAAGGTCGTAGCGGCAAGCGTCGGCACGGCGGCGCTCTGGACGCCCAAAGTGCTTCGCGCCGGCATGGGCGCTCACTTTTCCGTGCAGATTGCAGAAGGGGTGAGTCCGCAGGCGCTCTCTGCCGGCTACCGCGGGCTCATTGCCGCAGCGGATGCGCGAGGCGGCGAAGATCTCTTCGCTGCCGCCGATTACGCCGAGGGTCCCGTCTGCTGGATCATGGGCGCCGAAGGTCCAGGCGTATCCGAAGCGGCGCTTGCCGCGGCCCGCTGCCGCTTCTACATTCCCATTGAAGCCGGGGTGGAGTCGCTCAACGTCGGCGCCGCGGCGGCCGTTTGCCTCTTTGATGCGCGCCGCCGCCGCCTTGAGCGCGCGCGCCGCGCTGAACGGCCCTAAAATCGCCCCAAGCTTCTGAGGCGCTTCGGGCTCTCCGTCCTGGCGCTTCAGCCGACCTACGCTTGATACGGAAAGCCCCATCCATGCTCAATTTTTCCTACTGCAATCCCACCCGCCTCGTCTTCGGCCGCAGCGCTGAATGCCAGACCGGTCCCGTGATGAAGTCGATTCTAGGCGGCGCAGGCAAGGTACTCGTCGTCTATGGAGGCGGCTCTGCCCAGCGCTCAGGACTTCTTGACGCCGTGAAGGCCAGTCTCGAGCAGGCAGGCTTCACCGTACTTGAAAAGGGCGGCGTGCAGCCCAATCCCCGCATGAGTTTTGTGCGCGAGACGGTGGACTGGATTCGCGATCAAAGCGTCAAGGCGATTGTCGCCGTCGGCGGCGGCTCGGTCATCGATTCGGCCAAGGCCGTGGCGCTCGGCGTTGAATACGAAGGCGACTGCTGGGACTTCTTTGAAGGCAAGGCCAAGCCCGAGCGGGCGCTGCCCATTTTTGCCGTCCTCTCGATCCCTGCGGCAGGCTCTGAGCAGTCGATTCGGGCCGTGCTGACGCATCACGGCGAGAAGATCGGCATCGGCGCTGAAATCCTCCGGCCGAAGGCGGCCTTCATCAATCCCGAGCGCTTCTTCACGCTGCCGCTCAACCAGGTCAGCGCCGGCGTGCTCGACATGTTCTCGCACATCTGCGAGCGCTATTTCTCCAATACGGCCGCAACGGCTTACGTTGATGCGCAGGCTGAAGCGGCGCTGCGCACGATTCTCGAATACGGCCCCAAAGTTCGGCTTCGCGTCGACGATTACGATGCATGGTGCCAGATCGCTTTGGCGGGCACTTTCGCGCACAACGGCTACTTCGGCCTCGGGCGCGAGGAGGATTGGGCCTGCCACGCGATCGAGCATGAAATCTCGGGCTGGAATGACGCCATCGTGCATGGCGACGGCCTCGCGGTCGTGATGCCCGCTTGGATGAAGTACGTGGCTCCCTTTGCGCCGGCCCGCTTCTTCCAGTTCGCCGTGAACGTCATGGGCGTTGCGCCGGCATCGCGCGAAGCGGAGACGATTGAGCTCGGCCGCTGCAAGTTCATTGAATGGCTGGAGCGCATGAATCTCCCGACGACGCTCGACGACCTCGGCATCGCCGGCTGCCCCGCAGCGTCCCTTGCGCGGCACTGCTGCCGCCTGGGTCCCGTCGGGCATCTGAAGCCGCTGGAGGCGGAGGACGTAGAGGCAATTCTTCATTGGGCGAAGGGCGCCGACTCCCAGTAGGCGGTCGCACGGCCAAGCGCCCGTCAGACAAGCGCCGGAGAGCGCGGAGCATCATCCGCGCGTCTGCGGCGCTTTTTCTTTGCCAGAATCAAGCAGAAGAGAAGCACAAATGCAGGACATCCGGCGCCGCAGAGTTCATAGACTTCATGTCATCGCGGGCGGAAAGGGCGGTTTGCAGCCTGACGACGAACGTCCTGCTTTCTCCCGCTGAGACCTGCAAGCCTTTCCTTCAAAAAGCTATGGACAAGAAGAGACGCACGTTTCTGCTCGCCGGCGCATCCTGCCTTGCTGCGGGGGGCGCGGCTTATGCCGGCATCGGCGGCCGGGAAGTCTTCGGCGCCGCGCCGGCGGGAGAGCGCCTCGAGCGCATCCGCCGCTCGCCGCACTATCGGGACGGCATGTTCCGAAATCTGGTCGACGTGCCGGATATGACGAGCAGCAAGTCGGGTGCGGAGGTGATGCTGGACTTTCTCCTTGACCGCACAGCGGGCTACAAGCCCAGCAAGGCCGTGCCGTCCATGAAGGCAGATCTGTCGCAGCTGCCGGAAGGGAAGCTGGTGTGGCTCGGCCATTCCGGCTTCTATCTGCACGCAGGCGGTCTTTCGATGGCTGTCGATCCGGCGCTCGGCCGCGCCTCGCCCGTGCCGTTCACCTTCGAGCCTTTCCCCGGAGCTGACCGCTATCGGGCCGCCGACATTCCGCCGCTTGACGTGCTTTTCATCACGCACGATCACTATGATCACCTCGACTGCAGCACGGCGGCGGCGCTCGCCTCCCGCGTGAAGCGCGTCGTATGCCCATTGGGCGTGGGCGCCGACTTTGAGCTTTGGGGCTATCCCGCCGAGAAGATCACGGAGCTCGACTGGGGAGAGGAGGCGGCGATTTCGCCTCGCGCCAAGGCGACGCTCGTGCCGTCGCAGCATTTTTCAGGCCGCCTGAAGCGCAACTACACGCTTTGGGGCGGCTTTGTTCTCGAAATTGACGGGCGCGTGCTCTACATCTCGGGCGACGGCGGCTATGGGCCGCACTTCAAGTCGATTGCGCAGCGCTGGCCGCGGATCGACTTTGCCATTCTTGAAGACGGCCAGTACAGCCCGGACTGGTCGACCATCCATCTGATGCCGGCCGACTGGCGCCGCGCGCTGGAGGAGCTGGGGCCTGCGGCCGTCATGGCCTGCCATAACTCGAAGTACGACCTTTCGCGCCATCTTTGGATCGATCCGCTCAATGCGGCCTTTGCAAGCGCCAAGACCGTCGGCATCCCGCTCGCTGCGCCTGAGATCGGCGAAGCCTTGACCTGGACGTCTCCCGAGGCGGCGCTTCTCAATCGGCGCTGGTGGCCGGAAAAGCCCTAGAGGCCAGCGAACGCACGAGAACCTTTCGCCGCTATAAAATGCCGTCCTTTCCTATCGGCGCACAGATTCGCTGAACGCCGAGGCTTCCGACTTCCTGCAGCCGTCCGAACCGGGCGGCTTTTTTCCATCATGCCGCCAATGAAGAAATCAGGCCGCAGCGCCGGCCGGCCTCAGCATGCCGCAGCTCGTTCCGGACGCGCTGCCGGCAGCGGCCGCCAGCGGAGCGGCCGCGCCGCTTCGCCGCAGCATCCAGGCGAGGTGCTCGCACAGATTCTTGAAGACACGCCGCTTCCCGTTGCGGCCAAGTGGTTCGGCATTTCGCCCGCAGAGCTTTCTGCCGTTCTTGCCGGCGAAGCGCCGGTCACGCCTGAATTGGCTGCGCAGGCAGGTGCGGTTTTTGGAACCGGCTCTGCACCGTGGCTTGAAATGCAGGCGGCTTGGGATGAAGCGCATGCGCCGAAGCCTGCTGAGAAGGCGAAGCTTTCCTAGATCAGCCCGGCAGCGGGCGCGGGGAGGAGCCGCAGGCGCTGCCGTATTCGACAGCGCTTCACCGAGGCCGAAGCAGATCCGTAATGGTGAGCGAAAGAAGGGGTGACTTGCGCCGTTCCACTTCGCTCTGAACGAGCTTGAGCGCGAGGCTGCCGAGCGTGTCCTGAAGGCCGTTCTTAGGATCCTTTACGAGCAGCTTCATGGAGGGCTTGGCGCAGCGCTTGAGAACCAGGTTGGTGAGCGTTTTCTGCGCCGAGGCTTCGACAGAGCGGACTTTGGCGTCGGGAATCGGCTGCACGGCCTTCGCGGCGCTGCTCTTTCCGATCGTGACGTAGGCCCACTGCACCATGACGTCGCGGTCGGCCGCACTTGTATTCTTGAAGAGGCAGTCGGCCAGCTCGTCGCTTTCCGCTGAAGCGAAGGCGGGCGCAGGTACAATGAGCGCGCCCGCCAGCGCGAGCGCAGCCGCCGCTGAAGCGGCGCAGAAGGTGGTTTTCATAAGAAAGGCTCCTTGATGGGCGGGCTTGCGGCTTCATGGTGCGCTGAAAGGCTCCGCCTGCGGCATCATAAAGCCTCGGCGGCAGACGGTCTGAGAGCGCCGGCCTTCCGTCTTTCTGCCCTTTGCTTTCCTGTGGCGCTTTGCCGCTCATCATTGCACGCATGTATCGACTTCCTCCGCCTGACTGCTCGATCGACGACATTGAACGCTTTACTGCACTGTCGATCCGGCGCGGCAGCACGCTTGCCTCTCTCGCGAGGAGCAGCGCCGACGCGCTGCGCTCGGCGCTTGCCGCTGCGTCGCTCGCGCTTCTTGCCGTCTCGACCGGCGGTGCGCCGGTCAGCGAACGCGAGGCGCTCGCTGCGCTCGACAAGCTCCTTGCCGGACCGGCCGACTGGCTGGCTGAAACGTCGGAGTCCCTCCTCGCGGCCGTTCTCTCGGCCGGCATGGCTGAACGCGATTCCGCTGGACGCGTGCAGCTTCTCGTCGGGGCGCTGCCGGGGGCGAGCTATTCGCGGCTGGCCGACGAAGCCGACTGCGCTCGGGCCATTTTGGCCGACCGCCGCGCCCGCCGGCGCGAAGCGATCCTTGCAAAGAATCGAGAAGCCAACCCTGCTGTGCCGCCGGGCGATCCCGCGCTCGACAGGCGCTTCATGCAGATTGCGCTCGCCGAAGCCGTCAAAGCCCGCGATGCAGGCGAAATCCCGGTGGGTGCGGCGCTTGCTCGAGGCAGCGAGCTCATTGCCGCCGCAGGAAATCGGACGCTTCGGGACTGCGATCCCACGGCGCATGCAGAAGTGCTGGTGCTGCGGGAGGCGGCCAAGCGTCTAGGCAATCATCGGCTTGCCGATCTGACGCTCTACGTGACGCTCGAGCCTTGTCCGATGTGCGCAGGCGCCATCTGCGAGGCGCGCTGCCGGCGCATCGTCTACGGCGCATCTGACGAGAAGCGCGGCGCGCTCGGGGGCGCTCTGCGCCTTTTCGATCTGCCGGGCGTCAATCATCGCCCGAGAATAGAGGGCGGCCTCTTTGCCGACGAAGCGGCGGCGCTGCTCGCAGAATTTTTCGCCGCCAAGCGCGCATCGAAAGCGGGGACTGGCGCCGAGCAAGGCGTCGCCGCTATGCGCCGGCCTTCACCTCAGACGGAAGCTGCGCCGGAAGGCGCCGATTCTTTTTCAAGTCAAGCATCATGACCAAAGCTGCAGAGATCATCAGCGCGGCGCCGGGGCTTTTTGCCTGCTGGCACGGCAAGCGCGCGGCTATTCCGGCGCCTTCCTATCAGTTTCTGACGCGCGAGGGCGCCATCGACGGCGAGCGGCGCACGCGCGGCCTTGAGGCGCTCGAGGCCTTCGGCGTCATTCCGACGGTGATGGGCGGCGTCTTCGAGCAGTCCGGCCGGTTTGCAGGAACGGACGAGCGGCGTGCAGAAGACTTTGCGGCAGCGCTGACGCTCGCCGACGCCGACCTCGTGATGCCGATCCGCGGGGGCTACGGCATGACGCGGCTTCTGCCGCTGCTCGACTGGGATGCCATCGGTGCAGCCAAAGCGCCTGCCTGCGGCTTTTCCGACTTTACGGCCTTCAACCTCGCGCTCTGGCGCATGACCGGACGAGCCTCCTGGCAGGGACCGATGCTTGGCGACTTTGCCAAGCCCGAGGGGCTGGACGCCTACGCCATGACGCGGCTTTGCGCCGCATTCGGCGCGCCGCTCAATGCGCTCGGTCCGGTCGAATGGGATGTGCCGGAAGCGATGCGCCCGCTGCTTGGCGGCGCAGAAGAGGCCGCTGCTTTTGAAGCGGAGGGCGTTGTTTGGGGCGGCAACCTCTGCCTGCTCGAAAGCCTCCTCGGCACGCGCTGGATGCCAACCCGCGAGCAGACGGCAGGCGGCATCCTCTTTTTGGAAGATGTGGGCGAAGCGGCCTATCGCGTGGAGCGCATGCTGCTTACGCTGCTCGATGCTGGGCTGCTTGACGGGCAGAAGGCCATTCTGCTCGGCGACTTTGCGCAGGCGGACGACGCCTGGCGCTTCCCGGGCGACGCGACGCTGGCGGGCGCCTTCTCCTATATCCGCTCGCGTCTGGGGCGCGGGATTCCGCTCGTGGCGGGGCTGCCCTTCGGGCACATCCGCCGCAAGGCAACGCTGCCGGTAGGACTTTCGGGCCGGCTTCGCATTTCAGCCGGTCATGCCGAGCTCGTCTGGCGGGGCCGGCCATGAGACGCACCTTTGACAGCAGCTCGCGCGGCATGCGCTTCCTCAAGGCATTTCTGATGCTGCCGGCGGCGCAGAGCGTGACGGCACGCACGCTCGCGAAGCTCTTCCTCGCGTCCATGAAGCTCCTGCCTGTGGCGCTTGCCGCGCAGGCGGTGGGCATGGCGTCCCTCATTGCGACGTTCTGGTCGACCGATCTCTCGAGAGTGTTCCTGCTCATCTGGCTGGGCTTCGGACTCGTCGAGCTTTATCTGTCGCTTCATTTCGTGCGCGCCTTCTGGCGAGATCGGGACCGCGTGGCCCGCATCCGGCTCTGGATTCGGCGCTGGACGCTGCTCGCCGCTTCAGCCGGCATCATCTGGGGCGTGGCGGGCGCCGTCTTTCAATTGCCTGCCTCGGGCATCCTGCAGGTCGTGGCGGTGGCCGTCGTGGTGGCAGTGACCTTCGCCAGCTGGCCTGTCTATTCGTGCTGGATGCCGTCGCTCACGGCCTTCACGCTCCTCTCGCTTGCGCCGATGACGGCGGCTGTCGCCGCCCGCTATGCCGTGAGCCAGATGATCATGGCGCTTGTTCTTCTCGTCGTGACGATCTTCATTCTCTACTCAGGCCGGCGCCTGAACGAGATGATGCTCTCCTCCATTCTGATGGACGATGAAAATCAGCGCCTCGTGCAGCGTCTGAAGACGGAAGTGAACCGTACGGAAGCGGCGCGCCGCGCGACGCAGGAGGAAAGCGAGCGGCGTGCGCAGTTCTTCGCCGCCGCCAACCATGACATCCGGCAGCCTCTGCAGGCGATGGGGATTTATCTCGACATTCTGCGCCGGCGCTCGACGCCGCAGACTGAACCCGTCATCAGCCAGCTAGCGCTCACGAGCCGGACGATTTCCAACCTCGTCGAGCAGGTGCTTGAAGTGACGCGCATGGAGTTCGGCAAGCTCGAGCTTCATCCGGAAGTGATCAGCCTGGAGGCGCTGCTTGAGGAAGTTGATCAGGAGTTTCGGCCGGTGGCTGAAAAGAAGGGGATTGTCTTCCGCATCAAGACGCTTGATGCATCCGTGAAGACGGATCCGCTGATGCTGCGCCGCGCGCTCAAGAACCTCATTACGAACGCCATCCGCTACACGGAAAAGCCTGGCGGCGAGATCGTCGTTGCGGCTCGCAGGCTGTGGCCGGCACGTGTTGCAATCTGCGTCTACGACTCGGGACCTGGGCTTTCCGCGGCCGACAAGCGTCGGATTTTCGAAACGTTCTACCGCGGCTCCGCAGGCAAGAGTCAGCCTGGGTCCGGCTTCGGCTTGGGCCTGTCGATCGTGCGGGGCATCACGAAGCAGCTCGGCATCGATCTCACCGTCGGCTCGCGCCTTGGGCGCGGCAGCGTCTTCCGCCTCATTCTCGATGTCAGCGAAGCCGAGCAGGTGAAGCTTTTTGCCAGAGCATCCAAGCGCAGCGGTCTGATCGAGCCTATTCATGGCACAGTGGCGCTTCTCGAAGACAATGCCTTTGTGCAGGAGGCCATGAGTTCGATGCTTGAGGCCTGGGGTGCGAAGGTCATTGCCGCTGAGTCACCGAGCGAAGCGTTTCTGGCCGACGCCGCCGAGGCGGCCGCCGACGGCGCCTTTGTACTAGTGAGCGACTACAACCTCGGAGAAGGCGCGCCGACAGGGCTTGAAGCCGCCGGAGAGCTCGAGCGCCGTGCCGGGCGCGCCATTCCGACAGTGCTGATCACAGCTGTGGCGGCCGACCTCATCGAAGGCGACTGGCAGCGGGCTTCCGCCGCCGGGACGCCGCGCATGCCTGCAGCGCTGCCGACGATTTTGCAGAAGCCCTGCTCGGCCGAAGGACTGAACGAGGCGGTGCACATGGTGCTCGGCACGCCGCTGCAGGCACCTTCATTCTCAAGGGATCCACAGTCCAATGCTTAAGGACTGTGGAGCTTTTTAAGGTGGCGCGGGCCTTTGGGGCTCCGCGCAGCCTTTTCAGAAAACGAGATGCCTCGTCCGAACTCGGGCGAGGAGGCTCTCAATGCGCCTTAGGCACATTCTCCGACCAGCTTCCCATCGCGGCAGCAATGTGAGCCTTCACGCCTGACGGCAAGGCCGCGTCATCAATCACAAAGCGGTCGGAATGGTTGTTCGCCGCATTCTGAACGCCTGGCTTGTCGACGCCCAGGAACATGAAGACGGACGGCACTTTTGCGGCAAAGAATGAGAAGTCTTCGCTTGCGCCGGGGTTCCAGGTCGAGATTGATGCGTCGATGCCGAAGGCTTTGGCCTGCTCGACGGTCTTGGCGGCAAGCGACGGATCGTTCCACGTCACCGGGTAGATTTCAATCAGCTTGACGCGGGCTTTCGCGCCGGCTGCCGCGGCCGTGCCTTCAGCCACTTCCGGTATGCGCTTCAGGAGCGTGGAGCGGATGTCGGGATGATTGGCGCGAATCGTGCCGAGAATCTCGGCGGAGCCTGCCATGACGTTGCCGGTTTCGCCCGCCTGAAGCTTGCCGATGGTGATGACGCCCATGCCCTTGGTGAGGTCGACGTTGCGGGCGACGATCTGCTGCAGCGAGACCACGGTCTGCGAGGCCGCGAGCGCCGCGTCGACGCCAGTCCACGGCATGGCGCCGTGCGCCTGCACGCCTTCAATCTTGATGTCGACGGCATCGGCGCTGTTGAGGGCCGGCCCCTGCGAGACGAGGAGCTTGCCCGAAGCGGCGCGCGCCATGACGTGGATGCCGAAGAAGTGCTTGACATCGTATTTTTCGATGAGGCCTGCCTTGACGAGTGCGTTGGCGCCGGAAGGCTTCGGCGCATCAGCCAGGAAGGGGTTTTCAAGCGAGTCGCCCTCTTCGGTAGGCTGGAAGACAAAGAGCACGCGGCGCGGGATGTCTTCGCGGTGCTTGGCGAGGATCTGCGCGGCGGTGAGAAGCATGCTCACGTGCGCATCGTGGCCGCACATGTGGCTCACGTCGACGCCCGCTTTGCCCCACATGGTGCCCTTGGCCTGGCTGGCGTAGGGCAGGCCCGTGCGCTCTTTAATCGGCAGCGCGTCGATGTCGGCGCGCAGCGCAACCGTATCGCCCTTGTCCGGGTTGAGGACGCCGACGACGGCTGTCGGCGCATTGGCCCAGCCGGTAACGACGTCAATATGGGCTTCTTTGAGAATTCGGATGATTTCCGCCTGCGTCTTCACTTCCTGGTTGCCGAGCTCGGGCATGGCGTGGAGCTTGTGGCGCAGCTCGGTGAGGCCGGGCGCAGCGGCTTGGACGTCGCTCTCAAGCCAGCTCGGTGCGGAAAGGCTCTGCGCGAGCGCCGGAGCGCCGGCAAGGCAGAATGCGCCGGCAATGGCGGCGCTGAGGGCGGCAGCGGCCGCATGCGAGATGAAGGGCTTCATGGATCCTCCGCGGAGACGAATATGGGGAAAAGCGCTCCTTGGGCTCCATGCAGAAAGTTCCTTCAAGCGGGAAGCAGGTGAAAGGCATGGCGCAGAGCAAGGCGGCGCCGTCTGCTTTTTCCTGATTGTAGGCGCCGTTCAAGGGGCACCTGCTCAGCCGGACTGCCCGAATTTCGCAACGCGTTGCGGATTTTGTCGGTTCGATGCGGAACAGACAAAAAGGCCCGTTCGACCGCTCAGCAGCAGTCGGGCGGGCCTGGCGGCATTCGGTCCTGCGGGGCAGGCGGCCTAAATGTCGATCTTGAATCCTGCGCGGCGAGCGGCAAGCAGCGCTTCGGTGCGGTTGGAAGCGCCGAATGCGCGGTAGATCGCCGCCACATGCGTCTTCACGGTGCCTTCCGAAAGGTCTAGGTCCCGGCAGATGCGCTTGATGGGCGCGCCCTGCGCCAGAAGCATCAGCACGTCCTTCTGACGGTCGGTGAGATGCACGGGCTCGGCGCTGCGCTTGATGCCCGTAGCGGTCTGGTTGAAGAAGCCCGCGCGCTGCGATTCGGCAAGAAGCTTGGAGGGAATAAAGACGCCGCCCTTGAGAACGAAGTCGATGGCGTTGGCAAGCATCTCCGGATCGAGTACCTTCGGCACGAACCCTGCGGCACCGAGCTGCAGCACGCGCATGATGTTCTGCTGATCTGTCAGGCCGGAAAGAACGAGAATCTTGAGAAGCGGCTGAATGCGGACGATTTCTTCCATGAGCTCCGTGCCGGTGACGCCCGGCATCGAGAGGTCAAGAATGAGCAGATCCGCGTTGTCGCCTTCTCGGCGCACGAGATCGAGCGCTTCCTGCGGTCCGCCGGCGGTGTGCACTTCTGCTGAAGGATCGCGGTCCTGAAGCATCATGGAGAGCGCGCCGGTGACAAGTGCATGGTCGTCGACAATGAGGTACTTCATAGCCAAAGCAAATAATAGAAACGCGTTGCATTCTAGCGCGCCGCTCCAGTGGACCATGCTTAGGCGCTGCGCGCTGAAGCGCACAGGCAGCAAAAAAGCGCCGCAGAGCCATCAGAAGACTCAGCGCGGCGCTTTCGAGAATGCGCTTGACCGCCTCCCGCATGGGAGGCGGCAAAGCGTTTTGAATTAGTTTTCCTTTTCCATCGGAGAAAGGCCGTTGCGGGCAGCCCAGGTCCACGGATTGGCGAGCCAATCGAGCAGAAGGCCTTTCTTCGAGGCGTCGAGCTTGCCGAGCTCGACAGCCTTGTCGAGCACAAGCTGGAAGTCGAGAAGCTCGTGGCAAGTTACTGCTTCCTTCTCGAAGAGCTTGTTCGTCTCGTCAATGCCGAACGACGTGATCGTGAGGCAGTCCGTGACGATGGCGCCTTCGTCCTTGAGCGCGCGAATCGCCGACAGGAGCGACAGGCCAGTGGAGATGTGGTCTTCGATCAGAAGAACGCGCTTGCCCTTGACGGAAGCGCCTTCAATGCGGCTCTTGTTGCCGTAGGTCTTCGGCTGGGAGCGCACGAAGATCGAGGGCTTGTAGAGGCGGTAGGCGAGGGCGGCCGAGTGCGAGACGCCCGCGCCTTCAACGCCCGCGACGATGTCGTACTCGAGCTTGAGCTGGTCAAGGCGGGAGACCATCGTTTCAATGATGTCGCGCCAGGCGTCCGGGTGGGCAGTGAGGGAGCGGTTGTCGACGTAGATCGGCGTCACGAGGCCGGACTTGAGGCGCATCGGAGCGTCCGCGAGGAACGAAACCGCGCCGTAGTTGACGAGGTGGCCGGCGAGGATGTCGGCAGCAATCTTGGATTCGAACATGAAGAATTCTCCGGATCTGGTTCCTGCGGATTAGTCGATGCCGATCGCCTTGCGGCCGTTCACCGTAGCGATCTTGACGAGCTCGTCAAAGTAGTCGAAGCGGCAGCCCGTGGCGAGCGTTGTCATTTCATGCCACATGTCGCCGGCGTTCCAGGGCACCATGGCGTCGCAGACGTTGTCGGTGCCGAGCGCGACGATGATGCCGGCGGGCACGAGCTCGTCGACGGGGGTCATGGAGTTGTGCATCGGCACGAGCTGCTCGGAGCGCGGCGTGTCGATCCAGGCGGTCGGGCAGGCAATCATCATCACCTGCGCTTCCTTCATGAGCTTGTAGAGGCGCTGGCGGTACTGGCGGGAGTGCGCGGCGATCGAAATGCCGTGGATGGCGACCACGCGGCCCTGCATGCCGTGCTCGATCGTCTTTTCGCAGAGCTGCTCGGTTTCGTATTCCTGCGACTCGTTGAACTGGTCGACGTGCACATGCACCATCTTGTTGTAGCGCTTGGCCGTCTCCATGATGATGTCGAAGGCTTCGTCGCCGCGGCCGTAGTCGCGCTCGTCGCGCTTGGGCAGCGCGCCGATGATGTCGACGAGCTCGGCGCCGATGTCAAACCACTTGCGGGCTTCGGGGTTGATCACGCCCTTGAGGGTCTGGTTGGCAAACTTGACGATGAGCTGATCCTTGTAGTGCTCGCGAGCGCGCAGGCCGGCCTTGATCGCGCGATCTTCAGACTGCGGATCAATGTCGACGAAGGTTGCAAGCGCCGTCACGCCCTGCGAAATCTGGTTCTCGAAGAAGAGGGAGAAGCGGCGGTAGAAGTCCTCCTCCGTCGACTCCCGCTTGAGGCGGTCGAGCGCATCCCACTTCTGCTGAAGCGTGCAAGTGCGGCGCAGCTCGAGAACGTCCGGACTGAGCGTGTAGGCGCGGTCGGCGTGCGCGTGCGTGTTGACCCAGCCGCCGGCGGCCTTGATCGCGGGCTCGATCATGTCGCGGATCGTCAGAGGCGTGTTTTCGGGCGTGGACATGGACGAATCTCCTTCCCAAAGGATTGTTTTTCAAGGAATGACGAGGCGTTATTAGACTGGTTTCAGCCTAATAAAAGGCCGCGAACGCGTCGGTTCGCGTTTTCGCGGCTCAAATTGACTAAATTTTATGGATGGAATACCAATCCGTCAAGGCAGGTTAAATTTAGTTACATTTAAGATTTGCCTGCCGATATCGATTTGCACTTGCCTGAAACGCTCTCTTTTAACGGAAGTGCGCTTTGGATGTCCGGAGCCAGAGACAGAGCATCGAGAGGAGAGTGAAAAGAGCGACGCCCGTCATGATGATGCCGGAGAGAACCGGAGAGCGGCCCTCGGAAAGGCGCGCCATGACGAGCAGCGCGCCCGATCGGATCCACTCGGCGGTCCAAAGCGTGAGAAGAGCGGTCTGAATGAGGAGAGCTGCCCTCCGAGGGCAGGCAAGGAGCGCCGCAGCGGCGAGCGGCAGAAAAGACAGCCATCCGAAGCCGTGAAAGAGCAGATGAGCGCAGAAGAGCGCATGGGAAAGCGCGGCCGGAATGAGCTGCAGGAGGAGTCGGTACATGGCGGAAAATCGGCAGAGATCAAGAGGAGCGAAGGAAAGAGGCAGGCAGCGGCTTCAAAGCGGTCACGACTGAGGCTTCCTGCCGGAGGCAGGGCTTGAGTCCGCAGCCCTCCCCCGCGGGTTGCGCGACTGTTCCGGGG
>CAJKSP010000019.1 GCA_905202595.1 uncultured Sutterella sp.
ACGACGCCATGTCGAAGCGCTTTCATCGCGTGGCGGCGGGCTTTGCGCCTGTGCATGAGGCTTATTCGATCGACGAAGCCTTCCTGGATCTGACCGGCATGGACGTCGACGCCGCCGCGCTCGGCGCGAAGCTTCGCGCGCGCATGCTGAAGTGGCTTGGGCTGCCCGTCTGCGTCGGCATCGGACCCACGAAGACGCTCGCCAAGCTCTGCGATCACTGGGCCAAGCACTGCCCCGCATGCGGCGGCGTCGTGAATTGGCTGGATCTTTCTGCGGCGCACCGCGAGACGGCGCTTGCGGCGACGCCCGCTGAAGAGATCTGGGGCATCGGACGGCGGACGGCCGCGAAGCTTCGGGCCATGGACATCGATTCGGCGCTGGCATTCTCTCGGATGGATGCGGCCTATGTGCGGCGGCGCTTCGGCGTGACGCTTGAGCGGACGCTTCGCGAGATCAGCGGCGTCGCCTGCTTCAGCGTGGAGGAAAAAGCGGTCTTCCGGCAGCAGATCCTGCGCTCAAGAAGCTTTCCGGCGGCAACGGCCGACAAGAAGGCCGTCTGCGCCGCCGTTGCGTTTCACATGACGGAAGCGGCGAGGATATTGCGCCGGCAGCGAAGCGCCGCACGAACGGTAGGCGTCTTTTTCTTTACGGATCCTTTCTGCCCGGAGGCGCCGCAGCACAGCGCATCGCCTTCCGTCACCCTGCCGCTGCCCACGGCCGACACGCTGCGCTTGGCTGACGCCGCCTGCTCGCTGGTCGACGAGGCCTGGCGTCCGGGCTTCGCCTACAAGAAGGCCGGGGTCGTGCTGTCGGATCTCTCTGCAGAGGGCGAGCTTGTCGAGGGAGAATCTCTTTTTGACGCCCTTGCGCCCGAAGCACTTGCGCATGCAGAGGCCCGCCGCCGCCTGATGGCCTGCCTCGATGAGCTGACGCGCCGCTTCGGCAGGAACATCTGGCAGCTCGCGCAGTCGCTCGCCTCAGAAGACTGGCAGATGCGCCGCGACAGCCTTACGCCGGCTTATCTCACCAATTGGGCGGACATCCCGAAGCTCAGCGCTTCGTGACAGCTTATTGGAGCGCTCAGGGCCGCCGGCGTCTGCCGACGGCCCTGAGCGCATCATGTCTGCGAGCGGCGCAATGGACGGCTAGACGCGCACGAGCTCGTACTCGCCTGTGCCGAGGCCGATCTCCTTCATAGCGGAGAGCTGGCGCAGCCCTTTGCGGGACTCGATGCGCTCGACCATCGGCGCCTTCACGTCGTCAGGGAGCGCGTAGATCATGTCGATTGACGCCTGATCGATGGCCACGAGGTCGGTCGAGGCCAGAATGCCGAGATTGGGCAGCGTGACGGGCGCTGCGGCCGTGCCCTCGCAGTCGCAGGAAACAGACATGTTGCGCAGGACGTTGATGTAGACAATGCGGCTGCCGAAATGGTCGGCAATGGCTTTTCCGCCGTCCGCCATGCGCTCCATAAAGGGCTCGCCGCCAGGCCAGCTGCCGTCTGCAGGACGGGCGTGCAGCTGCTGCTTGCCGATCTGCCCGGAGGCGCAGCCGATGGAGATGTTCTTGAGCGAACCGCCATAGCCGCCCACGGCATGTCCTTTGAAGTGGGTGAGAACGAGCATGCTGTCGTAGTTGAGCAGATGCTTGCCGACGTTGAGCGCCTTCAAATGGAGTCCGCCCTTGATCGGCAGCACGGCGTCTCCCTCTTCATCCATGATGTCGACGGGACTGAAGGTCCAGCCGTTTGTCTTCAGCACTTCGCGGTGGCCGGCAGTCGTCTGACGAGGACTCGCGTAGAGGACGTTGCATTCGACGATCGTGCTTTGGGGCACATGCGGCAGCAGCGCCTTCACCCAGTCGCGCGGGATGATGTTGGGCCCGTTGGGCTCGCCGGTATGAAGCTTGACGGCGATGCGGCCGCTGAGGCTGCCTCTGACGAGGCCGTACATCTTGATGAGGGCTTCGGCGGAGAGCTCCGGCGTGAAATAGACCTTGGCCTTGCCGGCAGAGGCGGCCGCCGCTGCCGGACCGGCAAAGCCTGCTGCGGCGACTGCTGCCGCAGCAGCGCCTGCACTCTGAAGAAATTTGCGTCTCGTGGTCATCGCTGCACCTCCTGCAATGAGTTGGCTTCGGAGCGGATGCTGCGCCGCCGCTCTCAAGCAGGGAGCGGCGCGTTCTGCAAGTCCCGGCTCTGCATTCATCCTAGGCTGACGCCTTGGGAGAAAAAGGCTTTCTGCGATCAGAAAATAGTCTGATCCTGCTTGGCTGCTTTCGCCGGCGTTCAGAGCATCGGATCGAAAATCGAAAGAGAGGACAGGATGAGCAAGGGGAAAAGCTCTTGAGGCAATAAAAAATCTAAATTGCCCTTGTGTCAGGCATAACGTATGATTGAGGGCTTCCGCTGCTTCGGCCTACCAAACCTAGCGTTTGAGCTACACCAAAAGCACTATAGGTAGGATGCTGGCAGTATATGCACTCAACAAAAGGAGCTTCGGCCATGGCCTTTGAAGTCAAGATGGATCTTGCCCGCGACGCGCTCTTTGACGAGCTGGGGCTCACGCGGCTGCGCGAGAGCTACATGCGGCCGGAAGAGAAAAGTCCGCAGGAGCGCCTGGCTTATGTAGCCGGCGCTTTCGCGAGCAATGCGGCGCACGCGCAGCGCATCTACGACTATGCGAGCCGCCATTGGCTGTCGTTTGCGACGCCGATTCTTTCTTTCGGCCGCTCAAAGAAAGGCCTGCCGATTTCGTGCTTCCTCTCCTACATGGACGACAGCGCCGAGGGCCTCGTCGATACGCTCTCGGAAGTGAACTGGCTCTCCATGCTCGGCGGCGGCGTCGGCATTCACGTCGGCATCCGCAGCGCAGACGAAAAGAGCGTCGGCGTCATGCCGCACCTGAAGGTCTACGACGCGGCGTGTCTCGCGTACCGCCAGGGCTCGACGCGCCGCGGCTCCTACGCGGCGTTCCTGCCGGCGAGCCATCCCGACATCATCCCCTTCGTTGAGATGCGCAAGCCCACCGGCGACCAGAATCTCAAGGCGCTCAATCTGCATCACGGCGTCTGCATTCCCGACGCCTTCATGGAGAAGATCGAGGCGTCGATGCGCGATGCCGAGGCCGACGACAGCTGGCCGCTCGTGGATCCGGCCTCGGGCGAGGTGAAGGAGATCATTTCGGCGCGCGCGCTCTGGCAGCGCATTCTCGACATGCGCATGCAGACGGGCGAACCGTATCTCGTCTTCATCGACGAGGCGAACCGCCGCCTGCCGAGCTGGCTTAAGGACAAGGGCCTCAAGATCAACGGCTCGAATCTCTGCACGGAGATCTTCCTGTCGACTTCCAAGGACCGCACGGCCGTGTGCTGCCTCTCGTCGCTCAATTTGGAGTATTTCGACGATTGGAAGGACGACAGGCAGTTCATTCCTGACGTGATGGAGTTCCTCGACAACGTGCTGCAGTACTTCATCGATCATGCGCCTGACACAGTGCGGCGCGCGAAGTACTCGGCCATGCGCGAGCGCTCGATCGGCGTGGGGGCGCTCGGCCTGCATGCGTACTTCCAGAAAAACGGCATTGCGCTTGAATCGGTCGTCGCCAAGGTAAAGAACCGCGCGATCTTCTCGCACATCCGCTCGGAATGCGAGCGGGGCGACCGGCTCCTCTTTGAGGCCCGCGGCGCCTGCCCCGATGCGGCCGACGCGGGCGTCGAGCGCCGCTTCTCGCATTGGAACGCCGTGGCGCCCAATGCCACGTCCTCCCTCATCATGGGCGGCACGAGTCCGTCGATCGAGCCCTACCGAGCCAACATCTTCCGGCAGGACACGATTTCGGGCGCCTACATTGTGAAGAACCGCTTCCTCGCGAAGGCGCTGGCCAAGCTCGGGCTCGATACGGACGAGGTCTGGGCGGACATCATTGCGCACGACGGCTCGATTGCGCACCGCGAGGACATTCCGGAAGCGACGCGCTGCGTCTTCCGGACGGCGACTGAGATCGATCAGCGCTGGCTCATCGAGCTCGCAGGCGACCGGCAGCCCTTCATCGATCAGGGCCAGAGCCTCAATCTCTTCTTCCCGCCCGACGTGTCTATTCCGTACCTGCACGCCTGCCACTTCATGGCGTGGAAGAAGGGCCTCAAGTCGCTCTACTACTGCCGCTCGGACAAGCTTCGCAAGGCCGACCGCGTGGGCGTCGCCGCAGTGCGCCGCCGCATTGAGGACGAGATCGACATGAAGGCCGTGGCCGACGATTCAGGCTGCCTCGCCTGCGAGGGCTGAAGCGCGCCACTCCACTGAATTTGACGAAAAGAGATCCTATGACTGCAGAGACGATGAAAGCGCCGGCCGCGCCGGCCTCGGAAGAAGTTCAGACGCACCGCAGGCCGAGCCTCCTCGAGGGGCGCGACTGCTTCAAGCCCTTTGCCTATCCGTGGGCCTATGAAGCCTTCATGCAGAGCGAGCAGATGCATTGGCTGTGGACCGAAGTGCCGATGATGGAGGACGTGAAGGACTTCAAGCTCAAGCTCACCGACGACGAGCGCGAATTCCTCACGAAGATTCTGCGCTTCTTCACGCAGGGCGACATCGACGTCTCGGGCGCCTACGTCAACGTTTACCTCCCGCGCTTCCGCCAGCCTGAAGTGCGCATGATGCTCTCGTCCTTTGCGGCGCGCGAGGCGGTGCACATTGCGGCCTATTCGCATTTGATCGAGACGCTCGGCCTGCCGGAGTCGATCTACAACGAGTTCCTGCAGTACGAGGCGATGGCCGCCAAGCACGACTTCGTCGTCAAGGCGGAGGAAGACACGGCCGACATCGCGGCGCAGATCGCTGCCTTTTCGGCCTTTACTGAAGGCATGCAGCTCTTCAGCTCCTTCGTGATGCTCCTCAACTTCACGCGCAACGGCACGATGAAGGGCATGGGGCAGATCATCGCCTGGTCGATTGCGGACGAGACGCTGCATACCGAATCGATGACGAGGATCTTCCGCGAATACATTGCCGAGAATCCCTCGCTCTGGACCGATGCGCTCAAGGCGAAGATCTACGGCATTGCGGAGAAGATGACGGCGCTCGAAGACGCCTTCATCGATCTCGCCTTCGGCATTTCCGACATGAAGCGCCTGACGAAGGGCGAAGTCCGGCAGTACATCCGCTACATCGCCGACCGCCGCCTCATGGGCCTCGGGCTCAAGGGCATCTTCAAGACGGAGAAGAATCCGCTCCCGTGGGTGGACGCGATGCTGGGCGTGCAGCATACGAACTTCTTTGAGAACCGCGTCGTCGACTACGCCAAGGGCGCGCTCACGGGCGACTGGTCCGAAGTCTGGGGCAAGGCGTCCTAAGGGCGCCGTCCCGCTCCCTTTTCCGTTAGAGTGCGCTGGAGGCGCCGGCAGATCTGTCGGCGCCTCCAGTCTTATTAATTCAGGAGAGAAAAGCCATGACAGACGGTGCGGCGCGCAAGCCTCGAGTTCGGGAGCTCGGCATTGAAATCGGCGTTTTGAAGCCCGGCCGCTTCAATGCCATTACGGACGTCGAGGGCGTGCTGGTCGGCCAGACGACGCTGCACGACGACGCGCTCGGCATGCATACGGGCGTAACGGCCATCCGGCCTCATGGCGGAAACGTCTTTCAGGACAAGGTGCCGGTAGGGGTCTTCCTCGGCAACGGGTTCGGGAAGATGACGGGCTATCCGCAGATGAAGGAGCTCGGCACGCTTGAAACGCCGATTGTCCTCACGAATACGCTCTCGGTGGCCGCGGGCCTCGACGGCCTCATCGACTGGACTTTTTCCATTCCGGAAAATGCCTCGGTCGAATCCGTGAACGGATTCGTCGGCGAGACGAACGACGGCGGCGTGAACAACATCCGCGCGCGGTTTGTGAAGCCCTGCCATGTGACGGAGGCGCTGCGAAAGGCCGCCTCCGGCCCGGTTGAAGAAGGCGCCGTCGGCGCGGGCAGCGGCACGAAGGCTTTCGGATGGAAGGCCGGCATCGGAACGGCTTCTCGGGTGCTGCCGGCGAGCATGGGCGGCTGGACGGTCGGCGTGCTGGTCCAGGCCAACTTCGGCGGCCTTCTTCGCGTGAAGGGGCTTGAAGTCGGCCGGGCGCTCGGACGCTACCCCTATGAAAAGGAGCTGGCGTCGGCGGACGGCTCCATCATGATGATCTGCGCGACGGATGCGCCGCTCAATGCGCGCAATCTCGAGCGTCTGGCCAAGCGCGCCTTCATGGGAATGACCATGACGGGCGGCATCGCCTCCAACGGCTCCGGCGACTTTGCGGCGGCCTTTTCGACTGCCAAAAGCCTGCGCATCCGGCATCAAGCGCCGGCGCTCGAGCTCGCAGGCGGGCCGACCGTCGCCAATGACGACATGACGCCGCTTTTCATGGCGGCGATCGAGGCGACGGAGGAGGCCATTCTCAATTCGCTCTTTGCCGCGCGCTCGATCGACGGCTTCAACGGAAAGCGCTGCGATGCGCTCCCGGTCGACCGCGTGCTTGAGATGCTCAAGAGCCACAATCTGCTTGTTTGAAGCCGATGGGCTGATGGACAGGCGGCGGCCGCAAAAGCCGATAGGGCGAGCGGTCGACGCGGATGAACGACCTGTTAGGCAGAACAGGCGCGACTTGATCGGGAAGGGGGAGGAGGCGCACAATCGCCGCCTCCTTCAATTTTCCGGATGCTTTTCGTCATGTCTGCTAGATCTGCCGACGGCTGCGATTCATGTCATTTTGCGCCTCATGCGCTGCGGGGCTGGACGCGGAGGCAGGCGCTTGCCGGGGCGGCGGCGTTCGGCATGGCTCCTCTTTTCGGCTGCATGAGCGTGCCGCCGATCGACCGCTTTCGGCCGGAAGACCGACGACGAGCGGTGCCGAACCATGACGAGCCGCCGAAAGGTCCCATTCCGTCAGGCATTCGCGCGCCCCTAGACGCGGACCGCATCGGCACCATTCGGCGCGTCGAAACGCAGGAAAAGGTATGCGCCTTTACGTTCGACCTCTGCGAGCTTGCCGTCGTGACGACGGGCTACGATGCGCGCTCGATCGGCATTCTTCGGCGAGAGGGGATTCCCGCGTCGCTCTTTCTCGGCGGCAAATGGATGCGCACGCATGCCGAGCGCACAAAGGAGCTCATGGCTGATCCGCTTTTTGAGATCGGGAATCATGCCTGGGCGCACGGCAATTTCGGCATCATGACGAAGGCTCGCATGCTGGAGGAAATCCGCTGGACGGATGCCGAATGGCGGATTCTTCGGCAGGAGGTGCTCGAAGAAGCGAGGCGCGCAGGGCGCCCTGCGCCGGTTATTCCGGAAGCGCTGCGCTTCTTTCGGCTCCCCTACGGACGCTGCTCGACTGAAGCGCTGAAGCTCCTCGCCGCAGAAGGCTTGGATGTCGTGCAGTGGACGCTCGGTGCAGACAGCATCGATGAAGGCTCGCCCGCTGCGACCGGACGGCGGATCGCGAAGCGGATTCGGCCGGGCGACATCATGCTTTTTCACGCCAATCTGGTGCCGAAGCATGATGCGGAGATTCTTCTCGCAGCAGCGGATGCGCTTCGCGAAGAGGGCTTCCGCTTCCTCAAAGTGTCGGATCTGCTGCGCTGCGGCAGGCCGGTTCGGACCATGGACGGCTACTTCGAGCATCCGGGCGACAACTTGTCGCTCGATGGGCTCTATGGCGTGGACGGCACGGGAAGGCGGCGCGCGAAACCGAAGACGACGGCATAGCGTCTAATTGTCAGCCGCTGCCAAGGCGGCTGACGGAAAGGGGCGGGAAAGGCGCGGCGTCTGAGAAAAAGCGAAAACGTCTTTTCAAAGACGCCGCAAAGCGCGTCAGGCGCGCTTGACCATGGCAAGGCGTTCAAACGCCCATGGATCCTGCACGACAGCCGGCGATTCATCAAAGCGCATGGCTTTGCGCTCGCTGAGCGTGAAGCCGGGCCAGCGGGCCGTCAGCGTCTTCGCGAAGGCCGTCCACGAACCGTGCATGGCAGCGGCGAGCGACCGGGGCGGCTGATCGCCGAGCGTGGCCTTGGCCTTCGGCGCGCCGAAAGATTCAAAGACAAAAGGCACATCCGTGGTATGGGCTGCGCCGATCTCTTCGCCGCTCTTGCCTTTGACGGGGCTCTTCCAGGCAAAGGAATATGCCCAGACTTTGGCGCCGCCGGCGGCGAGACTCTCGAGCAGGTGAACGCACGGCATGCGGAAGATGATGTCGCTTTGAATCTGCGCAAAAACGTCGCCCGGCGCTTTTCCGAGACCGCGGTCGGCGCAGAAGGCGGCATAGGCGCCGTAAAGCCCTTCGGGGAGCTTGATGCCCTCAAGAAGCCGCTCGGCATCCGAGCGCTTGAGGGACGAAATGCTTCCGTTGGGTACGACGTAGTAGCGCCATTCGCTCTGAGTGCAGCCGGCAATGACCGGGAAATTGGCCCTCGCGCCGCGCCGCAGAGCGGCCAACGGCAGCTCAGGCATGACGTCGCCATCGGGCCAGCCTTTGAAAAGGGACGTGTTCCCGTCTGTGAACTGCGCCCAGGCCGTGTCCTTGGAGAGCGAGGCAGTCAGCGCGCCGAAGCGCGCAAGCTCTTCAGGCGAGAGCTTCATCAGATCTTCGCGGGTCGGGCGGCAGCCTAAGGCTTCAGCAATGGTTTCCGCCACGAGCTTGGCCTGCGCCTCATCCTTCCACTGCGCCTCGGCAGACGGGCTCTGAATGATGGCGCCGGCAAGAAGATCCTTTGAATGCGGCGAGGCAATGACATCGACCAAATGCGTGCCGCCGGCAGACTGGCCGAAGGCAATGATTCGATCCGGATCCCCGCCGAACGAGGCGATGTTGTTCTTCACCCAGCGAAGGCCGGCCAGAATGTCCCGAATGCCGAGATTGCTGTCGCCGCCTTCGACATTCATGAAGCCGTCGATATTCACGCGGTAGGCGAGCGTCACGAGCACGACGCCGTCGCGCGCAAAGGCCGTGCCGTCAAATCGCGGATCGTTCTGATCGCAGCGGATGGAGCCGCCGCCGGGCACCCAGACCATCACGGGGAACTTGCTCGAAGCGCTTGCCGAAGCCGGGAGCCAGATGTTGAGGCAGAGCGGGCCGTCGCCGCCGATCATGGGCGAGCCGTTCGGTCCGTTGCCCGGCTGAAGCGGAATGGCGCCCGGCTTGAAGCAGTCGAGCGTTCCCTCGATCGGATCCATCGGCTCCGGCGCCTTGAATCGGCGCTCCGGTGCATACGGGTTCTTGATGAAAGGAACGCCTTTGAAGACGGCGATGGAGCCTTCCATGCGGCCGCGGAATCGGCCGGCAGGCGCTTCGACCGTGCGGGTAGCGAAAGGCGGCTCGCCGGATGCGTCGGCAGCGGGCGCTGCTGCGCAGCCGGCAAGCGTCCAAGCTGCAGCGCCCACGGCAGTCACTCCGGCGCCCTCGAGAAGGCGGCGTCGAGAAATGGCGGCGGCAGCTGGATTATTTTGACTTTCTTCAAGTAAATCAGACATGTCATCCTCGAGAGATGTCGAATGAGAACCTTGATGTTCTCCGAGCGCTTCAGTCGGAAGCCGCTCGAGCGGGGGAAAGATTGATCTCTGCGCGTGAGAAAAGAACCGCTTCGCCGGCAAGAGCGACGCGTTCAGCCTCCTCGCAGAAATGGCAATACATTACTCCAGTTCTTGCAGAAGCTTGAAAACAAACGAGATCGGTTTTGTGCAGGCGCTGCGACCAATAGGGAACGATGTGGCAGTGGGCGGAGCCGCAGACGGGATCTTCAGCGACGCGGAGCTTCGGCGCGAAAGAGCGGGAGACGCAGTCGAAGCCGCTTCCTGATCTGCCGGGCGCCGTGGCGCTTTGAAGAAGACCGGGCAGCTTGCTCAAAAGCGCTTGATCTGGATTCATCTGCTCGACAGCCTCAGCGTTCTCGAAGACGCAGAGGAGATCGCGGGCCAAATACGCTTCAGCAGGGCGCACCCCGAAGGCGGCCTCCATCTCGTCGGTGACCGGAACGGCGCTGACCGGATAGGCCGGGAAGTCCATGGAGAAGCGGCTGCCGGTTCGGGTGACGGTGAGCGTTCCGGATCGCGTTTCAAAGGCAACGGCAGAAGCCTGCGGTTCTATTTCCGTCATATACACAAACGCGCTGCCGAGCGTTGCGTGGCCGCAGAGGTCGATTTCTCCGCCAGGCGTGAACCAGCGCAGAGAAAGCCGGCCGTCGGGCCGGCGAAGGAGGAACGCTGTTTCGGAAAGATTGTTTTCGATGGCAATCGACTGCAGAAGACGGTCTTCGAGCGGCGCCTCCAGAAGGCAGACAGCCGCAGGATTGCCTTTGAAGATGCTTGGCGTGAACGCATCGACAATGAATTGCTTCATAGGAAAGACGCGCGAAGCTGCTGAAAAGAACTTTTTAGAGATTGTGCGCCGCTGAAGCTGTTGCAGACAAGAAAAAGGCCGCCGAAAGGCGGCCAGGAGGTCTGGAAGGAGGAAGCTTCGAGCTTCAGAAGGGAGCAGTCTGAAGCTCGAAGGCTGCGGGCATCAGAAGAGAACGGAGAAGCGGCCTGTCGCCTGCCACGTATTTTCGATATCGCCGCCGAAGGCGCGGTCGATGCCGAACTGCAGCGAATAGCGGCCATCCCAATTCATGGCAGCGCCGATGCCGGCTTGCGCCCAGGTGCCGCGATCGCCCCAATTGACGCCGAGGCGATGACCTTCGGCATCGCTCAGCATGGCGTCCTGACCATCGGTGAACTGATGGAGAACGTCAGCGCGCGCGTAGATTTGGCCCTGTGCGCGGTCGCCGGTGAGCGCCTTGCCGAAGCGGAAGCCGAAGCGTCCGAGAACGCTCGTTTCACTCTCGGCTTCAACATGCATGCCGCGGCTAGCGTCGTAGCTGGCGCTGCGCAGATAGGCAGCCTGGATCTGCGCCTGAGGCTCGACGAAGAAGCCTGACGGCTGATGCAGAAGAGTCCACCCATATTCCGCCGACAAGGCGCCGTAGTCCTGATCGAAGCTGCCCGTCGTGCGGTACGCAGGGCTCGAGGCGTCGAATTCAGCGCTGACGCGGCCGATGCGGCCGACGAGGTCAAGGTACTGGCTGCCGAAATGGATGGTGTCGTAGAGCGCAAATTCATAGCGCGAGAGATCGCCCTGTCCGGTGACGTCAAGCAGATCGGCATCTCCCTTCTCATAGGAGAACCAGGCGCCGAGCGTGTGGCTGCCCACCTGATGATCAGCGCCGACGACCACCCCGGTGCGGTCCCAATCGTACTGACCTTCAATGCCCGTGCTGCCGCCGAGGAGTCGAATCCAAAGGCCGGTATTCCCGTCGCTATGCTGAGACAGCGCTTCGCGAAGATCCTTGCGGTCCATTTCAACGGCGGCATCGTAGGCGGCATAGCCGATGCCGGTCATGGCTAGGGCAGCCGAAGATTCCTTCATATTGATGCGCTTGATGAACCAAACCGTATCTGCCTGATCCGCATTGGACTCTTCTGTTTGGGTGAGTCCAGAGGCTACGATTTGACCATGAAATTCGGAGCTTTCCGAACTCTTAGTAGTTGGCTGATCCTTTTCGAGATCAGCGTCTGTTAAATTGCGATGATCAATCTCGAGCTCGTAATCGAAGAGCGTTTCGCCTTCTAGATTGATCTTGTCGGCAAACTGAACTTTAGCATCGCGATCAACGAGTGCGAAGGCGAGCGTATTCTCAGGCGAAACCGATTCAAGCTGATCCATGTTGTAGGGTTCAATATAGAAAGTCCCCATGGATTCATTCGAAGAGCCTTCAACAAAGATCATGTCACTTTGAGAGCGATCTTCGGCAGAAAGATCGAGTCGGAAGATGCCTTTGTCGCCTTTCAGATCGCCGATTTGAACGTAGTCGTGCTTGATAACATCTATTTGTTCTTTCAGCTCTGGCCAGGCATCTAAAAGGCCAATTTCTTCCCAGCGCTTTTTGATGTCTTCATCATAGAGGTTGATGATGCCGCCATCTAATAGAGTGATGGACGATATTCTCTTGGAATTGAAAGTTACTGATGCAGAGAGACCAAAAACGCTTTCTTCAATTTTTTGAGTGATCCCAAAATAAGTCCATTGGGCTCCATTTTTAAAAGTAAAATCTAATGAATCCGGCGTTGATATGGCTTGTCGCTTAATGCTTTCGATAAGGCCAGTGGCGAGAGTCTGGTAAGGCCCAAGCGAACCTATGGCTTCATTGATGTAATCTTTATCTTTTTGATCATCAGAGATAATCTTAAGATACGGCAAAGCTTTGTCATTTAAACCGAAAGTAGCTTGTTCCCAAGATTGATCATCTCCATACCAATAGGCATCGGATCCAGAGAATGTTCCTTCAATTTTTGCGCCGCTTTCGCCAATGTACATGGACGATGGTGTGAAAGTAGCCATATCAATAGAGCCAATAATTTGATTATTGGTTGAATTGATCGTGATGGAAGCGCCATTCTTCGCCGAAAGAGAATCAGGCTTAGTAGCAATGGTCCAGATTTTTGTAGTTGTTCCTTGAGAGCCTAGAGTAACCTTTGCGAGATTGTTAGCCCAAACGCCATTTCCACCAATCTTTGGAAGCTCGATTTGATGGATCGTCGAAAGATCAATATCTCCTAATAGCTGAAGCGAGCTGTTTTCGCCTTGAACATGAAAGAGATATGTTCCTTGATGGAAACTACCTGCATTTAAAGCGTTTGCAGTTAGAGCAACAGTAGTCGATCCATTGACCGTAAGCTGCGATCCTTTGGTGATGTCAAAAACGAAGAAGCTGTTCGTGGCAGTTACGCCATCCTTGACAATCCAATTGATTGAATCCACCTGATATTTGTTGCCATCATCAAATGGTTCATAGGTATTGGAAGGATTCTGTACATTAGAAATGGCTGTTGCTTGGGCGGCCGAAAGGGCAGTTAGGCAGAAAAGAGAAAGGGCAGTTTTGACAGAAGAAGCCTGCTTGAAGCTGTTGCGCTGTGCAGGCTTAGTTTTAAGGGGGGGGGTGGGATAAATTTCTCATAATTATCATTACGTTAATATGAAGTCTCGCAGTCGAAAAAATTGACGCGAAGACAAAGACGAAGCACGAGCGCTGGACAAAAGTCTGCCCACGCAGATATGCAGGCAACCAAAGACTCTTCTGAAGATGGGATCTACGCCTCAACCAGCAAAAAAGCTATAAGACAAGGCGCATCAGAAATAGAGCCTTTTTATCAATTTACCCGCCGAGCTTTACTTCAACGCTAGGAGTAACAGCCCCCTCCGGCCTGTATTCAAGCTTCTCCTAGTCAATACACCGGCAGGGTTTCTGGATCAGCATCAAGAAAGGCTTCGCCCTTATCGGAGACGGCTGCGCCTGGCATGAAGTCGTAAAAGGCTTCGACTGCCCCGTTGAGCACGGGAGCGGCAAGCCGGCGCATGCCTGTGATGAGACCTTGCGAAAAGATGTAGTCCATCGCGTCGTCAAACGCCTCTTCGGTAAGCAGCGGCGCCACGCGCGTTTCGTCGTTCTCGACAGCCACTTCGCGCATCGCAAAGGGCGTGGCATCTTTGGCGATACCGAGAAGAAACTTGATATTGCGGATTCGGCGGAAATTCGTAGCGGGCTCGTCCGAATTCCGGGACAATGCCCCATTCGCATCGCGTTCGTTCATCGAAAAGCAGCCTCCCTAAGAAGTTTCTGTTTTCTTTGAGCCTAGCAGGGAAGCCTGGGGAAGCAGACGATGAAAAAGAGCTTAGCCGGAATAGGGTAGAGGCTGTATTTGGCTGTGCCGCAGGGATTCCAGGAGAATTTGCGTTTCTGCCGCGGAATAGAGCGGACCATGAAACGTTGCTTGTCATTCATACGACTTTCGCCTTAGTACGGCGGAAGGAGAGCCGACGGCGGACTAAAGGCGGATGAGCTTCGCCGCGCGTCGAAGCGCTTCATCGCCTCGCCGGTCGTAGCGCACCGTCGTGGCAATGCTGGCATGCCCCATCATGTCCTTGACGGTGGCGACGTCGACATTTTCATCGAGAAGGCGCGTGGCAAATGTGCGCCGCAGATCGTGGGGCGTCGTGCGGGCGTCAATGCCAGCGCCCTCGCAGTGCGCCTTAAGAATGACGCCGATGCTTCGCGCGTCCAACGGCGCCGTCAGATCAAGGCGGCCGCCTTTGCGGATTCGGCCGAACATCAAGCCGGGCTCGCGGCCGCGGAAGCGGTCGATCCAATGATTGAGCCCGACCATCACTTCATCAGCGAGAATGGCGGTGCGCTCCTTGTCGCCTTTGCCGATGAGACGGAGCGCCCCCTCGGCAGGACTGTAGCGCTCAAAGCGGATGTCGGGAATTTCGCCTCGGCGCAGGCCGCTTCCTAGCATTAATAGAAGAATGGCGCGGTCGCGGGCGCCCGCTGCAGTTTCGGGGTCGCAGTCCGAGAGGAGCGCGCGGGATTCGCCGAAGGAGAGCGAGCGTCCGGCCGCTTCGCGCACGACGCGGTATTCCTTCACGGCGCAGATGCGCTGGTAGTCGTCCGAAGCGAGCAGACGAGAAAGCCAGGCAGCTTTGGCTACGCCCTTGAGCGCGGCTAGAAAGCAGTTGATCGTCACGGCAGAGCGTCCGGCTTTGACTTCCGGATGTCGTCCGCCGTCTTCCGAGAGCTTTGACATGATGCCGACAAGATGCTCCGCGCGCAGGGCCGCCCACGGACAGGCGCGAAGATCCGGAAAGCCGAGAAGGCGAGCGGCAACATTGAGCTTGGAAGCCATGGAGCGGCGCGAAGACGCCGAATGCAGCCCGCGCAGATAGACCAAAGCGGGATTGACGGCCGTGTCGCTGAATGCACCATGGGCGACTTCAAGGCGGACGTCAATCGGTTCAATGTCAAAATGCTCTGTCATGAAAGGCTGATCCCGCTGAGTGCGCAGAAAACCCATTGCAGCGTGCGGTCTCTGCCTCAGCAAATGACTGCATTTTATCTGGCGGACGAGTTTGCCTGGCTGAGGAAAAAGCGAAGCCGCTCACAATCGAAAACAAAGAGCCTTGAACCTCGACAGCCCTGCGGACCTAGGCGAGGAGCGCTCCCCTATAATCATCGAACGCGCTGTTTCCACTCATTCGTCCTCCGCTTCAAGCTTCCCATCTTTTATCTTCCGGACCATGCGAATGCCCAGATTCACACTGCGAGCGAAGCTGATTTGCGCTGTTGGCGCCATTGCTTCCTTTGCAGGCTTCCCGCTCATCTGGCTTGGCTACAACGATACCTACGACCATGCCATTCAGACGACGCAGGCGGAATTCAGCCGCGTCACGCAGATTGTGAATGACGCGGCGGAGCTTTCGCATGTGAGCTCCCAGATGCTGGCGATCGAGAAGATTCGCATTGAGAAGGACGACATCATTTCCACGCTTGGCGCCGTTGAGCGCTGGATTCAGCAGCGTCGGATCGTTGACATGTTTGCGACGCTCAACTTCCTTTCGCACACGTGGGAAACCTATGCGGGAATCGTCAACGACTGGGGCGAGTTCTACTACATTTCGCCGGGCGTTCGGGAGCTTTGGACCAAAAACCCCGAGGACTTGTGGGGCATTCCCTTCCGCGACTATTTGAGAAGCACGAGCCTCAACGCCTATCGCGACGAATTTACTTTCTTCAGAATGGCGGTCGGCGACGGCCCCGAGAAGCCTTTTCTGGTGGCTGTGCGCAAGGTTGACGGCTACATTGCTGTCGTCATGCAGGCCCTGGACTATCTTGAAGGGCCATTCCTTGACGCTGATTCAACCGCAGAAGCGCAGGCAGTCGATGCGCTTCGCTCGCTGCAAATTCGGCAGGGCGCTGAAATGGCCGTGCTGACAGGGAGCGGGCGGGTCATCGGCAAGCGCACTGCCGACCCCGCCAGTGCGCCGGAAGTCTTTGATGAAGGCGTTTTCAGGAAAGCAGAGCAGGAAGGATTGGCCACCGGCATTGCAGAGAGGAACGGCCGTCTGATGCTTTATGTCGTGCGGCACGTCAAGGCGCTTGATTGGTACATTGAAGCGTACGAGCCGATTTCATCGGTAGCAGGCGCAGCAAGAATTTCAGCCATGTACTTGGCGCTTTGGGTGCTTTTGGCTTTTGCCACGGCATCGCTGGCCGCACTATTCCTCGTGTCCTGGTTTACGAAGCCCCTCGAGCAGCTCACGCTCGCCGCGCAGCGGCTGCAGAACTTCGACTTCATTGGCGACGACACGCCGAAGCGCCTGAAGGCGCTGGCCTTGAGTCTGCCGCAGCGCGGTTCGGATGAAGTCGGGCAGGTCTCTCAGGCCTTCTCCAACATGATTGTGGCCATGGAGGCCAACATTGCCGCGCTCAAGGCGTCCATCGCCAAGCAGCACAGCATTGAGGGCGAGCTCAACGCCGCGCGGGAAATCCAGCGCGGCATGCTGCCTCAGATTGACGGCGGCTTTCGCGGCTCGGCAGGCTTTGAAGCGGCAGCCTTGATGGTGTCCGCCAAAGAGGTGAGCGGGGATTTCTACGATGTTTTTGCGCTGTCCGACGGCCGCATCGCGCTCATACTCGGCGACGTCTCCGGCAAAGGCGCTTCTGCAGCGCTTCTCATGTGCGTCACGCTGACGCTTGCGCGGGCAGCTATTGCAGAAGGCGACGGCCCGGCCGCCGCCATTGCCAAGGTGAATTCGCTTATTGCTGTTCGGAATCCGAGCTGCATGTTCGCCACGATGTGGGTGGGGCTCTTTGATCCTGCGACCAGCCGCCTCTCCTACTGCAGCGCCGGCCATTGTCCTCCGCTCGTCATTTCGCCGAACGCACCGGAGCGGCTGCGCTGGATTCGAAGCGAAGGCGGGCCGCTCGTCGGCGTCTTTGAAGAGGCGTCTTATCAGGAAAGCACAGTCAGCCTGGCGCCTGGAGAATGCTGGCTTGTCTACAGCGATGGAATTTCTGAAGCCATGAATGAAAAGCGAGAGCTTTTTGGAGAGGCGGGCATGGAGCGCGCTGCTTCCGCCGCAGAGGGTTCATCGCCGCAGAATGTGATTGATGCCCTGATGGCCGGCGTCAAGGCCCACCGCGGCGCCGCGGAGCAGTCCGACGACATCGCAATGCTGGCCTTCGGACGAAAGCTGCAGCCGCAGGAGGGGATCTGAATGCAGAGACGAACATGGCTGTCCTTTGCCGGACGCGCCGCCGGCCTTGCAGGACTTGGATGCCTCGGGCTCTCTTCGGCGCCTGCTGCCGCATATGGACGCCCGGTGCGGGTGATCCTTGTCACCTCAGGTAGCTTCCGGCGCTACCGGCGAATCTTCTTCAGCGTGATGGGAGGCTTGCAGACGCTCGGACTCATTGCGCGGATGCCTTCAGGCGTCTCAGGCGATACGGGCATTGCCAATGCGACCGGCACGGATGATCTCTGGACGTGGCTGGGCAAAAATGCCGGCGGCTCCAGCCTCGAATTTCTGCCTGACGGCCACTATGACTACGAGTTCAGCGCCGACAAGCGCCAGACTGTCCGCACACTCGTTGCTGAACGAATCGCAACAGCGAACGATGTGGATCTGATCCTCACGCTCGGCAACGAAGCGACGGTCGACATGTTCCGGCAGGAAAAGCGCATTCCGATTCTCGCGCTGGGCACGGCCGACGCAATTGCAAGCGGGCTCGTCAAAAGCCTTGACGATTCCGGTCAGGACAATCTGCATGTCGGCATCATGGTCAATTATTTCGACTGGCAGACGAAAACCTTTCACGCTGCATGGCCCTTCCGAAGGCTGGGGCTGATTGCCGCCACGTCTCGATGGCAGGTTTCCGGCGAACCTGAGGTGCGCCGTTCGTGCGAAGCGCTCGGTGCGGAATTCTTCTTTCAGAGCTTCGTGGAAGCAGCGGACCCGGCTAAGAACGCTCAAGCAGCCAAAGGGGCGATTCTTCGACTGATCGATCGGGGAATCGATGCGCTCGTGCTGCCGGCCTTCAGCAGCACGGACGAAGCCTTCCGCGAAGTGGTGGAGCTTCTTGAGGCGCGAGGCATCCCGAGCTTCTCTCAGTCGGGGCCTGAGCTCGTGCGCCGAGGCATTCTTCTCGGCGTTGCGGAAAGCACGTTCGAAAGCTATGGGCTCTTTGAGGCAGAAGTCATCCGACGGGTAATTGAGCGCGAGATGCCGCGAAGCATTCGTCAGACGTACTACCAGCGCGGCCGGATCGTCGTGAATCTCTACACGGCGATGAAGCTCGGCTGGAAGCCGTCCTTCGGCTTGCTGGCTTCTGTGGAAGAGGCTTATCCAACGCAGTCCATTACGATCGGATAGCGCTCGCCCCAGGGCCGAGAGCGGCCCTGAGCAGCTTTCCAGTCAATCGTCAAATGCGAAGCCTTGCCACCGGCTGCACCGAAATCTCCGGCGTGACTTCCTGGTACGCCATGACGGGAATTTCGTAGAACTTCGTCTCGATCAGACGGCGGACATAGCGCCGGATGTCCATGCTCACCATGATGACGGGCTTCTGCGCGCTCTTCCGGCTGCGGCCGACGGCTTGCTGAACCGCATCGAGGATGCGCTTAGAGCTCGAGGGATCGAGCGACAGAAATGCGCCTGCTGAGGTCTGTCGAATGGCTTTGCGGATGGTCTCTTCGAGCTGAGGCTCCATGAGAATGACGGGGAGCATGTTCTGCCCGCGGGAGTACATATAGCTGATCTGCCGCTTGAGGGCGCTGCGCACATACTCAGTGAGCATGACGGGATCCTTTTCGCGGGGCGCCCAGTCGATGAGCGCCTGGAGAATCGAGCGCAGATCTCGAATGGAAATGTGCTCCTGAACAAGGCGCTTGAAGATGTCGGAAATGCGCTGCATCGGCAGCAGGCGCGTGGCTTCCCGAACCAAGTCGGGGGCGCGCTCCTCCATGCGGTCGAGGAGATACTTTGTTTCCTGCATGCCGATGAAGCTGTCGGCATGGCGCGAGAGGAGAAGCGACAGGTGATAGGCAAGAATCTTCGCATGATCCATGCTGGCAATGCCTGCGGCAGCGAGCTTGGCTGCATCGCTCTTCGCCACCCAGAGCGAATCGACGTCCGGCAGGAAGGGGATGCCTTCTCTCACTGGAATCCCGAGAAGGTCGAGGTTTTCCTTCTTCTCGCGCACAATGACGCAGTCCGGCACCAGTTCGCCTCTTGCGAGCGGAATCTCGTTGAGGTTGAGCACATAGCAGAAGGACCCGAGATTGGGGTTCGGCCGGATGTTGATGCCGGGGAAGGGCACGCCGAGATCGAGGTAGAGCGCGCGGCGCAGTTCGGCGAGCTCGGCATTCATCTCGTTGAAATTGATGGACTCGCCGAGATCGGGCGAGATGTCGAGGATGATCGGGACGGTCGGCAGGAATTCGTCGCCTGCGGAGGCCTTTGCGCGCTTCTTGGGCTTTTCGCCCACTGGCGCGAGCGTTTTTTGGAGCTCTTCCTCGGGATTGGGCTTTGCCGGCGCAGTCTTGATGCGCGAGAGCACGAGGCCGAAGAGGAAGACGGCGGCTGCCATCGTAAAGAGCTGCGGCTTCGGGAAGCCTGGGATGAGCGCGAGGAGGAAAATGAGCGCGCCCGCCATCTGCAGGGCTCGAGGCTGATTGAAGAACTGGCCGCCCACCTGAGCGCCGAGGTCTTCGCGCGTGTCGCCCGAACGAGTGATGAGAATGCCCGCTGAAATCGACACGAGGAGCGACGGAATCTGGCTCACGAGGCCGTCGCCGATGGTGAGAATGCCGTAGAGCTGAAGGGCTTCTCCCGCTGTGAGGCCGCGCTGCGTGACGCCGATGATGGTGCCGCCGATGATGTTGATCGCAACGACGATCATGCCGGCAATGCTGTCGCCCTTGACGAACTTCATGGCGCCGTCCATGGCGCCGTACATTTTGCTCTCCATCTGCACGTCGTTACGTCGCTTCTGCGCTTCTTCCATGTCGATCACGCCGGCACGCAGATCCGCGTCGATGGACATCTGCTTGCCGGGCATGGCATCGAGCGTGAATCGAGCGCCGACTTCAGCAACGCGTTCGGCGCCTTTGGCCACGACGAGGAACTGGATGATCGTGAGAATGAGGAAGACGACGGCGCCGACGACGAAGTTGCTGCCGGTGGCGAACTCGCCGAAGGTGTAGATGATCTCGCCTGCATCCGCCTGGAGAAGAATGAGGCGCGTCGTGGTGATGTTGAGGCCCACGCGGAAGAGCGTCGTGAAGAGGAGCATCGTCGGGAAGGACGAAAACTCGAGCGGCGTCTTCACGTACATCGCCATCATGAGCATGAGGAACGAAATCGTGAGATTCGCGCCGATGAGCGTGTCGACGAGGGGCGTCGGCAGCGGAATGATCATCAGCGTGACGACGACCACGAGGAGCGCCACCATGGCGATGTCGTTGTGGCGCGTGACGGAGGAGACGATGCGGGAAGCGCTGGAGATGAAGCTCATGACTGAGGCGCTCCTTCAGTGCGGGATGACGACGGGCTGCTGCCGCAGAGTCGCAGGTATTCGTCGCGCGCAGCGCAGGCTTCCTCGCGGCGCCCAAGCTGCCAGAGCGCCTGCGCCTTCAGAAGATGAAGCGTTGCTTCGCGCGTAGAGAGCGTTTGGCCGCGGAGGATCTCCTTAATCGATGCCAGGGCTTCAGCGCCGTTGCCCAATTCAATGTCGACGGCTGCAACGCCTGCTTTGGCAAAGCGGTAGTCGGAAGAGCCCGGCTCCGAAAGCTCGGCAATGGCGGCGTAGATGCGCTTTGCTCGCTCTCCGAGTCCCATCCGGAAGAAAAGATACGCAAGCACGGAAAGGGTCCGCCGCTCGCCTTCGTTGATTTCTGCAGTCATAGTGTTCTGAAGTATCAGCCGCCGATCATGAGGCCGCGATAGGCCGCTAGAAGCTGTCCGTTGACGAGAAGCGGCAGCACCTCTTCTTCGAGCATGGCCCTGACAGCCGGATGCTCGCTTGAGCGGAGCTTTTCTACGATCGCTTCGAGCTCGCTCGAAAAGACTTCGGGACTCACCAGCGTGCCGTCGCCTACGTTCGGACAGAGGTAGGACTCGATGGCCGTGCGCGCATTGGCTGGTCCGTAAAGCTGATCGAGAGAGGATTCTCGCAGCTGGCTCGGGGCGAGCTCCTTGGCATCGGGAAGCTGCGTCTCTTCGGGCATCGGCATGAGCGACTGGATGCCGAGCGAGGGATTGAAGAGCGTTTGGATCGGGGAGGGCATGTCGGTGCGGTTTCAAATAGAGCAGTCTGTGCAGACTGGCATTTTCGAGCATTCTCAGCCGAGCGCGCTCATGTTTTCCATTAATGCGCGCAGAGCGCGGTCAAGGTCGGCTTCGGAAAGGGAGGAAGCCGGGAGCCTGGCGCAGAGAATGAGCCGGTCGCGATGAAGGCCCGCAGCAATGGCCGGAGCGCCGCGCCGCCAGTCAAGGCGCTCGAGCGCGAGCCGGTAGCGTTGAGCGGCATCTGCCGGACGAGGCGGCGCAGCGAGCGTCATGAGAAGCGACTCTTCGGCGGAGCCTTCCCCCATTTCGAGCGTGAGCGTGCCGACTTGTTCAATCTCGAGCGCCGCTATGCCGCTTTCGCCGAGCGAGAGGCCCTCAAGGCCGAGGCGCCGTCCAAAGGACTGAATTTCATCTTGAAGCATGGAATTTCCTTCACGTTCGAATTACTGGGAGGCCAGCCATTCATCTTCGCGTTCAATGGCCGCGTCGAGCGAGCTCTGACATGCGTCGGCCACTTTGACAAAGCCTTCTTCATCATTGAAGAGCGGCGTGGGAAAGCGCCGCAGCGCATTCAGAAGATCCTGTCGGAAGAGAACCTCGCGCTCGATGTCGGGCGCGCCGGCTTTCATGGCAATGCGGTCGAAGTCGCCTGGACTTACGAAGCTGCGGCCCTGGAGCTCCAAAAGGTTCCCGAGAAGCCCCATGGCATCGAGGCCGCTTTGCTTGACGCCATGAACGGACGTCCAGCGCTTCATGACGTCCGCGCACTCGAGATAGGCGCTTTTCGCGAGGCGCACGAGGCCGAGCTTCTGATGCACATTCTCAAGATGCGTTTTTTCCATGCTCGGCACGTCGCTTGAAATGTCCGCGCTCAGCGCCGCAAAGAGAAAGTCCATCGCCTTGTCGAAGTCGTTGCCGTACTGCTTCTGAATGTCCGCGAAGACTTCCTTCACAGAGGAAAATTCGCCGACGGCGGAGCGGTAGAGGCTTCGCGCAGCTTCTGCACCGCCGACTTCAGGATAGCCGGCCTGAGCAAGCGCGCCCTGCAGGCCAAGGCGCGCAGCCTTTCCTTTCTCTGCAAGGAAGGCGTCTCTCGCTGCAGACAAAGCCCGCTTCTGTTCGGTCGAAATCGCAGGATCGCTTTCAAAGGCATCTGCGGCAGCTTCGAAGGCGGCCCAGGCGTCCGTCGGATCCTTGAAGGCCTCTTCAACGGCGCGCCGCATGCTCTCGGCGTCATAGGAGCGCTTCAGCCGCTCGACGCAGGAATTCATGGCTTGCGCATTGACCGAGTGCATCAGTCGGCGGTACTGCTCGAGGAGCTTTCGGCCGGCGTCGGACGTTTCTCTTTCCTTGCGCCGCGTCAGCTCGTAGTCCTTCGTGCGGTCTACGGCAAAACCGATTTCTTCTGCCGCGTCGGCAAGTATTGAAAGCGGAGACTCAACTTCGGCTACGGCATGTCCCAGAAAAACGCCCTTGGCGGCTGAAGCGGCATGCGCAGCGGCTGCGCCTTGGGAGAAATTCGAAGAAAAGCTGCTGTTGATCCCTTCAACGGACATGAGGGAGACACCTGAAAGTAGAGGAAGACTGCGCTTGGAGCCTCTCGAAGGGGAAGCCGGAGGCGGCAAGCAGAAGGAAAGGACAAGAACGCTTTTTTCGCACGCTGCAGGCCTGTCGGGCCATTGTGGCACAGTTGGAGCAAACGGCCTGAGGTGAGGCAATCTGCTCTAGCGCGCTTGGGCGCGAAGCGTCTAACTTGGCATAAATTTTATGGCTTTGAGCATAAAATTTAGGGCCCCTTAGCGGCGTTCCATGTGCGGCGCAGGCCGAAGGGGCTTTCCATCGTCAGAAGGCTGCCGGCCGCACCGCTTCGCCGCGCTCTTGCCTATACGCCCATTCAAAGCACCCACATCATGACAAACAGCGTCAATTCCATCAGCACTGACAGCGTGCGCTCTATCCTTTCGGAGATCAATCTCGGCAGTTCAAGCAGCGTGCAGCTCATGTTCGCCAAGCTTCAGCTTGCGAATTCGCAGCTCTGCAAGATGAATGCGGAAAACTACCTCGACGAAATCACGAAAACGCAGGAAAAGCAGACGGAAATTGCCGACATGATCGAAAAGGCCCGCGCTTTGCAGAATGAAGCGGAAACGAAGAACACCACCACCACGATGCCTGACGAGATGGTGCAGTTCTTCAAGGACAATGGGCTTGCCATCGATCAGCACGGCAATGGCGACAACCTGCACTATGCCGACGAGTGGGAGTTCAACATTCAGAGCCTCACGAACTTTCAGAAGAAGTTTGAAAGCTCCACGCAGACGCAGATGGTTTATCTGCAGGACTTCATCAGCCAGATGAACTCCTACCTGCAGGGCGCAAACTCCGCCATTCAGGATCAGAGCCAGGTTCTTTCCTCGATTCTGACCGGCCGCTGATCCAAGAACCGGACTGGGGTGAGGCTTGAAATAGTTAATTTGCAGCGATCTCAAAAGAGGTCTGGAAAATTCATCTTTTCGGTTTCAAGCCATGGTCCCTTGTTCGGCGTTCAGCATCCCCATAAAATTAGCCTATGGCTCGCGGCGAGCGCTTTGAGCACTTTCAGACTTACTTCGAAGCAGCGCAGCCAGCCGCCGGGCTGTTCCTATTCTTACTGTAGAGAAATCATTATGTTGTCAGAAAATCAGAAGCGTCAGCGCGATGCGCTCGAGCGCCTTAAGGCCGAATTTCAGCGGCTCATTCAGGAGCAGGATCTTCTTATGAAGAAGCTCGGCGTGAGCGAAGCCGATCTGAAGGAGGCTTCTGCCGCCGGTCTTCCCCAGAACGTCACGGCCGCAGCGGACGAAGCCAAAGCGCAGGCGGAAAAGGCCGGCCGCGAGGCTGCCGCTGCGCTTGAGGCGGAGCTCAAGGGCGGCGACGCCCCGGCTGCGCCGCGCCGCCGCCGCGGTCTTGCTGTCTAATGGCGGCAAGAAAGAAACAGTGCCAGAAACGACCTCAAGGACAAGATGCCATGACTGAAAGCACCAACTCCGTCAGCACGAGCAGCATTCGGGAAATTCTTTCCGAAATCAACCTCGGCAGTTCAAGCAGCGTGCAGCTGATGTTTGCCAAGCTGCAGCTGGCCAATTCGCAGCTCTGCAAGCTCAATGCAGAAAACTACCTCGAGCAGATCACCAAAACGCAGGAAAAGCAGACGGAAATCGCCGACATGATCGAGAAGGCCCGCGCCCTGCAGAACACGGCGGAGACGAAAGGCGGCTGCACGGACATGCCGCAGGAAATGGTGGACTTCTTCAAAAACAACGGGCTTTCCTACGACATGGACGGCAACGACGTCCATCACAACAAGGACGAATGGGAATACAACATTCAGAGCCTGACGAACTATCAGAAGAAATTCGAAAGCTCCACGCAGACGCAGATGGTCTATCTGCAGGACTTCATCAGCCAGATGAACTCCTACCTGCAGGGCGCAAACTCTGCGATCCAGGAGCAGAGCCAGGTGCTCACCTCGATCCTTACGGGCCGGTAATCGACTTCTGAGGCTCGGGTCTTCTCTGCATTTTTGGTTATTAACGACGATAAAGGATTGCAAATGACGGACAGCACAACGCTTGACCGCAGCAAGATCGAGAAGGTGATCGAGGCCTTCCAGCGCGGCGCCACGTTGGGTCAGGTACTCGGCGTCTCCAAGGACGAGCTGGAGAATCTTTATGCGCTTGGCCGCACGCTTTATGCGGCGAAGAACTTCAAGGACTCGCAGGTTGTCTTTCAGATGCTCACGATCTACAACCCGAACGACGAGCGCTTCTGGCTCGGCCTGGCCGGGAGCCGCCAGGGCCTCGAGAACTATGAAGGCGCCATCGATGCGTATCAGCTGGCCGCCATTCGCAACGGCATGAAGGATCCGACGCCGCTTCTCTATGCGGTTCGGTGCATGCTCAAGCTCAACCGCAAGGAAGATGCCATCGGCGGCCTCGAGGGCATTGTGCTCATCGGCGACGAAAGCCTGCCGGAAGTGAAGAAGTGCCATATTCAGGCAAAGGCGCTACTGCAGCTCCTGAAGAGCGGTCAGAAGGAGTCTGCAGAATGACGAGCATCAACGGCCTCGGCGCCGCAGGGAGCGCCTATCAAGCCTATTTGCAGAACTTGCAGGAGCTCACGGGCATCTCTCAAGATGATTTGAAGGAAGCCCTCGGCGCACTGGCCGGCACTGGCGACCTCTCGTCGCTCTTCGGCGAGAGCGACGTGCCGGACTTGCCGCTTGCCAAATGCGCGCTGTCGCTCGAGACGCGCGTCCGTGCCGTCTCCGCAGAGAGCCGCAAGAACGGCCCTACCCCTGCGATCGACTCCCTTGACGCGAATGCCGGCCGGCAGGAAATCGGAGGCGAACAGCGCCTGAGCGAAATTCAGAAGCAGCTTGAAGCGCAGGACAAGCAGTCCATCTGGGACAAATTCGTCAAGGCGTTCAAGATCATCGGCGCGATTTTCGGCGCGATTGCTTCGGTGGCGACGATTGCGCTCGGCGCTGCGACTGGCAATCCGCTCCTTATAGCAGGCGGCGTGATGTCGGCCGTCATGACGATCGACAGCATCGTGTCGACAGCGTCCGACGGCAAGTACAGCCTCGCAACGGGCTTTACAGAGCTTGGAAAAGCGATGGGCATGAGCGACAGCACGGCCCAGTGGTTTGGCTTCGGCCTCAACCTCGCCGTCATGCTTGCGGGCACGGTCGTCGGCTTTGCGGGCGCGGGCGTTGCATCCAGCGCCAAAATTGCGGAGTCGGCTTCAAGCGCCGTGCTCATGACCGCCCGTGCGTCGACGGTCGCCAATATCGGCGAAGGCGTTTCCGGCATCGGCACCTCGATCACTGAAGCGGGCTCAGCGGTCGCGCAAAAGGCGGCTGCCGACGCGCAGGCGAATGTCGTCGACATTGATGCCATTCTTGAGAAGCTTCGCGCCTCTCAGGAATCCAACGAAAAGTTCGTGGAGCTGTCTCTGCAGACGCTGCAGGCGCTCATGGGCGCCGTGAAGGAAATCGTTTCCGAGTGCGCGGATACGACGACGACGATCCTTGCCGGATCGCCATCCATGGCCTGAACTTCGGAGAAGAATCATGTCCGTTCAAGGAATCCACAACAGCAGCATTCCTCAGTGGGATTCGCTGGGGATCGAGGGCCTTGGCTCCGCTCAGGCTGCCGCTTCCGCTAAAGGAGCGGACGGCATTCCGGCGGCGCAGGAGCCGTCTGCGAGCGCATCGGACAAGCCTGAGCTCGCCTCGTCGAGCAAGGCGGCGCCTGATCTGGAGCGTCTGGCCCGAGGGCTCGGCGCATCCTTCGGCGCTGACGCGATGGCAACGCTCTCCGAAGCGCTTGAAGAAATGCGCCTCAACGCCGACGAGCAGCGTCTTGCTGAATCCAAGGCCGTTACCGATCAGATGAAGAAAGAAGCCGCAGAGATGCGAAAGAACGCTCAAAACGCCTTCATCTGCGCGATGGTGAGCGCGGGCATTTCGCTCGGCGCCTCGATCTTTTCAACGGTGAGCTCGGCCAGGGCGCTCAAAGGCTCCAAGCTCGATGCCAATGCAACAGGCGTCGACAAGGAAACGGCCGCTTCGCAGCTGCACGCGAAGAGCCAGCTCAACGAAGCCATCACGGGCCTCATCAATGTCAACGCTCAGGTCACGAATGCCGTCAAGGACTATCTGAACGGAATGGGCGAAGCCAAAATCAAAGAAATGGAGGCGGGCATCGAATCGAAGCGAGCGATGGTCGAAACCCTGCGCAGCTTGAGCGAAACCCTTTCGGAAGTGATTCAGAAGGCGGTTTCGACGCAGACTGAGCTGCAGGAGTCCATCAACCAGACCCGCACGAAGATTCTGAGCTGAGGCGCTGCGCCTCGACGAGAAGTCATTTCCAACCAGCTTTTCTGCAAAAGCCATGCCGTTCAGCATTGAACAAGCCGTGAAGAACCTCTGCGAAGCCGCCGGGTGGCGCATGCCGATGCCGGATGCGGAGGGCGCCTATCGTTTTTTTCTCGAAGACGGCCTTGATCTGGCGGTTTCGAGTCCGGACGGACGCCAGCTCGTTGCCAGTGCAGAGCTTGGCGCCGCGCCGGACGCCGGGGACGACGAGGCCTGGCTGCGGCTGGGGCGGCTGGCTGCCGGCGTCATGCGCGCGCAGGCGAGCGAGCTTTCCCTTCATGAGGGGGAGCTGACGCTTTCAGCCCGCATCGATCTTTTGCAGGCCGATGCGGGCGCCGTTGCGCTAGCCGTGCAGCGCTTTTTGAACGACCAGGCTTGGTGGCGCGAAGCTTTGGGGGAAGAGCGGCAGCTTTCTGCCGCATCCTCGCCCTTTGCCATGCCGAATGACTGGTTCCAGAGCAATTTTCCGCTGTGAGAGGCTGAATGCTAAAGATTACGCAAATCGCCGCTGCTTCGGCCTGCTGCCTAGCGCTCTGCTCAACGGCGTTCGCAGCGCAGAAAAGCGTTGCCTTTTCTTACTATGCCGACGGCAGCGAGCTGTCATCGGTGCTCTCAAGCTTTGCGAAGACGCAGGGATACGGAGCGGAATCGGACCCCTGCGTGCAGGGCAAGGTGCGCGGCAGGTTTACGCGCGTAGCGCCTCGCGACTTCCTCGCCGCGATGGAGGAAGCCTACGGCATCGGCCACTATGTGCTGGGCCGCACGATGCATTTCTACTGCCGCAAGGACCTGGTGCAGGACTTCATTCAAGTCCCGAGCGGCTCGAGCGCCGAACTTGTCGAGTCGCTCAAGCGCTCGAACTTCATTGCGAAGGAGCTGCCCGTCACCATTTCAGCCGACGGGGGACTCCTGAGCGTCAAGGGACCGGCCTCGTATCTTCAGCAGATCCGCACGGCGGCTGCGGCGTACCAAAATGTCATGTCGGAAAAGATCGTCATGAAGGTCTTTCCCGTGAAGTACGCCTGGGCAGACGACATTACGCTCCAAAACATGGATCAGACCGTCGTCGTCCCGGGGATTGCCTCCATTCTGCGAGGCATGGTCCTCGGCCAGGCAGTCAGCGGGTCGACGGTCTCGCGCTCTGAAAGCACGGCGCCCTCCGTGCCGAGCCTCGGCGCCGAGGGGCTCTCGAAGCAGCGCATCTATGAGGACAGAAAGGCTGCGGCTGCAGCATCGGCGGCGACGGAAACGCCCATAGCCGCAGGGAGCATCAGCATCATTGCTGATCCGCGCGTGAATGCCGTGCTCGTGTCGGATGCAGCCTATCGGATGCCTTACTACGAAAAGATCATCAAGGATCTCGACAAGCCCGTCGAGCTCGTTGAGATCCATGCGGCAATCGTCGACATCGACACCAATGTCAGCCGTGAGCTCGGCGTCAATCTGAGCGGCCGCGATGCGAGCGGACGCGTGCAGAGCGGCGGCTCGCTCGGCGCAGGTGCGGCAGGCGGCGTCGACAGCGCCGGCAATCCCATCGTCGGCGGCGCGTCGAGCACGGCCGGCGCGCTGCTCTCGACCATCTACACGCACGGCTCCGACTACTTCATGGCGCGGATCAGCGCGCTCGAAGAGGAGAATGCCGCCCGCATGCTGGGCCGTCCGTCCGTTCTGACAGTCGACAACGTTCAGGCGGTGCTCGAAAACACGACCTCCTACTACATCCCGCTGCGCGGAACCGAAGCAGTGGATCTCTACCGCGTGGACTCGGGTACGGTTCTTCGCGTGACGCCGCATATCATCCACAGCGCAGGCAAGGCCTCCATCAAGCTTGCTGTGAGCGTCCAGGACGATCAGAGCGATGCCGGCGAGGGCTACCAGAATGTGGGCGGCGAAAACTCTTCGACCATTACGGTTTCGCCAATCAAGCAGACGAAAATCAATACGCAGGCCGTGGTCGACGTCGGCCAGTCGCTTCTCATCGGCGGCTACTACTACGAGCAGAAGTCGGAAGGCACGAGCGGCGTTCCGCTCCTCAAGGACATTCCGCTCATCGGGGGACTGTTCCGCACCTCTTCCAAGAGCGGAAGGCAGATGGAGCGCCTTATTCTCATTACGCCTCGCATCGTCACGCCCGACGTCGACAACGTGCCGTCCCGCGTGAAGACGTCGACCTTCCGGCAGAAGGCGACGCAGGACAACTACGACATGCAGCCGCCGGCGGCGTCCGGCAAGAAGGCTGATCGTGCGCCGGCAGTGGAGAAGGTGACCTTATGAGCACCATTGCGCTTCGCATTTTTTCGGGCCTTCATGCCGGCGCCGAGATGGAGCTTACCGACGGCGCCTGGACGATCGGCAGCGGCGACTCGTGCGACATCGTGCTCTCCGACGCCGGCCTTTTGGAACGCCATGCTGTGATTGAAGTGGCGCAAGGCCGCGCCGAGATGAAGCCGCTTGACGGAGTCGTCGAACGAGTTCCAGGCGAAGCTTCGGGAGCAGCTGAACTTTTCCGCCTTGGCCCCGTGATTCTGGCGTGGGCGCCTCGGGCTGAAGCTGAAGCGGCCTGGCAGGCGGTAAGCGCATCGCTGCAGTCCGCGGCAGCCGCACTCGTCGAAAAGCGGACGCAGCCGGATGCTGAGACAGAGGCCCGTGAAGCCGATGCGCACGAAGGGGAGAAGCTCGCGAATCGCGAAGCGCCTGCGTCGGAAGCGCAGGTCGCGGAAGGCAGCGCGGAAGAAGGCGCTTCTCAGGCTGAAGCCTCGCAGCGCTCTACGTCTTCAAGAACCGGGTTCGCCGTTCTTGCCGTCGTCGTGCTGGCAGCCGCTCTTCTCGCAGGCGGCCTTTCTGTCAAGAGCGTCCGCACGCAGGCTCAGAACTGGCTCTCGGCGGCAGGCGCTGAAGGAGCCGCCGCGGCGCTGGACTCCCTCTTCGGCACTGAAAGGGAAGAGGGCGAAGCGCAAGCGCAGCTCGAATCGCTCCAAAAGACGCTGGCCGAGCTGAACCTCCCGGGCATTTCGACGTCCCTTGGCGCGGACGGCGCCTGCTGCCTCATTCAAGGCTGGGTGGCCGACGATGCCGAACGCGGCGCCGTGCTCGCTGCGGCGCGGCGTCTCCCGGCGCCCGTCGTGCTGCAGATCAAGGTGGCTACAGACTATACGGCAGGGCCAGCGGCCGCGCTGCGGCGCGAAGGCTTTTGGCCCGCCGTCGGCTTCATCCCGGCATCGAGCGCCGCGTCGCCGGATGCCATTCATATCGAAGGCTATATGGAGAGTCCGCAGGTTGAAAAGGCGGCGCTCGCCAAAGCGAGCGATGCCTGGCCTGTCGATGCGCTCGGTCGCCGCCTTCAGGCCGACTGCCGGATTCTCTACCGCAGCGATGTGGAAAAGCTCTTCCAAAAGCATCTGCCGAAGACGCTGCGCGGCAAAGTTCGCGCCGTCTATCTCCCGGGGAGCATTCGGCTCGAAGGCTCCTGGCGCGAGAAGGATCGGTCGCTCCTCGAGGAATCGATAGCGGCCGTGCGCAGGGATGCGGGCGTGCCGCTTCGCATTGCGCTCGCCGAGTCAGAGCCGACCTCAGCGGCTGAACCGATGCCGAAGATCACGGCTGCGGCGTCCGACAAGCGATCTGCCGCGCCCAGCTTCCGCGTGGCGGCTGTTTCCGGCGGGGCCATCAAATTCATTACGCTCGCCTCAGGCGAAAAGGTCTTTGCGGGCGGTAAGCTTCCGGGCGGGTTTGCGCTCGAAGAAATCGGGCATGACAAACTCGTGCTCTCGAAGGACAATCAAAGAATCAACTTTCCATTGAGGCTGAGCAAATGACTGACTTTATCTCTGCAGCCGATGCGCTCGAAAACCAGTCTCCTGCCGACGAACGCAGGATCCGCGACGAAGTTGCCGAAATCATCTTTCGGCTTCGCCGCGCTATGGATGCGGGCCTGCCGCCTGACGAAATGAAGGCGGCGCAGGGCGAAAAAGCGGCCGCCGAAGCTGCCGAAGAACTTCTTTCGCAACTCTTCAAGTAGGAGCCCATCATGTCCGACGGTCTCAACATCAATGACATGTTCGCCAAGGTCTACAGCACGATTCAGACGCAGGGCGACAACCTCAAGGCTGATCTTGAAAAGCTGAGCAACGCCGATTCGCTTTCCGACACGGACATGCTCAACATGCAGTTCAAGCTCAACAACTACAACACGATGCTTGAAATGGCGTCGAGCGTTTCGAAGGCGCTTACGGACGAAGCAAAGCAGATCGCTCAGCGCGCCAACTAATCCGTCAACAAGGTCGAAGCTTCATCATGCTTACTGCTGCAGAAATCACCCGACTTCTCGACATTGCCAATGCCGGGGTCAATCACGGCCAGATCGCGCTTGCGCGCAAAATCTACGCAGGCATTCTCGAAGGCCATCCTGACCATGCGCCGACGAAGATCAGCCTCGCGCTCAGCCGCATCGCCGTCGGCGAATACGACGCGGCCGAAGCGGAGCTCAAGTCGGTCCTGGAGAAGGACCCCGAAGACGCCGATGCCCTTGCATATCTCGGCCTCAGCGCGCTCCTTGCAGGCCGCCGAGATGAAGCAGAGGAGATCCTGAAGCGCGTGCCTGAAGGCGCTGCCGCTCATGCACTTGCTGCGTCGCTCCTTGACGCGCCTGCGCCCTGAAGTCGAGCGGAGAGCGCCCGATGGCGATTAGCTTTGACGCCGATGCTTCTCGGCGGCTTCTCGACGCGCTGGAATCATTCCGCAAGCCGCAGGGCGAGGGCTTGCGGTCTGAAGTGCGCGGCCCTGTGCCGCAGGAAGCGGCTGATGCATTTCGACGCCTTCTCGCGCAGGAGCCCTCTGCCGCTGAAGCGGCTTTGCCGCCGGAAGGCGTGGCCGCAGCAGCCGAGGCTTCCAAGCCGACGCAGGCCGGAAGTGCTGAGGTTGCAGCGCATCTTGAGGCGGATCCGTCGGCTCGGACCGTCGGCGCTTCTGATCTGACGGCTGATGCGCCGCAGCCGGGGATGACCCCTGAAGAGCTCCTTCGCACGCAGTTTGAGCTCAACATGCATATGTTTGAAGCGAAGTCGCTGCTGAAGGTTCGCGACGGCGCTGCCAATGAAGCCGATCAGCTCCTCAAGTCGAGCAATTGATGCGCGCTGTTCCTCGCGAAATACGGCTCGCGCCAAGCACGCTCAAAATAAAATGCGCCGCTTACAAGCGGCTTTTGCACGGCATTACACCATGAAGAAATTTTCCAGAGCTTTCCCAAGGCTGCAGCGCGCAGCCGCAGCAGCAGCTGCGGCGGCGCTCATCCTCGGTCTGGCCGGCTGCAAGTCCGAGGTCTACCAAGGGCTCTCGGAATCTCAGGCCAATGCCATGATGGCCGTGCTGCTCAAGCACGGCATCGAGCCGGAAAAAACGGCTGCGAAGGAAGGCTTTACGCTGTCGGTCGAAAGCAGTCAGATCCCGAGAACGCTTGAGCTCATGCGCGAGAACAACCTCCCGCGCCCTAGCTACGAGAACATGGGCGAGATCTTCGCCGCGCAGGGCATGATCTCTTCGTCGATCGAAGAGCAGGCCCGCATGACGTATGCGATTTCGCAGGAGCTCGCGGAGACGTTTTCTCAGATCGACGGCGTGCTGACGTCGCGCGTGCATGTGGTGCTCGCGAAGCAGGACCTCGGCACGGGCGCCTCGAACCCCGCATCGGCTGCGGTATTTCTGCGCTATACGCCGGAGTCTCAGGCGCCCAATCTCGTGCCGCGGATTCAAATGCTCGCTGCGAACGCCGTACCGGGACTTGATCCCGAGCGCGTTTCCGTGATGCTTGTGCCGGTGCGGGAAACCATCACGATTCCGAGCAAAGCCGCGGCGCCTGCGTGGGAAAAGCCCGCCGTCATCGGTGCTGCTGTGCTCTTCGTTCTTTCGCTCGCAGGATTTGCTGCCGGCGGCTGGCTCTACCTTCAGAGCCGCCGCAGGACCGGCGTAGCCGCCAAGAGCGCTGAAGCCTGAGGGCAAGCATGGCAGCGGGAACAGCCTTCTTCAGCGAGCTGCTGAACGAGAAGCCGGCGCTCTTGCGGCAGATCATTGCGTTCAACCTGGCGGTTCGTGAGGATGATGCGGGCGGCCTGGAACCGATCTGGGCCGCCGCAGCGGCGAAGGACAAAGGGCTGCGGCGAGCGCTTGCCGCCCTGCGCGCCGGCGAGCAGGGCGAGGCTGGCTTCTGGGACTTCGTCGACGAAGCGAGCCGGCTTGCGCTTTTTGACGCCGCATCGCTCGAACGCCTCGGGAAGTTTGCCGCCGCCGGCGTTTTCGGCGGGGAGATTGCGCTTGCGATCGACCGGCCTCGGCGGGAAGCGCTCAAGCGCGCGCTCGGCGCTGACGCCTGCGCCTACGCCGTCGCGCGAGGCCGCTGGCAGGCTGGCTCGCTCGCTGCGCCGCTTCTCTTGATGACGCCTGAGGGCGCGCTCGAAGAGCGCACGCTGGCTCTCGCAAGGATTCTCCTCGAAGCGGCGGCGCTTCACTGGCCTGAAGCGCTCAGAGCGCTCGCCGCAGGCAAGCTGCAGGCGCTCTCGCTGCCTGCTCTGGCGCTTCCTCCCGAAGCGGCGGCGGGCGACATGCCGCTTCGCATCTGGCGCCACCTCAAAAAAATCATTCTTCGCGAAATGGATCCGTCATGGGCGATGTTTTTCGATTGAAGCTGAGTGAGCTGCCGCAGCCTGCGGCCGGCCTCAAGGTCATCAAGGCCGACGAGCTCTCGGCGCTCTGCAGCGCGAGCGAGATCATCAGCGCGGCCGAGCGCCGCGCCGAAGAGATCCGCACGAAGGCAGAGACCGACTACAAGCGCCGCTATGAAGAAGGCTATGCCGACGGCGTTGAAGCCGGACGTCTTGAACACGCCGAAAAGATGATGGAGACGGTGCTCGCCTCCGTTGAATTCATTGAGGGCATCGAAGATACGGTCGTCAATGTGGTCATGCAGGCCGTGCGCAAGATTGTCGGCGACCTCGACGAAGAGACTCGGATTCGCCAGATCGTTTCGGCGGCGCTTGCGCACGTTCGCGGCGAGCAGCGCGTCACCGTGCGCGTCTCGCCTCGCGACGAGCCCGCGGTTTCCAAGGCGCTTGCCGCCATGACCGCCGGCGCCTACCTTACCGTTGTGGCGGATCCGCGCCTCAAGCGAGACAGCTGCATTCTGGAAAGCGACCTCGGCGTCATCGACGCATCGCTCGAAACGCAGCTCAAGGCGCTCGAAAACGCCTTCCGCGCCAAGATTCGTCCCCAATAGCCAAGCGAGCGCAGAGCCATGGCCTTCGAATACATGCAGCAGCTCCTAGAGGATGCCGTCCAGAGCGCCACGACCGTTGACGTGCGAGGGCGCGTCGAGCAGGTGGTGGGCACCATCATCCGTGCGGTTGTTCCGGGCGTGAAGGTGGGCGAGCTCTGCATTCTCAAGAATCCCTGGGAAGACTTCGAGCTCAAGGCCGAAGTCGTGGGCTTCATCAAGAACGTGGCGCTGCTGTCGCCGCTCGGCAGCTGCCAGGGCGTCTCGCCCGCGACGGAAGTAATTCCGACCGGCGAGATTCTCTCGATTCCCGTGGGTCCCGAGCTCCTCGGCCGCGTGCTCGACGGCCTCGGACAGCCTTTGGACGGCGGCGCGCCGCTGCGCTGCCGCATCCACTATCCAATCTACGCGCCCGCACCCAATCCGATGACGCGCCGCATCATCTCCAAGCCCCTGACGCTCGGGCTCCGGTGCATCGACGGGCCGCTCACCTGCGGCGAAGGCCAGCGCATGGGCATCTTTGCGGCCGCCGGCGGCGGCAAGTCGACGCTCCTCTCAAGCATCATCAAGGGCTGCGCGGCCGACGTCTGCGTTCTTGCGCTCATCGGCGAGCGCGGCCGCGAAGTGCGCGAATTCATTGAAAAGGACATCGGCCCCGAGGGCAGAAAGAAGTCGGTGCTCGTCGTCTCGACGTCCGACCGCTCGTCCATGGAGCGACTCAAGGCCGCTTATACGGCGACGGCGATTTCGGAATACTTCCGCGATCAGGGCAAAAGCGTTCTCCTCCTCATGGATTCCGTGACGCGCTTTGCGCGAGCGCAGCGCGAAATCGGGCTTGCCGCCGGCGAGCCGCCGACCCGCCGCGGCTTTCCGCCCTCGGTCTTCTCGGAGCTTCCGAAGCTGATGGAGCGCGCGGGCAACAACGACAAGGGCTCCATTACGGCGCTCTACACGGTGCTCGTCGAAGGCGATGACATGACGGAGCCGGTGGCGGACGAAACGCGCTCCATTCTCGACGGCCACATCATTCTCTCGCGCAAGCTCGCCGCGAAGAGCCACTATCCGGCGGTCGACGTGCAGCAGAGCGTTTCGCGCGTCATGAACAGCATCGTCACGAAGGAGCACAAGCAGACCGCACAGCGCCTTCGGCAGATCCTCTCGAAATACGCTGAAGTGGAGCTTCTGGTCCAAATCGGCGAATACAAGCGCGGCGCAGACAAGGCGGCCGACGACGCGCTCGATCACATCGATCGCGTGAATGCCTTCCTCAAGCAGGGGCTCGGCGAAAAGAGCACGTTTGAGGAGACGCTTGCCGGCATGAAGGCCGCGGTCGCCTGACGGCCGAGAGGGTCCCATGCCTGACGCCTATCCGCTTGAAGCGCTTCTGCGCGTTCGCCGTCTGCGAGAAAGCGATGCTGAACGCGCGGTGTCGGCGGCGCAGTCTGCTCTGCGGGCGGCTCGCGAGGCGCTCGAAGCCAAAAAGGCCGCTTTTGAACAATGGCTCCGCTGGCGCGCCGAGGAAGTGGACCGCCGCTATGCCGCCTTTCTCGGCAAGAAGACGGCCATCGCCGGCGTCCTTGACTTCAATGGCGGGATCGCCGCGCTCTATGCCGAAGAAGTGGTGAAAAAAGCTGAAGTGGCTAGCGCTGAAAAGGATGTGACCGAGTGCGAGGCACGGCTGGAAGCGGCTCGCGCGGCCGCCAAGCGTGCGCGCAAAAATACTGCGAAAATTGAAATTCACAAGTCGGTCTGGATGGAAGACGAGAAAAAGGAGCGCGAGCGCGCCGAAGACAAGGAATTCGAAGAGTTCAAAGGCGCCTCGCCAGCTGACGCCGACTCGTGATCGCAAAAAGCTGAGCGTTCTTGAACAGCCTTCAGAAGGAGAAGCCGAGGCATGTCCAACATCGAAAGCACGAAAAGCGCCGCGTCTCTGGATGCGGCAGCGGCTGCTGCATCGAGCGCGCCAAGCGCTGCGCCTCGGAATCTTCCGGAAAGCGATGCGGTTGTCCGCTTTCAGAATGAGTTGGCGCGCTGCACTTCCAACAATCCGCCGGCCTCGTCAAAGGACGAATCCTTCGCCGATCTTTTTCGCTTTGAAAAGCAGACCGGTTCGCAAAGCGCCGCAGTCCCCGACGACATGCCGCCGCTTCAGCGCTTTGACGGCGGGAAAGCTGAGGCTTTGGCGCCGGGGCGGAATGTGCCGAGCCAAGAGAACGGCGCTGGGACCGTGCCCATGACTAGCGAAGATCTGGCGCATCTGCAGGAGCTGATGCAAAAGCAGGGAAGCGCCAGCGGTGCGGCTGCGCCCGAAGAGCGCCCTGCGGGCCAAGCAGACGGCAAGGGCTTCATGCCGATGACAAGCGAAGATCTCGCGCGTCTTCAGGAGCTCGCGCAGAAGCGGGAGACCGCCGCCCGGGACGTTCTGACGCCAGGGCAGAGCGCGCAGCATTCGGCAGATGACGCCAGGCTCGCGCCGCTCTCGAGCGAAGAGCTTGCTCGGATTGCGGCGCTTGCGAGCGGCGAAGCCGCGCCCGCGAGAGCCGGCGACGCGGCGGGAATCTTCCCGTCTTCGTCTGTTCCGCCGGCCGCATCCGGCGGTGCAGCGTCAAACGAGGCGCTCCAAGCGCTTGTGAGCCGAATTCTTGTCTCAAGTCCGGATGCGGGACCTGCCGCGGTGCGTCTGACGCTTGCTGGACAGCTGCTTGGCGGCACTGAAGTCACTCTTATGCGCGGCGCCGACGGCGCGCTCGCGGTGAAGCTTGCGGCAGGGGACCCGGCGGCCTTTCAGACGCTTGTCGCTGGCCGGGACGATTTGGCGCGTCTGCTGAGCGCCGGCGAGCGAATGCCGGTAAGCATTCAAATCGAGTCCGAGCAGGACGCTCAGGACGATGAACATGACCGGAGGAGCCGGCATGAAGACGCATCACGGGAATAAGAGCCTCAAATGAGTGAAACTGTTTGGGAACCGCTTCGGCTGCCGCAGGCAGGCGAAGACGCTGTTCTTCTCTACAACCTTCTGAGCGTGCGAGGCCTCGCCATGGAGCTGCCGCTCGCGGCCGGACGGCTGCAGGCAGCGCTCGGGTATCCGCCGTCGCTCGCTGCAGCGGAGCCGGAAGACTTCTGCACGGCCGTCGTCAGAATCGAAGTGGACGGCGCTCCGTGGACTGTGCGCCTGGATGACCGCGGCGCATCGCTGCTGCTTGCGCATCCGCTTTTCGACGATCCGGCGCTCGCTGAGATCACGCTTGATGCGCTTCCGGAAGAACTTGCGAGCGCAGTGGCCTGCGCGCTTCTCGAGCCGGCGGCCGAAGCGCTTTCCGCCAAGCTCGGCGCCGAAGTGAAAGTGCTCGGCTTTGCCCGTCGTCCTGCGGGCGCGAAGCTCCGTCCGGCGGCGCTGGCTCTTTCGCTCAAGCCCGAAGGCATTCCGAGGCTTGGCGGCGGTGCATTCTCCGCTTCGCTTTCAGCGCCTTCGGAGGCGCTGAAGCGCCTGGCTGCCAAAATCAATGCGCTGCCTTGCGCGCTGAGCGGCGCATTCGCGGCCGCTGTGCAAGCCATTCCGCTCGACATCAGGCTTGTTGCCGGACGCATGCGCCTCGCGCCTGAGGCGCTCGACGGCCTTCAGCCGGGCGATGTGCTTCTGCCTGAAGACTGGCTGCCGAAGCGCGGCGCGCTTGCGGCTGCGCTCGCATCGGCCGAGCGTACAATGGCGGTCGCTGCCTGCACATGGGACAAGGAAAAGCAGGAGGCGGCGCTCGCTGAAGCGTGGCGCCTTCCCGAGGACAACAACATGCAGACGGATGAATTGGAAGTGGAGCTCTCCTTCGAGCTCGAGCGTCGGCGCATCACGATCGCCGAGCTGAAAAGCTTGGAGCCCGGCTATGTCTTCCGGCTCGCAGCCGACCCGGCTTCGCCCGTGACGGTTCTTGCGAACGGCAAGCCGATTGCAAGGGGCCGGCTCATTGATGTGAACGGCGTGATCGGCGTCGAGCTGCAGACGGCGGCCGGCCAATCGGAGCGCGGCGCATCAGATGACGATTGATCCGATTTGGCTCATCTTTGTCGGCGCGGGACTCGGTCTCCTGCCGCTGCTGCTGATGATGACGACCTCCTACGTGAAGATCGTCGTCGTGCTCATGCTCGTGCGCAACGCGCTCGGCGTGCAGCAGATCCCGCCGCAGATGGTGATCAACGGGCTTGCCATGATCCTGACGGTCTTCATCATGGCGCCCGTGGCCTCCGACACCATGACGCTTCTTGAAAAGGAGACGTCCGTTCAGGCTGAGCTCACCCCTGCGTCGGCCATTGAGATCGCCGATCGAGTTTCGCCGCCGCTCAGGCGCTTTCTGGAGCAGAACACCGACGAGCGCGTCTCGAACATGTTCGTGACGACCGCCAAGCGGATCTGGCCCGAGCGCATGCATGCCGAGATCTCGAAGGACAACTGGGCCGTGCTCATTCCGTCCTTCACCATCACCGAGCTCACCAAGGCGTTTCAGATTGGCTTCGTGCTCTATCTCGCCTTCATTGCGATCGACCTCATCATTTCCAACATTCTGCTTGCGATGGGCATGATGATGGTGTCGCCGATGACGATCTCGCTCCCATTCAAGCTCCTGCTCTTCGTCACGCTTGACGGCTGGCTTAAGATTACGCAGGGGCTGCTCTTAAGCTACAAATGACGGTCCCGCAGACTTCAGGGACGCGATTGGAAATCTAAGGACACACCCATGGCGATGGAAATTACGGCCGAATCGATGGCAGGCGCAGACGTTCTCCGCCTCGCGGGGAGCATGGACGCTACGACCGTCGAGTCGTTCGACGCCGAATGGAGCAAGCGGCTTGATGCTGGCAGCTCGAAGATCATCGTCGAGCTTCGCGGCATCACCTACATCAGCTCCGCGGGACTTCGCGGCATTCTGATGCTCGCCAAGACCGCCAAGGCCAAAAAGGCGCGCGTGGCGTTCTGCGGCCTCGAAGGCATGGCGGCGGACATGTTCAAGCTCTCCGGATTCCTGTCGATCCTTTCGGTTTACCCGACGGTCGAAGAAGCCGCTGCGGCGCTGTCTGCCGCCTGACGGAGCGCCATCCGCAACATCCACAAGAGGAAGAGGACGACATGCCGACCCTGACCGTTCCAGCCCGCATAGAGAATCTCGGCGCCACGAAGGACTATCTGCAGAGCGCTGTTCCGCCGGCGTTTGCCGCGCAGACTTCCAACGTGCTTCTCGTCGCCGAAGAGCTCCTCGTGAACGTCTTCAGCTATGCGTATCCCGCCGGCAAGGAAGGACTTGCCGAGGTGTCGCTCGAACCCGAAAAAATCGACGGCGAAGAGAAGCTCGTCTTCACGGTGCGCGACTGGGGCAGTCCCTTCAATCCGTTTGAAGAAGCGCCGGCGCCGGATCTGACGGCTGACATCGACCACCGACCGCTCGGCGGTCTCGGCATCTACCTCATCAAGAAAGTCTCGGAAGCGCAGAGCTGGAAGCTCGAAGACGGCGCGAACTGCATCCGCATCGTCTTCGGCCGAGAGCCGCTTCCTCTTTGATCCAGGGCGAATCGGCATGAATACGGTCGCCATTGAATACGCAAGCCAGTGCCTCTATCTGGTGCTCATGATTTCGCTGCCGCCGATCATCATCGCATCGGTGATCGGCATTGTGCTGAGCCTCATTCAAGCGGTGACGCAGCTCCAGGAGCAGACGCTCGTCTTCGGCGTGAAGCTCATCGCGGTCGTTGGCACGCTCTTTGTGCTTGGCGGCTGGATGTGCGCGCAGATTCTGCAGTTCGGCGGCGAGATCTTCGACCGCTTCTATCTGCTATAGACGGGGATGGAGGCGGCTCCGTTGCTTGACTATCTCCTGAGCTTCGGTCCGGAAGTCCACTTCGCCGCCTTCATCTTGGGGTCGGCGCGGCTGATGACGTTTGCGCTCGCAGCGCCAGCGCTCGGGAATGCCGCGCTCGAAATGACGGCGCGCTCGGCGCTTGTCCTCGCCCTCTATCTCGTCATTCATCCGGCAATGCTCGAAGCCGTCTCCGCTTCAGGCCTGCTGCCGCTCGATGCAGCCGGGTGGGTGCGATTTGCCGGCCTCTTGGCCAAAGAGATCTTCATCGGCTTTGCGCTCGGCTGGGTTTCCGGCCTGGTCTTTTGGGCGTTCGAAGGCGCGGGCATCTTCATCGACAATCAGCGCGGCGCGTCGACCGCCTCCGAGTCCAATCCCTTCACCGGCGCGCAGTCGACGCCGACAGGGTCCTTTCTTTTCCAGAGCACGACCTACGCCTTCTTCGCCTCCGGCGCCTTCGTCGCCATGCTTGCCCTCATCTACAGCACGTATGAATGGTGGCCTGCGGCGGAATTTCTGCCTGCGGCGCTCTTTCAGAAGGAAGGCGCCGCGCTCTTCTTCGGCGAGCGCGTTGCGGCGCTTGCGGCCGACATCATCCTCATTTCAGCCCCGATCGTGCTCGCGTGCCTCTTTACCGATGCGGCGCTCGGACTCATCAACCGCTTCGCCTCGCAGCTCAACGTCTACGTGCTCGCCATGCCGATCAAATGCGGCATTGCCTCCTTTCTGCTCCTCATCTACTTTGCGATGCTCATGACCGATGCGCCGCAGCGCTTCGCCGCCTTCGGCATCGACGTGTCGGCGCTCAAAACGCTGAGTCCCTGACGCATCATGAGCGAAAAGACCGAACAGCCGACTGCGAAGCGGCTTCGAGACTCCCGTGAAAAGGGCGACATTCCGAAGGGGCAGGACGTTGCGCCGGCCGCGGTCGTCCTCGCGCTGGCTGTCTACCTCATCGCCAATGCGCAAAGCATCTACGAGAAGCTTGCAGACATGGTGAAGACGACCTTCCGCGTGATCGACCTGCCGTTTGCCGACGCCATGTCCCAGGCGCTGCCGGCCGTGATCGACGGGGCGATCGACATCGTGCTGCCGCCGCTCGGCCTCATCATGGGGGCCGCGCTCGCTTCGCTTCTGGCAGAAACGGGATTTCTCTTTGCGCCGAAAGCGGCGATGCCCAAGCTCGAAAACCTCTCGCCGCTTCGCTGGTTCAAACGCGTCTTCTCGATGAAGAATCTCTTCGACTTTGTGAAGAACATTCTCAAAGTCGTGATCCTCAGCTGGATTGTCTGGATCGTCTTTGCCAAGCACCTGCCGGACCTCTTCCGCGTGCCGAGCGGCGGCCTCGGCGCGATGTGGATCGCGCTTGGCAGCGGCATGCGCGACTTTTTGCTCATGACCTGCGGCGCCTTCAGCGCCATCGCTGCGATCGACTTTCTCTATGCTCGCTATAAATGGAAGCGAGAGCATATGATGAGCATTGATGAAGTCAAGCAGGAATTCAAGGAAAGCGAAGGCGATCCGCATATCAAGGGACAGCGCAAGCAGCTGCAGCGCGAGCTGATGAATCAGAACACGCTCAGCAACGTCAGAAAGGCTAAAGTTCTAGTGACGAATCCAACGCATTTCGCCGTAGCGCTCGACTACGATGCAGAAAAGACGCCGCTTCCGGTCATCGTCGCCAAAGGCGAAGGCGCGCTGGCGCAGCGCATGATCGAAGTGGCGAAGGAAGAGGGCATTCCCATCATGCGCAATGTGCCGCTGGCGAGAGCGCTTTTTCGCGACGGCGCGGAGAATGCCTACATACCGAAGGATCTCATCGGCCCCGTAGCGGAAGTGCTCCGCTGGGTGCAGTCGCTTGAAGGCGAGCGCTGATCGCTTGGGGCTTCCGCAGGCTCGAAGCGCATTTACTGCGGCCCGCCGCTTTGCGCGCGGCGCAGCCGCTTCGTACCAATACCGCAGGGAGGCGCCCATGATCAACGAACTCAACCAAATGATCGAAAAGGGAGCTCTGCAGCTCGCGCCCTTTGCTGCCCAGGACGGCGGCGCCCTTTCGGTCAATCGCCTGCCTTCAGGGGTGCTCTTTGCGCTCGCCGAAGACGATCCTGAAAGGCTTCGGCTCTATACGAATGCGGCCCCGGTCACGGCGTTCATCCGCGAATCGCCTGAAGCGCTGCTGAATCTGCTGATGCTTGCCGGACCGGCTTCTGCCTGGCCCGAACTCCGGCTTGGCGCGGACCGCAGCGGACGCTACATCTGGATCAGCTGCACGCTCTCGGCCGAAGAATGCCGAGACGATCGCCTGCCGGAGGCGCTTGCCGCCTTTCTCGCCGACGCCGACTCGATGCGCCGCGCCGCGATCGATGCGATCAACGAAGCTGCGGCCGGCCGGCGGGGCGAAGAGTCGGCAGAGGTTGCGCCTCAGGCGCCCGCGCCTGCCGCTGAGCCGCTCCCTGAAGAGATGACGAGCGAAAGCGTGAGCGACTTCATTGCAAGCCAGCAGGTCTTTTGGGGCTAGCAAGCGCCGAAGCGCCTGAAGCGGAGGCTGTCCTGCTGCATAGGGCCGGGACGGCGGCGCTTATTCGAGCATTTCCTCCTTCTGCAGCGTCTTTCAAAATGTGCAAAGTTCATCCGTACGCCGCGACGACGACTACGACCACGACAACGCCCGCAACCACGACTACGACCGCGAGAACGAGAACGTCCGCGCCCGCGACGACAACTACGACGACGACCACTTCGCGGGTACGCGCCGATGCGCTGGACGCTTTCCTTGAGGAAATGGACATCCAAAAGGTCGGCTCGGACGAAGGCGCTGTCGCTGCGGCGGCGCAGGGCTGGGACAGCCGGCTCGCTGACGGCGCCGAGGCGGCGCGGATTACGGCTGCAGCTCAGCTGGCCATGCGGGATGCCGGGGTCGCTCGGCTGATCGATGCCGCTTCGAGCCTTTCGGCCGAGCATCCGGCCGGCTTGGCGGCGAAAGCGCAGGACTTGGAGACCGTTCGGGCGCGCGAGGCCGCTGAATTCAATCAAGTGCTCGAAAAAGTGGTCGCCGGAACGCTTGACGATTCCATGTCGATCTATGCGCAACGCCTTCGCACCAAGGCAGGCCGCCGGCTGCAGACCGACCTCGAGGCGGTCATTGCCGCTGCAGACGGGAAATGCGGCGAAGTGCAGGCGCTTGCGGCAACGCTCGCGAGCGGCCGGATCCAGCGAGCGGCGGGCGACATGGCGTCCCCCGCGCTAGCGAACGTCGCCGCAAACGCGCTTCCTGCCGCCATCCTGATCCTGATGTCGGCGCAGACGCGCCAAGAAGCCGACAGCGCGGTTGAAAAGCTCTCGCGCGTTTTCAAGCAGCTTGAAGGGCTTCTCAAGGCATCGCCCGATGAAGCGGACGGCGAGGTGATCGCGGTCGCCAAGCGGTTTGCGCAAAGAATTGCGAAGGCAAAGCAGAGCGCTGTCGAGCTCCTCTCGAGCATGAGCTTCAATAAGCAAGGCCAGGCGATTCTTGCCGAGACCGATCTGAACTTCCAGGCGCAGGGAGAGGGCGAGGCGCCGAAGACCCGCGCCGCCGATCTTCTGCAGCGCTTCGGCAGCGTCATCAGCGCGGCGCGCGATGCCGCCGTCTCGGCGGTGAAGCGGCTCGCCGCCCGAGTGACTGAAGCGCACGGTGCTATTCTGCGCGGGGATATGAAAGCCGCCTGCTCGGCGCTTTCTGATGTTCGGCGCGCCAATCCGCAGGCGGCAGAATCCCTTTTCGCCGACATGCGCAAGGCGGCGCTTGAAGAGGCCAAGCTGAGTACGGCTCAGGCGCTCGGACTCGATCCGGCCAAGGTTTCCTACAAGCCCGTCAATGCCGCCGGCGTGCTCGATGACGGCGCGCGCTTGGGCAAGCGGCTCGCCGACAAGGCCATGGACGGCGCATTTGACAGCCTGGCCGCATGGCAGGCGCTTCCCGATCAAGGGAAGTCGAGGCTTGCGAAGCTGGAAGCGGCTGCGGTGAAAACGCTTTCCGCTGTGCGAGAGAACGGTCCCGGCGGCGATCCGAAGCCGGCGCTCTTCTATCGGGAATATCCGCGAACGAGCGTCGCCGCCAGAGCTCTCTGCGAGGCCGCGCTCGACGTGCCGCTTCTCTCCGCCGAAGCGAAAGACGAAGCGCGGCGTCATCTCGACGAAGCGCAGCGCGCAGCAGACGACAAGGCAAAGGCCCGCTGCTGGGACAGCGCCCTCAAGGCTCTTCAGGAAGGGCTCGCATCCGCCATCGCCAAGCTCGATGCGGATCAGGCGCCGCAGACGGTCCTTGACGCCTACGGCATTGATGCCGCGCATCCCTTCGGCTCCGTCAACAAAGGCCTTCTTGGCTTTTCAGCCAATGCGAGGCTTGCAGACTTCAAGAGCCCGGAACGCATTCAGAGCTTTGCGAAGGCGGCCGAAGTCATGGCCGCAGGCCTCGAGCAGGCTGCAAGGCCTGATCCCGCACCGGACGGCAGCCAGCCGGCGGGTCCCTTGGCGGCGCCCGCAGCGCAGATGCGCGCGCAGGCCCAGGCTCTGCAGGCCGCGCAGACGCCCGCAGAGCGCGAAAGCGCTTTTTCGAGCATTCTTCGGCTTGCCGCCGGCTCAGCCGCGGCCGGCTCGCCCTTCGATCGGATTCGCTCCGCGGGCCAGACGTTCCGTCAGCA
>CAJKSP010000020.1 GCA_905202595.1 uncultured Sutterella sp.
AAGTTTCAAAGGTCTGCACCGATTCGGCCGACCGCGTGATGGCGGGCCAGACCGTGCACCGCGACTGCTGGCGCTGGGAGTCGACCTTCCGCTGCCGCTCGCCGCATCCGGATGCACACCGCTGCGACGCCGGGGCGCTGCCGGCTTTCTGCCGCGCCGAGAAGCCCGTCTGCCGTCAGAGCGCTGCAGACGGCGCGTGCCTCGACCTCGAAACTCCGCTCCTCTGCACGGCCAAGCCTGCCGGCCCCGGCATAAAGGTCGAAGAGCCCCGCATAACCGTCTCGTACCAGAAGAGCGACGAGCCCCCGATGCCCGCGCTTGGCGGCGCGGACGGCTGCCGCATCGCGTCCCGGACGTGCGAAGACGACGCGCCTCGGCGCATTCCGGTTTCCAACCTGCCGGGCGAAACGGTCGAAGCGGCGCCCGCCTGCTGGCGCGAGCGCCTTGAAGTCGTCTGCCCCGCGGCCGAAGCGGCCGCGAGCTGCCAGAAGCTCGAAGCCGCCGGCTGCCGCCCTGAAGGCGCCCGGCGGTGCGAAGCCTCGGACGCCGAAGGCGCGTGCCTGCGCTGGTCGGCGGTCTACGTCTGCCAGGGGCCTGCCGTTGAGGGCGGCGGCATTGAGATCGAAGGCTCCGTCGAGGTGCCTGACGGCGGCGTGATCGAGGATTCCGCCGCCTGCGACGCCGAGCTTTCCCAAGCGCATGCAGAAGGGCTTGCCTGCGAGCTCGCGGAAAAAGCCTGCAGAAAGCCCGGCCGCACGGAAGCAGGCCCGGACGGCCAGCCCATCGTCCTCCCCTGCGCCGAATGGGAAGCGGCCTACCGCTGCACGGGCGAAGGCCGAAACGGCTGCGCCGCGCTCGAGTCGCTCGCGGCGTCCGGCGTCTGCCGGCTCGAAGAAGAAAGCGGCCGCTGCAGCGAATGGAGCCCCGACGGCAAGGACTGCCTAAGACGCACGGCGGTCTTTCGCTGCGGGAGCGGTCCGGAGCCTTCGTCGCCGCCGGGGGACGCTCAGTTCATCGAGAAAATCGAAGAGATTTCGGCCGAGCCCTTCGACGGCTGCGCGGGATATGCCGGCGACGCGGGCTGCGCCGAGACGGCGAGCGTCTGCACCGAAGGCGCCGGGATCAAGCTCGTCGGCGGCAAGCCCGTCTACAAGGACTGCTGGGCGTGGCAGAAGACCTATGCGTGCCGCTCGCCCGCAGGACTCGACGAATGCGGCCCCTACGCGGGCAATCCGAACTGCCGGCTCATCTCCGAAAAGTGCCTCGAAGAGGATCTCGGCTGCGCAAGGCCCGTTCGCGTCTACGAGTGCCGCACGGAAGGCGCGCAGACAACCGTCGGTCGCGTCTGCGACGGGCTTGCCTGCATTGAAGGCGTCTGCGCGCCCTCGGACGGCAAGCCCGACGAGGACTTCGTCAACGCCATCGTCTCCGCTGAAATCGGGCGGGAGGCGGGGCTTTACGGCGACGTCGCCGGCAGCCGCTTCTTCGAAGGGCGGCATCTCTCGTGCCGGGATCGGCGCGGCGCGCCCTCGTGCTGCCGCGCAGAAGCGAAGGCCGGCATGGACAACGGCAGCGCCTTCGGCCTCATGCTCTCGTTCGGCGCCTCAGCCGGCTGGGAAGCGGTGAAGTACGTGGGCTCGCCCTACGTCTACGACCTTCTTTCGTGGTCCGACAGCACGTCGTGGCTCCTCACGAAGCTCTACGGAACCGCTGGCTCGGGCGTCTACAGCCCGAGCTTCAGCTACTGGGGCGTCTCCGCCGCCTGGAGCGAATCGAACGGCTTCAGCTTCAGCTTTTCGCCCGCCATGTTCCTCGCCTCGGCCGCCATCGCCTTCTGGGAGCACTACAGCGCCTGCACGGCCGAAGACCAGGAAGTCGCCATGGCGCGCGGCGAGCGGCTCTGCCGCTATGTCGGCTCGACCTGCGGCAAGTCCGCGGGCGGCCTCGGGTGTCTGGAATCCGTGCAGCACTACGTCTGCTTCAACTCGCGCCTCGCGCGCATCATCAATGAAGAAGGCCGCGGCCAGCTCGGCCGCGGGTGGGGCTCGCCCGACGCGCCCGATGCGCGCGGCTTCACGGCCGAAGAGCTCGAAGCGCTCGACTTCACGAAGATGGACCTCTCGGAATTCGCGGCCGACGTCGTGCGGGAAGCGGCAAAGCACGCCGAAGGGATCTCCGCCGACGAAGCCGCCGCGCGCGCCGAAGAGCGCGTGAAGGATATGCTCGCGGGCAAGCTCGGCACGCTCTCGCCCGTCCCGGGCGCGACGGGGCGGCTGCGCGACCCCGAATCCGACGCCATCGTCTCAGCGGGCCCCGCCGGCCTCCGAGGCAGCTTCCGGCGTCCGGCGCTCGAGCATCCGTCCTGGGGCCCCTACGCCGCCGATCCGAGGCAGCGAAGCGCCATCCGGCCCGATGCGCCGTGGCTTGCGCACGCCCGAAAGGAGGTTCGGCCATGAAAAAGACGCGCCTTCAAGCCGCTTCCTTCTGCGCTTTGCTCTCCGCGCTCCTCTCCGCAAGCGGCGCCGCATCGGCTGCGGCCGAAGCCGCCGGCTGGTGGTCGCAGGACGTCTGGCGCGATCCTGAGCGGCCCTTCCTCTTCTATCCGGACCCGGCGGAGCAGCCGCAGCCGGCTCCAGCACCGGAAGCCCCGCGCGCCGACGAGGCTGCTCCGCCTGCGGACCCGGACGACTTCAGCGCGCTCGCCACCGTCGAAGACGTCCGACGGGAGGCCAAGCGGCGGCTCGAGCGCGCCGTGATGGCGCCGACCCCCGAGAACATCCGTGCGTGGCTCGCCGTCAACAGCTTCATGCTCGGCAAAGCCCATCAGTTCAGCGACGCGTTCTCTCGCATGCGAATCGCCTATCCGCAGTACGACTGGACCGCCTCGCACCCGACAGCGAATCACGCCACCGCCGCGCTCGACGAATCAGCCGAAGCCGGGAAGGAGGCGCTTCTCGCGGCCGTTGCCGCCGAATCCGGCCTCATCTTCGCCGCATCGGGCGACGCCGAGACGGATGCGCTCGCGGCGGGCCCCGTTCGCGCGCTCGCCCGGCGGGCGGGCTTCGAGCTCCTCGCCGTGTCGCCCGACGGCCGCGCGGTCGAGCCCATCGGCAAGGCCAGGCCCGACAACGGCATCACGGCGAAGCTTGGCCTGAAGCAGCTCCCCGCACTCGTGCTGCTCCCGAAGCCTGACGCGAGGCTCGAAGCGCTTCGGCGGCTCTCCGGCCCGCTCCTCGTCGCGACGGGGCCCGTGTCGACGGCCGAGCTGAAAAAGCGCCTCCTTCTCCTCCTCTCGCCCCCGATCCCGATCGGAAACGACGCGGCGCTCCCCACCCGAAGCGGCCGGGCGCTGCTCTCGGGCGAGGCCTTTCGCGCGGCAGAAAAGGCGGCGCCTTCGGACGCCGATCAGGCCCCGAGCGCCCGGGCGAAAAGCCCGGCCGCGCCCTGAGAAAGCGCCTGCACATTTCCCATCACTTTTTCCTTCGTCTCCTTCAGCCGGCCTAAAGGACCGCCGACATGCCAGATCATCAGAACCGCGCCGCCGCGCTCGCCCTTTCTCTTCTTCTCGCCGCAGGCGCTGCGCCGCCAGCGCATGCAGGCTTTCTCGAGGACTACTACGACGCCGCGGGCGCGCAGACGGCGCGTACGCCCGCGGGCATCTACCAGTCGCAGGGCGTCTCGCTCGCGACCGGCGGACGCTTCGTCATCAAGACGCCCCGCAAGGACTTCACGCCCATGACGCTCGACGCGCCCCGCCTCAAGGCAGGCTGCGGCGGCATCGACATCTTTCTCGGCGCCTTCTCGCTGCCGAGCCGCGAGGAGTTCGTGAGCTTTCTCCGAAGCGTCGGCACGGCGATGCCCGGCCTCGCCTTTCAGCTCGCGCTGCAGAGCCTCTCGCCCGACCTCAATGAAATGGTGACGAGCTTTCGCGACCTCATCATGCGCTCGACGAGCCAGTTCAGCGACAGCTGCACGGCCGCGCAGACGATCTTCGACCAGACGGGCGCCTCGGCCTTCTTCAGCGGCATGGGCTACCGAGCAAAGAATGCGCTGCGAAGCTCCGGCCAGGCGGACGACGCCTCGGAAGCCGACCGCCTCACGCGCACGGACGGCAGCGCCGCGCTCTCGAGCGTTCCGGAGCGCACCGACTCCGGCGGCGCCGTCGTCGAAGCCGCCGAAATCAACCTCACCTGGTCGCTCCTCAAGGGCGGCAAGTTCTCCGGCACGCTCTCGGAGGAAGACCTCGAAATGATGATGACGCTCCTCGGCACCGTCATCTACCGCAAGTCCGGCTCGGGCGCCGACGCCACCGTCTCCGCTTACGAGATCCCGGGCGAAGACCTCGCCTGGGAGAGCTTCGGCGACGCGGAAGCAAAGACGGCGTCGCTGCCGCTCTGGGTCTGCGACGAAGAGAGGCGCTGCCTCGCGCCCGCGAAGGAGACGGTTCAGAGCGCGAATCTCGCCTACCGCATTCATGCGGCCGCGAAGCACTACCAGCAGGCGCTCCTCGCCCGCAGCCGCTCGCTCGTGAAGGAGGACGAGCTCGCGCTTCTCGCCAACATCTCCTCCGTGCCGATCCTCGGCCTCATCGAGGCGAGCGCGAGCCTCAAGGTGGCGGCGCTCTCGGACGACTTCCTGCGGATCTTCTCGGAAGCGGCGGCCTGGGAGGCGGTTGGGAACGCCGTCGAAAGCCTCGCGGCGGAAATCCGCCTCGCCGTCTCCTCCTCCTCAGCCAAAGGCGCCAACGCCGTCTCGGCCGAGCATGCGGCGCGGCTGACGGCGCGCATTGAAGCCGTGCAGACGGAGCTCCGCGGCCGGCAGCGAAAGCTCTACGAAGCGATGGCCAAGGCGCAGCAGTACGCCGCCATGGCCGCACAGATCGAGCGGGCGGTCTTCGGGCGCGCGGCAATCGAAGCGGCCGAGCGCCTGCCGGGCCGGCCGCTTCGCTTCTGACGACGCCGCCGGCATTTTTCCCCTTTTTGTCCTTCGGAGCCCCCATGGCCTTATCCGCCTTCGACTACTACGCGAGCTGGAGCGGCGAATCTGCCGCCGAGCTCTTCCGAGCCGTGGCCTCGCTCACGAGCACGGCAAGCTACGCGGAGCTCCTCGCCGCCGCTGCGCTTCTCGGCCTCATCGGCGCGGCGGGCGCCGCCTGCGTGCGCGCCCGAGGCGGCGACATCGCCGTCTGGTTCTTTTCGCTCATCCTGCTCTACTTCGCCTTCTTCGTGCCGCGCGTGACGGTCAACGTCATCGATCCGCGCTCGCTCTCGGCTCAGGCCGTCGCCAACGTGCCGCTCGGTGCGGGCTTTCTCGCCTCAGCCTCGTCGAGCGTCGGCCGCTGGATGGCCGAAGCCTTTGAAGCCGCCTTCGCCGACGTCGACGCCGAAAAGTTCACGCGCTTCGGCGCCGCCTTTCCCGAGCGCGTCGTCGCGGCGATCCACAACGCCGGCCCCATCACGCCGGAGGCGCGCGAGGCGCTCTCCGGCTGGATCGAGCGGTGCGTTGCACCCGAAGCGGCGGGCGACGACGCGAAGCTGCGCGAGCTCCTCGCTTCGCCCGACCTTCTCTCCACCGTCTCGCAGCCGGGCTGGATGAATCCCGCCCGCTTCATGCTCTCCGCCTCCGGCGAGCGGCTCTTCTGCCCGGATGCGCTCTCGGAAGTGAAGCGCATCCTCGCGGAGAAGGAGATCCCCAAGCAGGAATCGGCGCTCATGATGCGGCTCGCCGGCACCGAGAACGCCATGATGGAAGCCGCGCTCCGAGAGGCCGTCCCTGAAGCGCAGGCGCTTCTCCTCGGCACGGCGCGCTCGATGTCGGAGAGCCTCGCGCACTCGCTGCTGCTCGCGGCCGTGCCCGAGGGGCTCTCCCGCTATGCGGCAAGAAGCGAAAGCCCCATCGCCGCCGCCGTGCAGCTCTCGAAGGCGCAGGGCAACCTCTCGAGCGAAATCAGCTTTCGCACGATGGGCGAGCTCGCCGCGACGCAGCTCCCGAAGATCCGCAGCATCCTCGAATTCATCGTGATCGGCGCCTTTCCAATCGTCTTTCTGATGGCGGCGGCGCTCGGCAGCCGAAGCGCCGCCGCGCTTCGGATGTACGCGACGCTCTTCTTCTGGCTTGCGCTCTGGGCGCCGCTCGCGTCGATCGTGAACTTTCTCATCATCCGGCACGACGCCAATCCGATGAACCGGCTGATCGAAGCCTACGGCGGCGCAACGCTGCAGGCCGCGGACTTCATCCGCGACGCCGGCGCCTCGTCGCAGGCAATGGCAGGCTGGGCGATGCTCCTTGTGCCGGCGATGGCCTTCATGATCGCGAGAGCCTCCGAAATGGGCGCGGCAAGCCTCGTGGGCTCCCTCATGCAGCCGGCCGCTTCAGCCGCTTCAGCCCAGAGCGCAAGCCTCTCGATGGGAAACGCCTCTCTCGGCAACGCCTCGATCGACAACATCACCGCCGGCAATGCGCAGGCCAACAAGGCCGACTGGTCGTCATCCTTTGCCGAAGGCACGGTCCACCGCCGCACGACCGCCTACGGCAGCGTCATTCAGGATGCTGAATCAGGCCTCGTCTCCGGCGCGTCCGTCAACCGCGTGAACCTCGGCCTGGAGGTGACGAGCCAGGCTGGCGCCGGCGCCGCCCGGGACGCCGCCTATTCGGAATCCGCCGCCTTCACGAGCGGACGCACGCTCCTCTCCGCCCACGAATCTTCGGCGCTCACGCGTTCCGAAGCCGGCTGGCAGACCGCTCGCGGCGCCGCATCGACCTCCGCGAGAAGCGAATCGCAGACGCTTGCGAGCAGCGAGGGCGAAGCCGCCGCCTCGTCGCTTTCGAGCACCCGCGCGCTCTCGCTCGCATCGGGAGCGCGCGCAGGCGAAGCCATCGCGCTTCAGTCGAGCCTCGGCGCCGCCGGCGGGCTCGGGGCCGGCATCGGACGCCTCGCTTCGACGGCACCGGACGCAGCCGAGGCAGAGACCGGCATCGCCCGCACGCCCCTTGAAGACGAGGCAGGCAGCGCAGAAGCGGCTTCAGCGCTTCTCTCCGGCGCGCCGACCCTGCAGGCGGCGGGCGGCGCCGCCCGCCGAAAAGGCGCCGATGCGGCCGCCGGCCTTTCGGGCGGACGAGGCCTTGAAGCGTCGGGCGGCCTTCGCTTCGGCGCGAGCACGACGGCCGCGCAGACGGACGGCGTCGCCGAAGCGCTCGGCTCCCGATCGGCGTCCGCCTGGGAAAAGCGCGCCGCGCAAAGCCGCTCAGCGAGCTCGAGCCGCCTTGCAGCCGGCGTGCGGACCCGCACGGCCGCCTTTCATGACAGCGAATCGAGCGCGTCGACCGAAGGCGCCCGCATCGCGCAGAGCCAGACCGACGCCGCATCGACGGCCCGCAGCGAGAGCGCTTCGGAGCGTCGCACGTCAAGCGTCAGCGCCGCTGTAGCGATGGACCTCGGCAATCTGCAGTCCGCCCTCGTCAACCGAAGCGGCATGACGCCTGACGAAGCGCTTCGCTACTACCACGATCCTGCGCATCTGCAGGCGCTGCAGTCCGTGCTCTCGGGCTACCTCGAGAAGAGCTTCAGCGCGAATGCCGCGCCGGCGCCTGCTTCAGCGCCCCAAGCCGTCGAACCTTATGCGGCGCTTGAAGCGCGAAGCGCCGGCTATGACGCCGACCGCGCCGCCTCCGAAGATTGGGCGGCCGCCCGCGCGGGCGAGCTCCGAGCCGCGAGCGAAGGAAAGGCTGAAAAGCTGTCGGGCGAGCCGCTTTCAAACGGCTCGCCGTCTCTTCATGCCGGCATTCAATCCCGCCTGCAGCAGGCCAAATCGCAGGCGAAAGATGATGCAGCCGTTCAGCGCGCCGCTGCCGATCGATACCGAGAAGAAGAAATCGGACTCGCCGCTGCGCTGCGGCTCTCGCTTGGACCGGCTTTCAATCCGCAGCATAGTCCGATTGAAAAGGCGGATGCCATCGAGCGAATCTCGTCTTCAAACAGTCAAAAAACGAACGAATAAATGGCCGAATATGATCTGATCGACAGTTCGACAAAGTCAGGAAAACTTCTAAATTTGAATTAAATTATCTTCGGAACAACATTTGAACAACGGACTGGATTTGCTGCGCAAAGCCTTGACATTTCGTCCCCATGCATGGACGAGCCGCCTTTCACTGACGCCGCCAGGCGCCTGCCGGCTCCGAAGCGACCGTCCGGCGCGGCAGCGGCGGCCCCCACCTGCGGGCCTGGCTGCAGGCTGAAAATCGGATCGAAGCGCCATCCGCCGCTTCGGTCCGCTCACTTTTCATGTTCAGCCCAAACGAAAACGAAGCGTTCGTTCTCGGCACGGCGAAATGTCGCAGAACAAGCCCGCGCCGCTTTCAATCCTCATTCGCTGCCAGCTGTTCAGTTTTCTTGCCTGCCGGCGCTTTCAACTTTATGATCCTCCTTGATTCCTTTTTTCCCCTTCATGGAGTCTTTTTATGGAACAGAGCCTCAAGGACGGACTTGCCGAATACGTTGAGCTTCAGAAGCAGGCCGAAGAGAAGAAGGCCGAACTCTATCGGAAGGCTGTTGAAGAAATTCAGCGCCTTGTCGACGCCTTCGAAGTGCCTGCATCGGCCATCAAATTCAAGAAGGCTGCCAAGCCTGCAGCTAAATCCGCCAAGACGACGCCTCCACCGAAGTATCGCGATCCGGATTCAGGCAAGACTTGGAGCGGCCGCGGCCAGATGCCTGGCTGGTTCAAAGCTGCGCTTGATGCTGGTTTCACCAAGGAAGATCTTCTGATCGAAGCATGATGGGCGAATAGCGATGCAGCGAAAGCTGCGCCTCGCCGCTCAGCAAGCCTGCCCACTTCGGCAGGCTTTTTTGTGCCCGCCTCAGTGGGAGTTACTGCATTGACTGCCTAAATCTCTATGCACGCCAAACCTTAGTCGAGCCATCCAGAGTCCCTGTTCAGCATCTGACAAACCAATAAGCGTTGCACGTAGCCAACATCTCAAATATACGTATTTTTGTCAAATATATAGTAAACATTGTTTTTTTTTTTAAGAGCACTTGACAACTTCAAATTCCGTGATCTCAGAAGCGCCTGCACAATGCATCCATGCACCTCCAGGGAAGAGGTGCTGTCCAAATATTGGAGAAATACAAATCATGAAAAAGACTCTTGCCGCTCTTGCTGTGCTCGGCGCTTTTGCCGGCTCCGCTGCTGCTGCGGATGTGACGCTCTACGGCGTCGTTGACTACGGCTTCAACTATCAGCACGTCGATGCCGACACCGCTGCTGATGCTCAGGATTCCTTCCGCATGATGTCCGGCCAGAATTCCGGCTCGCGCTTCGGCCTCAAGGGTACGGAAGACCTCGGCAACGGCCTGACGGTCGGCTTCGTTCTTGAAAACGGCTTCACCGCCGATGACGGCGCGCTCGGCAACGGCGGCCGCCTCTTCGGCCGTGAATCCCAGGCCTACCTCCAGGGCTCCTTCGGCACCATCTCCTTCGGTCGCGTCGGCCAGCTGACGAGCGCCAACGGCACATTCGGCCTCTTCGGCAACACCTCGCCGTTCTCCTCCGGCTGGCAGGATTCCGTCGGCCAGAAGTTCGTGACCGGCTCGACCTGGGATCGCTTCGACAACACGATCACCTACAAGACCCCGACGTTTGCTGGCTTCAACGTCTACGCTCAGTACTCGTTTGACACCAACACTAAGGGCACGGGCACGACGACGCAGTCCGGCGCTACGGCCGACAAGGACGGCGCTCACGGCGTTGAAGGCAAGGCCTCTGTGAACCGCTACTACGCCATCGGCGCAACGTACCAGGCCAACAACCTCTACCTCGTCGGCGTGGTGGATTCCATGAACTATGGCTCCTACTACTACGACACCGACAAGCTTGACGATGCGCTGAACGTTACCCTCGGCGGCAACTACGACTTCGGCATCATGAAGGTCTACGCCATGGCGCAGTACTTCCAGAACTCGGCCGCTGTCGGCCAGACGGCTGCGAGCAAGCAGGCGAGCACGATCACCTCCGGCGGCTACTCCTTCGCGGGCGTTGAAGGCGCTGACGGCTACGGCATCGCTCTCGGCCTCGGCGTTCCCTGCTTCGGCGGCACGGCCAAGGCCAGCATTGGCTATATGGATGCTGAAGCCAACGCGGCTGCAGAAAAACTGACCGAAAAGGGTGAAGTCTCCCGCTGGAACATCTCCGTCGGCTACGACTACAGCCTCTCGAAGCGCACGAGCGTCTACACGGCTGCCGCCTACACCCGCGACAGCGTGAAGAACCTGTCTGCCACGGACCTGGATCGCGATCCGTCGACCGTCGAAGTGATGGCCGGCCTCATCCACAAGTTCTAAAAACCGCCTAAAGCGCGTTGATGATTTTTTGACTGCAGCAAGGTCTTCTTCATCAGCTTCCGCTTGAAGCACACGGTTCCCCGCATCCTAATGCACGCAGGATGCGGGGTTTTTGTGTTTTCAGAGTCCGCAAAACGGAGAGTCCGTTTAGTAGCTCATGCAATGCACTGCTTTCATGCGCTTCAGTGCGGCGCGGGCTTAGACAAACTGCCTAGCTCGAAAAACGCGCCTGCAAAAATGCGCACCTAATGAAGAAAGACCCCTACGGCTCGGCCGCGAGCGTCTTCTCCGGCCGCATGCCGCCCAAGCCGCCGCGCCGTTCCGCTCGAACCGACGACCAAGGAACTCTGGCATGGACTCTCTCATCCGCAATTGCGCGGCGATCAACGCGCTCCTCGCCCGATACGGGGTGAAGTTCGGCATCTATAAGGACGGCAAGTTCCGAGAGCAGCTCTTTCCCTTCGATCCCATTCCTCGCGTGATCGAAGCCGACGAATGGGCAACGCTTTCCAAAGGCCTCGCGCAGCGCGCCACGGCGCTCAACCGATTCCTCGCCGATGTCTACAGCCAGCGCGAGATCATCCAGGACGGCGTCGTGCCGGAAGACTTTGTCATTTCGTCGCCGGGGTTCCTGCCAGCCTGCGACGGCATCACGCCGCCGGGCGGCATCTATGCCCATATTGCAGGGATCGACCTCGTGCAGTCGAAGACGGGCGAGTGGCGCGTGCTTGAAGACAATCTGCGCATTCCTTCCGGCGCCTCCTACCCGCTCATTGCGCGCGAAATCTGCCGGCGCGCTTCGCCCCAGACCTTCCGCAGCGCAAGCATCCTTGAGAACCGCCAGTATCCGGCGCTCCTGGAGCGCACGATGAAGAGCGTCGCCGCCGACGGCATCTGCGCCATCCTCACCCCCGGCCGCTACAACGCCGCCTTCTTTGAGCACAGCTACCTTTCGGAGAAGACCGGCTTCGCGCTTGCGATGCCTGAAGACCTCTTCGTCGACGAGGGCAAGCTCTGGTTCCGCAGCGCTGGGAGCAGCGGCCGCGTGCGCGTGGGCGCGCTCTACCGGCGCATTTCGGACGACTACCTCGATCCGCTCGTCTTCCGCCCGGAAAGCCTCATCGGCGTGCCCGACATCATGGACGCCTACCGCGCCGGCAACGTCGCCCTCATCAATGCGCCGGGCAACGGCGCGGCCGACGACAAGGGCATTTACTACTTCGTGCCGAAGATGATCGAGTACTACCTCGGCGAGAAGCCGATTCTCGCGAATGCGCCGACCTACCTCCCCTGCTTCAAGGAAGACCGCGAGTACGTGCTCGACAACCTCGAGCGCCTCGTCGTAAAGGACGTGGCGGAAGCGGGCGGCTACGGCGTCGTCTTCGGCAGCGGCATGTCCGCCGAAGAGCTCGACGGCTGGCGCCGCCGCATTGAAAAGGAGCCTCGCCGCTTCATCGCGCAGGAGGTCGTCGACTTCATCGACCTGCCGGTGCTTGACGACGGCGGCGCCGTGATGCGCAAGGCCGACCTGCGCGCCTTCGTGCTCACCGGCGCAGACGGCACTGAAGTCTGGACGAGCGGCCTCACGCGCTTCTCGCGCGTTGCAGGCGGCTTCGTCGTCAATTCTTCGCAGGGCGGCGGCTTCAAGGACACGTGGGTGAAGGCGCCCGCGCCGGCCGCCGAGGCGCGCGCCGCATCCTGACCGCATCCAAGCCGCTTTTTCGAGATAGAGGAGCTTTTCACCCCATGCCTGCGATTACCGCCATTTCCGCCGATCAGGCCGATCGCCTCTTCTGGCTCGGCCGCTACGTCGAGCGCGTCTACTCGACGCTGCGCGTCTTCAATCGAGCGCTTGACCGCATGCTCGATCAGAACGGCAGCGACTACGTCGAATTCTGCCGGCGCCTCTCGATCTCCTGCCCCTACGACGGGCCGGAGGACTTTGTGCGGCGCTATCTCTTCGATGCGTCGAATCCGGATTCGATTGCGAGCAGCCTCTCGCACGCCTACGACAACGCAATCGTGATGCGCAACTTCATTACGACGGAGACGATGGCCTACATTCAGCTCGCTCTCGACAGCCTCGAGGCCGGCGGCGCCGCTGAATCGGCCTTTCTGGAAACGCAGCGCATTTCGGACTTTCTCCTCGCCTTCTGGGGCTCGGTCGACGACCGCGTGGCGTCGCTCGAGCGGCGCGACTTGCTCAAAACCGGCAAGTACGCCGAACGGCTCGACCTCATGCTCCGCCTCGAGATGCCGGAATACCGGATTGACGCCCTGGCCCACCGTCTCCTTTCGCATACAAGAAGCATCCGCCCGCTCCTGAACGAATCGGCCGTCGACGCGCTCGAGGCCGAAGCCGCCGCCTTCAGCCGGCCCGGCGCTCAGCCCGACCGGCAGAAGCTCCTCGCGCTTGTCAACAAACTTCATTAGGATACGGGGCCTCGATTCCTCTAAGGAGACTGTCCGTGAAGCTCCGCTTCTCCCTGCGGACCGACTTCCGCTTTTCGTCGCCCGTCGAGCGCCACGTGTTCCGCATCCGCCCGCTGCCCGCTGATCGGCCGGGCCAGCGCCTCGTGCGCTCGACCTTTGCGGTCGAGCCGGCGGCGCCCCTCTTTTTTACGACCGATCCGATCCTCGGCAACAGCACGTGGACGGGCCGCATCGACGCGCCGCACAGCAGCTTTGCCGTGCGGGCCGAGGGCGAAGTGGAAGTCGACCTGACTGCTGCGGACGGACGCCGCCCGGCGCCCTACTTCCTGCTGCCCACAGCGCTCACCATGCCGGGGCCGCAGATCCGCGCGCTTGCCGAAGCGGCCAAAAGCCGCGTCGCTGCGGATGCTTCCGCCGAAGAGCGCATCTTCGCCGCCATGCATGCCGTTCACGACGCCTTCATTTATGAGCCCGGCGCCACGCAGACCGCGACGGCGGCAGAATCGGCGCTCGCGCTCGGCCGCGGCGTCTGCCAGGACTACGCGCAGACGCTCGCCTCCCTTCTGCGCCTCTGGGGGATTCCAGCGCTCTACGCCGCCGGCCTCCTTCAGGGCGAAGGCGCCACGCACGCCTGGGTGCAGGCCTGGAGCGGCTCGCGCTGGATTGGCGTCGATCCCACGAACGGCTGCAGCGCCGACCGGTGCATTGAAATCGCGCGCGGCCGCGACGCCGATGATGCGGCGCTCGAGCGCGGCGTCTTCTGCGGCTGGGCCGAGCAGCAGCTCTCGGTTTCGGCAAGCGTTTTCGAAGCGCCGGCCGCCTGAGCTGCCGAAGAGCGCCCTCCCGCCTCTTTAGAATGTGGCGGACGCCTGTCCGAGGCGGCAAGCCCCCTGGGCACCGCCTCGCTGATTCTTCTCCTTCACTCTTCGGCCTACCCACGCTGCTCTTCGGCGTGTGTGCGGCCGCTTCGACATGACCACCTGCAACGCTCACGCCCTCGAGGGCTACGAAATCATGGCCCCGGCCGGGGGCTTCGCCGCGCTTTCCGCCGCGCTCGCCGCACGCGCCGACGCCGTCTACTTCGGCGCAGGCGCCCTCAACATGCGCGCGCATGCCGCGCAGGGCTTCACGGTCAAGGATCTCCCGGAAATCGCGCGGCGCTGCCGCGAAGCGGGCGCCAAGTCCTACCTCACGCTCAATGCCATCGTCTACGACGAAGAGCTCCCGCTCATGCGCGACATCCTCGCGGCCGCGAAGGACGCCGGCATCTCGGCCATCATCGCCGCAGACCCCGCCGCCATTCTCGGCGCCCGCGCGCTCGGGCTCGAAGTGCATCTCTCGACGCAGCTGAGCGTCTCCAACGCCGAAGCGCTCCGCTTCTACGCGCCCTACGCCGACGTGTCGGTCCTTGCCCGCGAGCTCACGCTCGAGCAGATCGCCGCCGTCTCGCGCGAAATCGAGGCGCAGCGGATCTGCGGCCCGAGCGGCCGCCTCATCCGCATTGAATGCTTCTGCCACGGCGCGCTCTGCATGGCGATCAGCGGCAAGTGCAACCTCAGCTACTTCACGCGGGGCAAGAGCGGCAACCGCGGCGAATGCCTGCAGAACTGCCGCCGCAAGTACCGCCTCACGGACATCGAGCGCGGAGACGTGATCGACTTCGACGGCCGGCGCTTCCTCTCGCCCAAGGATCTGAAGACGATCGGCATCATGGACCGCATGGTCGCCGCCGGCATCAAGGTCTACAAGATCGAAGGCCGCGCGCGAAGCCCCGAATACGTCCGCACGACGGTCGAGTGCTACCGCGAGGCGCTTGATGCGGTGCTCGAAGGCCGCTGGACGGAAGCCTCCCGCACCGCTTGGGACGAGCGGCTTTCGAGCGTCTTCAACCGCGGATTCTGGGAAGGCTGGTATCTCGGCGCGCAGTCGCTCGATCAGACTGAAGGCGACGGCTCGATCGCTGCGGAGAAGAAGGTCTACTGCGGACGCTGCCTCAACTACTACGCCAAGTCCGGCATCGGACACTTCCTCATCGAAGCGCAGCCGCTCTCGCAGGGCGACCGCTTCATTGTGATCGGCCCGACCTCGGGCGCCGTCTTCGGCACGGCGGAAAGCCTCTATGTGAACGACAAGCCGGGCGCGCTGGCGCCGAAGGGCTCGGAAACGACCTTCGCCGTGCCCGAACGCGTCCGCCCGGGCGACCGCCTCTTCAAGCTGGCGCCTGCCGCGGAAGCGCAGAACCTCAAGCCCTCTCCGGCCGCTGCGCCGAAGCCCTGAACGAAGCGCTACGCCTGCGTCATGGCGTGGTGCAGCGTCTCAAGCGCCGCGAGGCAGGGCCCTGCCGGCACCTGGCCGGGGGCGCTCGCCTCTCCTGCGCTCGCAAAGGTGAGATCGGCCCCAAAGGCCTCTCCCGCCAGGCGCGTCATGACGCCCCACCTGCCCATCGCCATCGTGAGGAGCGGCTTCTCGGTGAAGGCGCGGCGCATCGCCGCCGTGGCCGACATGAGCCGAAGCGCATCTTCGGGACCGCGCGCCATGACGGCAAGCTTCAGAATGTCGGCGCCGAGGCGCTCTTCCAGGCAAAGCCGGCGAAACATTTCCGCCTCGTCGGGCGTTCCTTCAAAGTCATGGTCTGAAATGACGACGAAGAGCCCGGCTTCGTGCGCGGCCTTGACGAGCGCCGCCGTCATCGACGGATCGCGGAAGAGCTCGAGGTCGATGAGCGCCGCGCCCGCTTGAGCGCCGAGTCCGATGACGGCGCGGCAGACGGCGCCGTAGTAGGCGTCGTCCGCTTCGAAGGCGCCGCCTTCCGTCTTGTCCCGAAGCGTCGCCAGAACGGGCTTGCGCCCTGCTGCCGCCGCAGCCTCCTTGAGCGCGGCGGCATGCGCTTCGGGAGAGAGCCGTCCGAGAGCATCCAGCCGCACTTCAATGAGATCGACTTCCGGCATGGCTGCAAGACGAGCAGCGTCTGCAGCCAGCGCTTCAGGCGTGCGGCTCGTCGTCGGCGCAATCAGCTTTGGGCGGCCGACTCCAATGCGCAGCCCGCGCACCTCGAGCGGCGCCCGGCAGCAGAAGGCCGGCGGATCCAGACGCGCCTTGCGGCGGCTGCAAACCTTTTCCTGACTGTCTCCCGCATCCTTCAAGCGCGTCTCCATCGCGTTCCTCCTCAAGCGCACGCTTCTCCGGCAGAGCGCCGAAGAAAGACTTCATAGTATCTCGAGAGGCCCTTCACGGAAGCAAGCAGGCAGGAAATGACAGCAGATGGGTTCGGCTGCGTCAAAGCGCCGCGCATCAAACCAGAAAATGCCTTCAGCACCCTCACTCCTAGGAGCCGTTCATGACAGCCGTTGCCAGCTCATCCGCTTCCCATCCCTCAAATGCCGTTCCCGACCGTCTGTTTGAATTGCCGAACGGCAAGCGCATCCGCATCCGAACGGGCGACATCATCAGCCAGGCGGTCGACGCCGTCGTCAACGCCGCCAAGCCTTCCCTCATGGGCGGCTACGGCGTCGACGGCGCGATTCACCGCGCCGCGGGCCCCGGCCTCTTTGAAGTCTGCCGCCGCATTGAAGCGCCCTGCCCCGTAGGCAGCTGCGTCGCTACGGACGCCTTTGCGCTCCCCTGCCGCCGGATTCTCCACGCGGTCGGCCCTCGCTGGCTCGGCGGCAGCGCTGGCGAAGACGAAGCGCTTGCCGCCTGCTGCCGCGCCGCGCTCGACATTGCAGCTGCCGAAGGCCTCAGAACCGTGGCCTTCCCCTGCATCAGCGCCGGCGTGCACCGCTTCCCCTATCAGCGCGCGGCAAGCATCATCCTGCAGACGGCAGCCGCTCACCCTTGGCGCGGAGAGATGATCTTCTGCTGCTTTTCAGCAAAGGAGCGGGAAGCGGCCGAAGCTGCAGCCGAATCGCTTTTCGGCGCGCCGAGCGAGCCGTCCGCATCATGAAGGCGGACATAGCGGATCACGGCTGGCTTCTTCTCGGCCATCTCCGGCAGCCACTTCGAAACAAACCACTTTTTGAAGACAGCGGCCGCCGCCTCGGCAAAGCCCCGGTAGCGCAGAGCGCCGGCCGCCGACCAAAGCGTCTTCTCGGAAGAGAGGCTGCCGAGGCCGTGCACGGAAACGCCGTCAAGCTTGTCGCGCACGGCCCAGAGCGCCAGCGGCGACATGATCGTCCAGCCGAGGCCGTTCGTCACGGCAGCCGCCACAGCGGCTGAGCTCTGCAGCGACACCGCATCTTCGGCCGGGATGCTCAGAAGCCGGCGCATCACCTTCGTGTTCGCCCAGTCGGTGGCAAGCTGCCGGTAGGCGACGAAGGGCAGCGAGAGGCAGGGCTTGAGCCTTGCGATCGGCATTTCATCCTCCTCTGCACCCGTGGACTTGGGGCAGACGATGAGATAGCGCTCCGTGAGCAGCGGGAAGCCGATGATCCTCCTTTCTCTCGGAATGCCATAGGCAACCGCCGCATCGATCTCGTCAGCGAGGTAGGCGCGATTGATCTCAGAGCTGATGCCTCCGATCGCCTCAAAGCGCTTCGTCTTCGGAATGAGCGCCGCTTCGATGTCCGGACCGATGAAGCGGTCGACGACAGCCGTAATCCCAATGCGCACGCTCTGCGCTTCGCCTGCTTTGAGGCGGGCCGCCGCATCCGCCAGAAATTCGGCGTCAAGCAGAAACTTCTTCGCTATCCCCGCAAGCTCCCGCCCTTCCGGCGTGAGGGCCATCGGACGGCTCGAACGATCGAAGAGCGCCAGGCCGAACTGCCGCTCCAAGCGGTCGATCGCTTGAGAAACAGCAGACTGCGAAAGGCCGAGGACCTTGCCGGCCTCCGTAAAGGACCCCGTCTCGGCCGCAGCAGCAAGCGCCTGCAGCGAAGCGGTGGGGAAAATGGGAAAGGTCATCTTGCAAAAGCTCGTCAGCGCAGCCGCCGACCGAATGAGAGACGCCTTGAGAAAGCACAGGAAAACCCTAAATTCCGGGGTTCCTTGAGACCGCCTGCTGCATTTTCATAAGACGAAATGCAGCATTTCAGCACCTGCAACATTAGTTTAGCTTATGAAGAGCCATCAATCTTCATTCTGCTAGCGAGCTCTCCCAAAGAGGGCGCCTAGTATCACAGAGCGGCCGCTGCTTCTGCAGAGTTCTCCCAAGGAAGTGCAGCAGCAGCCGCAATCTCTCTTTTGAGAAGACGATTTGGACTTGCACGTCTTTTCTGCTTTTTTTCTCAGCCGGCGCAGATCTTCCCCTGCGGCGGCTTTTTTTTTGCCTTATTGCTCCCGGGCCCGCTCGGCCGCCTCGAGTCGGAACTTGAGGTCGAACCAGCCGCAGAGGAGAAAGCTGCAGGCTTCCGCAAGCGGCTGCGCTGCCTGCAGGCCGATGAGGCCGAAGGCCTGCGGCAGCGTCAAAACGAGCGGCAGAAAGAAGAGCCCCTGGCGCGAGCTCGCGAGAAGCGTCGCAATGCCCGCGCGGCCGAGCACCTGATAGGTCATGTTGCCGATAACGTTGACGGGAACGATGGGCGCCGCGGCGCACTGCAGCTTCAAAGCCAGCACGCCCACGGCGAGCACGCCGGCGTCGTCAGTCTTGAAGAATCGAATGACGTCTTCGGCATAGAGAAAGCCGAGAAGTCCGAGCGAGGACATCAGCGCCGTTGCCATCAGGAGCGTCGCATCGAGCGCCGCCTTTACGCGGGCGAACTTTCGAGCGCCCCAGTTGTAGCCGAGAACGGGCTGAAAGCCCTGTCCGATGCCGATCATCGCTGCGCTCGTCATCATCATGATGCGCCCGACCATCGACATGCCGGCAACGCCCGCATCGCCGAAGCGGCCCGCCATGAGATTGAGCGCGCTCGCCGCGACGGCAGCGAGGAGATTGCGCGTCAAGGACGGCGTGCCGAACTTGAGGAGCGAGAGATACGTCTCCGCCCGTCTCGAAATGAAGCGCCGCTCGACTGCAATCGAGCCCTTTCCGCGCCAGTAGTGCGACAGAAGAATGGCAAACGAGAGCGTCTGGCAGAGCGCTGTCGCCCAGGCGGCGCCGGCAATGCCCCAGCCGAAAGTGAAGATGAAGAGCGGCGCCGCAGCAACATTGAGGAGCCCGCCGATGCCGAGTCCGATCATGCCGACGAGCGCAAGCCCCTCGGAGCGCAGGATGTTGTTGAGCGTGAAGGCGCCCGCCATGAAGGGCGCCGCGAGGAGCACGGCCTCGGCGTACGACTTCGCATAGGGCATGATCGTCTCGGTCGCGCCCATGGCGGAAAGAATCGGCTCGAGCATCGCATAGGCAAGCGCGGCCAGCGCCGCGCCGCCCGCGAGCACGGCAAAGACGGCGGAGCTCGCGAGCTCGTTCGCGCGGGCGTAGTTCTTCGCGCCGAGAAGCCGCGAGGCCTGCGAGGCGCAGCCCTGCCCGACCATGATGCCCGCGGCCTGAATCACCATCTGCAGCGCAAAGACGACGCCCATGGCGCCGACGGCCGACGTGCCGAGATAGGAGACGTAGTAGGTCGACGCGGCGTTGTAGAGCGCCGTCACGAGCATCGAGAGCATCGTCGGCACGCCGAGCTTCAGGACAAGCGGCGCCACAGGCGCCGTCGTCATCCGAACATAGGTGCGGCTTGCCGCCGCGTCCTGCGATGCCGACATCGTGTTCTGCGCCTCCTCCCCGCGCCTTGCTCTGCTTTTGCCCAGCCGCACGGCTGCCGCAGAGGCCGCGCCAGCTTCTGCGCCGCGGCAGCTTCTTTGATTATGAAAGCTTTGATTGTAGCGGCGGCAGGCTTTTGCACCGGCACCGCCCCGAGCGCCTGACGCGAGCTATCGTACAATGCGGCCGGCAATTGACATTCGGGCGCCGCCGGCCTTCTGGGCCGCAGCCGAACGCCCGCTCAGCATGAGGACTCCGCCATGTCGTTTCTCTTCGCGCCGCCCGCTCAGGCCGTGATCCCCGTTCTCGGCAGCGAGCACCTGTTCTTCCCCGTGCGCCGCGTCTACTGCGTCGCCCGCAACTACGGCGCTCACGCCAAGGAGATGGGGAGCAACCCGGCCGACGCGCCCTTCTTCTTCATGAAGCCGACGGACGCCGTCACGCCCGCTGCCGAAGGCGAAGCCATCCGCATGTCCTTCCCAGTTGCCACCGCCGACCTGCAGCCGGAAATCGAGCTCGTCGCCTGCCTCTCGAAAGGCGGCTCGAATCTATCGCTTGAAGAGGCGCAGGCCGCCGTCTGGGGCTGGTGCGTCGGCATCGACTTCACGCGCCGCGATCTGCAGCGCGAAAACAGCAAGCTTGGCCGTCCCTGGACGACCGCCAAGGCCTTTGACGGCTCGGCCCCCGTGTCCTATGTCCTCCCGGCCGCAGAGTCGCCCGATCCGTCCGACCTCCCGATCTGGATGACGGTGAACGGCGAGAAGCGCCAGGACGGCCGCACGTCCGGCATGACCCGGAGCGCGGCGCAGATCATTGCCGAGCTCTCGAAGTTCTGGCGCCTCGAGCCGGGCGACATCGTCTTCACCGGCACGCCGGGCGGCGTTGCGCCCGTCCAGGCGGGCGACCAGCTCTTCGGCGGCGTCGACGGCATCGGCACGATCCGCGTCGAGCTTCTCTAGCGCCGGCGTGCCGTTCGGGATCGCCTTCGAAGCCTCCGGCCTGCCGGAGGCTTTCTTTTTGAGAGCGCTTTTGCCAATCCGCCTCTCATCGGCTAAAGTTCGCGGACCTTGCCGGCCGCCTTGCGCCGCAGCCCTCTCCGACCGACGCCATGGACAAAGACGCAGCCCGAGACATTGCCATTCGACTGAGCTTCCGCCACTTCATCGACATGCGGAGCAACCGCGCCATCGGCAGCGCCGCGGCGAGCTTCGAGTCGCTTTCCGGCATCTACCTCCATATCCGGGAAGACGGCTCGCTCTACATCGGGCAGGCCAAGAACATCGTCAGCCGCCATCAGCAGCATCTCACGCAGGGCCACCCCTTCGAGTACGTCGCCTTTGCCGAAGCCCCGCCCGCCAGGCTTGACGACGCGGAGCGCCTCTGCATTGAGCGCGCGAGGCGCCTCGGCTGCCGCCTTGCCAACCGCACGGCGCCGACCGACCGCAAGGGCCTGCCTCGCGACCGCCGTCCCTTCGACGACTTCGTGCCGGCAGCCGCGCAGGACGACTGGTTTGCGGCGGCGCGCAGCGGCCGCACGCATCCGGCGCGGCAGATGAAGCGCGTGGAGAGCCTCGCCGACTACGCGCATCAGGAAGCCTGGACGATCTTCATGCGGCACCCCTGCGCCGAGAAGATGCTCGACGCGGCCGCCCTCTACCTCGGCATTGCCGTGCCGGATGCGACTTCGCTTGAGGGCCTGCACTGGATTGCGGGCGTGCGTCCCTTCAACTTTCAGAACCGCCGCATTCCGCTCTTGTGGATTGCCGCCGGCTCCCGCTGCCTCTTCGAGTGCTTTTCATTTTCGCAGACGGAATCGGCGGTCTTCGCCGAGATGCTCCTTGCCACAAGCATCGTCTGCCGCGATGAGAAGACCCGCGCGCGCCTGACGGAAAAGACCTTCAACTGGGCGTCCTGGCGCTTTCCCGCCGAGACGGCGCTGCCGAGCCCGGAAGCGCTCCTCGCCGCCCGCACGCGCCCGGCTTACGCGAAGCCCCTCTCCGAAGCGGACCGCCAGGCTCAGGCGGCCGAGCTCCGGCGCCCCGTCTGCCAGGAGCTCCTCCTCGAGCCGGTGCATGCCGCGGCAGCGCTCGAGCATGCGTCCCTTCTTCTTGAAGATCCGGATCTCGCTGAGGCGGCGGCTGTAGGCGCCGTCGCGAGCATGCGCGCAAAGCCCGTCCCCAAGCCCGAAGCGCACAACCCCATCGCCGGCCACGCGCTCCTCTCCCGGCTGGGACGTCCGCTGCGCCTTTGACGGTTCCGCAGAAGTAGAAATGTTGCAAAAGGAAGCGCTTGAACTTCCGGCATTTTCCTTTTGCCAAACAGTTAAAGTCGCCTTTTTCTCGCCTTTGTTGTTGTCTGCCAACAAGCGGGATTTCCTTACCGTATTGATTTTTAAGTAATTTCCTAATAACTAGTTAGATGATCTAGCGCCAAAAGCCTAAACAAACGATAAGAATGGGAATCGGACTAGCCGAAGCGCGTGCAATTTTGCTTTGGCGGGTTCAAAGATAAACAGGAGAAATCCACTATGAAAAAGACTCTTGCTGCACTCGCCGTTCTCGGCGCTTTTGCGGCTGGCTCCGCTTATGCGGCTGATGTGACCCTTTACGGCTATGTTGACCTTGGCCTCAAGTACTCGCATGTTGATGACGACATCGCAGGTCAGGATGCTACCGACAAGCTCGAAATGGCTGCTGGCAATCAGTCCGGCAACCGCTTCGGCCTGAAGGGCACTGAAGATCTCGGCAACGGCTACTCCGTCGGATTCGTGCTCGAAAACGGCTTCTCGGCTGACGACGGCAAGCTCGCTCAGAACAGCCGCCTCTTCGGCCGTGAGGCTCAGGTGCATGTCACCGGCCCCTGGGGCGAACTCGCCTTCGGCCGCATGGGCCAGCTGACGAGCGGCAACGGCACGTACGGCCTCGCCGGCAACCTGTCGCCGTTCGGCGCCTCCTGGGCCGGCTCCGTCGAACTGAGCACCTACATGGTCGGCGCCCAGCGCATGGACAACATGGTGACTTACAAGTCGCCGACGTTTGCTGGCGTCACCGTCTATGCTCAGTACTCCTTCGACAACAACACGAAGGATGCGTGGACTGGCGCCGCTGATAAGGCCCTCGGCAATGACGAAGGCAAGGCCACGTCCAACCGCTATGCCGGCATTGGCGCCACCTACGGCAACGGCGGCCTCAACCTCGTTGCTACGGCCGACTGGTACAACTGGTCGAACAACAATGAACTGGACGTTGAGACTTCCGATAAGTTCGATGCGGGCTGGGATATCGATGACGGCTATGCCTTCACGCTCGGCGGCTCCTATGACTTCGGCGTCGTCCGCACCTACTTGGCCGGCCAGTATTTCGACAACATGCTGATGAACTCCTCCACTGGCGACAGCATTGACAAGTATGCCGTCATTGGTCAGGGCACGTCCGGCTACATCAAGGGCTACGCCTTCATGGCCGGCGTTGATGCTCCGGTCTTCGGCGGCACGGCGATGTTCGCTCTCGGCTATGCCAGCACGGAAGACGCTGCCGTCAAGACCGGCGCTGAGAAGGCTGAATCCGACCGCTTCGGCGTTGGCCTTGGCTACACCTATGCTCTCAGCAAGCGCACCAACCTCTACGGCGTTGCTTCCTGGTACCAGGACAGCATCGACAGCGAGAAGCTCACGGACGATGCTGGTAAGGTCTCCTATCGTGATCGCGATCCGCAGACCTATCAGGTCATCGTCGGCCTGCGTCATCGCTTCTAATCTGACTTCCTGCGCCGCTGCTTCGCCTGAAGTGGCAGCGCTTTGAAGATTCAGAAGCACAAAGCCCGCTACGGCATCTGCCGCGCGGGCTTTGCTGTTTCTGGAAACGCTGAAAGCCCTGCAGGAAGGGCTTTTTCTTTGCCGCTCCTCTTGGGTCTACGCCAAACGTCCACGCTCGATCAGCACCGTGAGGGGCGCGAGCTCCGCGACGTTATGCACGTCGAGCTTGCGATAGGCGGACTGCCGGTGCTGATGCACCGTGCGCTCCGAAATGCCGAGCCGCTCGGCAATCTGGCGGTTGAGGAGCCCCTGCGCCACGAGGAGCGCCACTTCGCGCTCGCGCTCCGTCAGCTTCGCGACGCGCGCGAGCCAGTCGGCTTCGTCGATCGGACAGGCGCGCTGATCAAGGTCCGCCTGCACGACGGCAGCCACCGCCTGCAGCAGCCGCTCGGCATCCACGGGCTTCTGCAGGAAGTCCTTCGCGCCCTCTTTCAGCACATGAACCGCCATGTCGACGTCCGCGTGCCCCGTGAGGAAGATGATGGGGAGCGGATACTCCCGTGTCTTGAGCATGGCCTGCATTTCAATGCCTGAAACGTCGGGCATGCGTACGTCGAGGATGAGGCAGCCCGGACGCGACGGCGCATCCCCCGCAAAGAAGGCCTTCGCCGACGCATAGGCCGCCGTCTCCCAGCCCTCCATCGAGAGCATCATCGAGAGGCTCTGCCGCTGGTCCTCTTCGTCGTCAACGATGCGCACGAGCGGCTTTTCGCAGGGCTTGGACGGCTTTTCATAGGGCTGCGGCGCAGCGTTTGAAAACTGAGCTTCCTTCATGATGCATCTGCCTGATTCTTTTCTTTTTCACCCAAATTCTTCTGCGGCGCGCCGCCGGCATCCAGCTTCAGGAGCGGGAAGGCAAGCGTCACGCGCATGCCTGGATCCGCCCATTCGGCCCGAAGGCTTCCCGACATGCGCTCGACGATCGCGCGCACGATGAGAAGCCCCAGCCCGAGGCCCGACGCCTTCGTGGAATCGAGGTGCCTCGCGCCGAAGTGCTCGACGTCCTCGGGACGCGTCTGCGACGCATTGTCCTCCACTTCGATCACAGCCTGCGGCCCGGTCCGCGGCGGATCGGCCGACGGATCCGCCTCGACTTCACGCACGCGGATGACCAAATGCGGCTGCTCGGTGCCCGCGAGCGCCTCCACGGCATTCTTCACCAAATTGGCGATGCAGAGCTCGAGCTCGAGCGAATCGCCCGCGACGAGCACGGGGGTCGACGGAATGTCGGCGTCAAAGCGGATGTTCGGGTGCTTAAGCGACTGATCGCGGCGCACGACCGCCGCCGTTCGGCCGGCATCGATCGGCGTGCGCACGATCTCGCGGCGCTTGGCGTAGGCGCGCACGTGCTGCACGATTTCCGAGGCCTGCTGGCACTGCCGCACAATGAGAAGGAGCGCGCGGCGGATGGGCTCGGGCGGCGGCTCGTTCTCGAACCAGCGCTCGATGCCGCGGGCGCTGCCGAGAATGGCGTTGAGAGGGGCATTAAGCTCATGCGTGATGAGGCTCGACATGGCGCCGATGACGCTCACCTGCTCGAGCATCTGCTTCTGGCGCCGGGCTTCGGCTGCGGCTTCCAGGGCTTCGCGCTCCTTCGCGACCGAAGCCTCGAGCGCCGCCGTACGCTTTCGCACGAGCACGCCCGCGCGCCAGCTGTGGAGCGAAAGCCCCGCTACGAGCAGGAACCCGATCGCAAAGGCAGGCCACCAGCGCTCGAAGAAGTCGCGCCAGGTACGCACGCGAAGATAGGCATAGGGGCCGCGCTGCAGATTCCGGTAGAGCTCGTCGACGCTCGCAAAGTCCGAGACGACCGCCCAGGAGAAGCCGCCCCGCGTCTGCGGCATCGAAAGGAGCGCCGCCGTCACGTCGCGGCTCACCTGCCAGGGCGCGCGCGACGTCGAGACGATCGTCCAGTTGGGATAGAGCGCCGTCGAATGCAGGCAGCGGAACTGCGTCGCCGGATCGTCCCGCAGGCCGATCGGGCGGAAATGCTCCGCGAGCGCCGGCTCTTCGGCCAAGAGCTCCTCCCACGTGCAGGCGCGCGCAAAGGCGACATCGCCCTCGCCGCGGCCGACCGCTTCGAGAAGCCGCTTCATGGGCGAGCCGCCCTGCACGAAGGCCTTGAAGAAGCTGTCGGGGTCGTAGCCCTGCGACTGAATTTCCGCCAAGGGCTCGAAGTAGCCCGTGAAGCCCTCGGGCCAGCTGATGACGGCACGGCTCCCCTTCAGGTCCGCCACGGTCTGATAGTCGGAGTCGGAAGCGACGATGAAGACGGCGCCTGAGCCGTAGTTCGGATCCGGGGCCTTGGGGGACGTCATCGTCACAAGATCGCGCAGGCCGCGGTGGTAGACGCGCCGGTAGAAGCCCGACGTCGCGAGAAAGATGTCGAGCTCGCCCTGCTTCACGGCCGTTTCGAGATTTGCGACAGGGTAGCTTCGGACCTCGATGCGGTACTGCGGAAGCGCCCGCGAGAGATAGAGAAACGTCTCGGCAATCGCCTCCCGCTCCGCGGGCGAGAGGCTCGCTTCCGTGCTGCCGATCCGGATGAGGTGCTTGCCGTCGGCCGCAGCGGAGGCCACAGGCGAAGGCTCGGCCGCAGGCGGCTCCTGCGCCTCTGCGGCGGCGAAAACCGCGGCGAGCCCCGCAAGCGCCGCCAGCCGGACAAGCGGACGAAGGACGCCCGGAATGGACGCCAGCTGAAGCGAACCGCGCCGAATGCGCCCTCTTGCCAAGAACTTCATCGCTCCTCCGCGTATAAGCCCTGCGCGGCAGCGGGATGACGGGATCCCGGCGCGCCGGCGGCAAAAAGGCGGCGCGTCTGCGAGAGACGCGCCGCCCTCGTCAGGGGAAGAATAGCGGAAGAAGTCCTTCCGCTGAATCCTCCCTGCGGCTTCCTGCCCAGGCGCTACTTCGAGAGCGCTGCGCCGCGGCCGGCCGTGCGGCCGAAGACCATGCAGTCGGCGACGGCATTGCCGCCGAGGCGGTTCTCGCCGTGGATGCCGCCCGTCACTTCGCCCGCAGCCCAGAGGCCCGGAATGACATGGCCCTGCGCGTCAAGCGCCTGCGCCTTGTCGTTGATGCGGATGCCGCCCATCGTGTGGTGGATCGTCGGCACCTTGCGCGCCACGTACCACGGGCCTTCCGTCATCGGACGGTCGTCCGTGTGGTTCGCCTTGAAGCCGAAGCGGTCCTGCGGAATCTCGTGGCGCGCCACGCGGTTGTACTCCTCGATCGAAGCCTTCAGGTGATCGAGCGGCACATTCATGATCTTGGCAAGATCTTCGAGAGTTTCGGCCTTCTGCACGCGGCCCTGCTCGAGCATGTCCTTCATCTTGCGGCCGCTCAGGAGGTCGATCGCATTCTCGTCCGGGTAGCGCAGATGGTTCTGCACGAGCCAGTAGGTCTGGCCGGGCTGCGCGAAGACGGCCTTGCTCAGCACGTCGCGCGGCGCGCCCTCATCGACGAAGCGGTCGCCGTTAGTATTGATGAAGAGGCGGTTGCGGCCGGAGGTCTTGATATCCAACATAAGGCCCGTGCCCGGGGTGCCGTTCGGATGCACCTGAATGTCAGGCAGGCCGATCAGCTCGGCGCCCGCCTTCTCGGCCATGATGAGGCCGTCGCCCTGAGCGGCCGCGCTGATGTTCGAGCAGCCGATTTCGCTGTCGAGCTTCGCTTCCTTCCAGATGCCGGTGTTGACCTTCTGGCGGAATTCGACGTTCGCGCCGAAGCCGCCCGTCGACATGATGACGCCCTTGGTGCCGTAGACGCGGACCTTCTTGCCGCGGTTCACGGCTTCAACGCCGATGACGCGGCCGTCCTGCTCGATGAGGTTCATGGCCTTCGTCTCGAGGAGCACGTGCACGCGGTCGCCGTACTTCTCAAGCGCCTTGTCGAGCACCGCCACATAGGTGTGGCCGCCGGCCGGATCCGGATAGTGCGAGCGCTGGAAGAGCGCGCCCGTCGCCGCGCCGACCTTCGGATTGACCTTGAGGCCGAGGGACTCGAGCCAGCCGAGCGTCTCCTTCGCATGATCGGCCAGATAGTGGACGAGCTCCGGATTGTTCGTGTTGTGGCCGCCCTTCATCGTCTGCTCGAAGTGCTGCTGCGGATTGTCCTTGATGCCCATGGCCTGCTGGTACTTCGTGTCCGAGGCATTGAAGGCGCCGCCGCAGACGTTCGTGGAGCCGCCGACGTAGCCGAGCTTTTCGACGATCGTGACGGTGGCGCCGTTCTCGAGCGCCGACACGGCCGCCGCGAGGCCCGCACCGCCGCCGCCGATTACGACGACGTCGCTCGTCATCTCGTCAGGGAGCTTCGAGACCTCCTTCACGATCTTGAAGTAGGAGTCGTCCGCACCCGCCTGCTTGAGGTCGTCGCGCACGCCCGAGAGCATGGCGAAGGTCGTCATCGTGGCGCCGGAGACGCCGTCGACGCCCGCCGTCTGACGATCGACGATGCGGCTGCTCAGAATGCGGATCGCTTCGGCGCCTACGCCCGGGCTTTCGAGCGCATCAGGCGCCTCAACCTTGACGATCTTGCCGTTTTCGAGCGTCACCGACACGGTGAAGGGCGCGATGAGGCCCATCACGCGCTTCGAATACGTGCCGTCCTTGGCAGCGGCGAAGGCAGAGGACGCCGCACCCATCGAAAGCGCAGCCAGCGCTGCGGCAGCCGCAGCGGCGGCCAGCGTTTTGCGTACCATCATGTTCATTTCTCCTTTCTGGCGGTTGTGCCTCCCGGCGCTCGGCCGCCCTCGGCGGCTGCGCTTCACGGCCGCGGCATCAAGCGCCGCCGCCGAAAGTCCGGAGGCCGTTCAAGTCCATCGGCCTTTTCGCCTGCTTGAACGATGAGGCCGATTCTCTTCCGCCGAACGGTCTAGACCGTTCGATCAAGCGCAAGCTTTGCGCGCTCTGCGGCAGACGCCGCGAAAGCGCGCTCAGGCCAACGCCCCCGAGGCCGATAATGGAAGTCCCTTCAACACCGATTCCGCCATGCAGAACGCCCTATCGAGCCGCCAAACCCCTGCGCCTGCTCTCCGCCGCCGCTTCCTGCCGAGAGCGGCAGGCGCCCTTGCCGCCGCCCTCTCGAGCCTGCTGCTCTCGCTCGCGAGCGCGGCGAGCGCTGCCCCGGCAGCAGACGCCGGCTTCGCCGCCGCTGCGGATCAGGCAGGCGCGTCCGACAGCCGCCCCTGCGCCATCCGCATGGGCATCGGCACCTTTGCCGAGCCCAATCCCAACTACGGCATCCTCGCGCCAACGGCCGCCGCCGTCCAAGCCGCGTTTCCCGAGAAGCGAGTCTGCGTGAAGCAGCTCTCGACGGCCGAGCTCGACCGGCTCGCCTCCGCGGGCGCGCTCGACCTCTTCATCTCGAGCAGCGGCCTCTACCGGCGCTTTCTCAACCGAGGGCTGCGCGACATCGCGAGCGTCATGGGGCCGCACATCTCGAACCCCAACGAAGCCGAAGGCACCGCGATCGTAGCGAGAAGAGACCGCCTCGAGCTCTCCTCGATCGAGTCGCTTCGCGGCTTGAGGCTCGCGGCAAACATGCCCGAGGGCTTTACGGGATATCTCGCGGGCCTGCGCGAAATTGCCGAAGCCGGCCACGATCCGGAGGGGTTCTTCTCCGCCGTCGACTTCGTCGGCCACGATCAGGCGAAGGTGCTTGACGAGGTCCTTGCCGGCCGAGCCGACATCGGGTTCGTGCGCGCCTGCACGCTCGAAGACATGATCGCCGCGGCGCCCCAGTACCAGAACGCCTTCCGCATCATTCACCCCAGAGTCGACGCGGGCTTCGGGTGCCTGCACTCGACGGCGCTCTATCCGAGCTGGACCGCCGTCGTCACGAAGTCGATGAATCCGGCCGACGCCGCGCGCGCCGCCGCAGCCATTCTGCAGATGCCGCCGACGAAGGAAGGGCTCCGCTGGGGCATCGCTACGGACTTCTCGCAGGTCGACCGCCTCTACCAGACGCTCGAGATCGGCCCCTATGCATTCCTGCGGACCTGGACGCTCTCGCGGTTCTGGGAGGAATACAAAACCTGGATCGTCGCCGCGATGCTCCTCATTGCGGGCCTCGCCGTGCACGGCTGGCGCACGGAAGCGCTCGTGAAGAAGCGCACGGCCGAGCTCGAGCGCTCGATGGCGGCCGAACGGGGCGCGCAGCGGCGAGCGGCCGAGCTGAGCGAGCGGATGCAGACGCTGCAGAAGGCGGGCGTGATCGGCCAGATTTCAAGCCTCATCGCGCACGAGCTCGGCCAGCCCGTCGGCGCCGTGCGGCTCTATGCGCACGGGCTTCTTCGCGCGCTCGAAGCGGGCGGCGACAAGGCTTCGATTGCGCAGACGGTCGAGCGCATCGACCGGCAGGCAGCGCGCGCGCAGACGATCATCGAGCACGTCCGCAGCTACGCGAAGTCCAAGGGCAGCCGCCGGCAGACCGTGGACTTCACGGCGCTTCTCGCCGAAGCCGTGAAGAACTTCGCCCTTACGAGCCGCGGCGGCTGGGCGAAGGTGACGCTCGAGAATGCCCCCTCGCCCCTCTGGGTGCGGGCCGACCCGCTCGAGCTCGAGCTCGCGGTCGTGAACTTCCTCAAGAACGCCGCCGAAGCGGCCCGCAGCGCCGCCGATCCGCAGATTCTCGTCGTGCTTGAGAGCGCGCCGGGCGCCGAAGCGCTCCGGCTCACCGTCGCAGACAACGGACCCGCGCTCTCGGACGACTTCTTCAGAAAGCTGAGCGCCCCCTTCGACAGCACCAAGTCCGACGGCCTCGGGCTCGGGCTCTCGATCTGTCGCTCGATTGCCGAAGCGCACGGCGGCGCCGTCTCCTTCGTGAGAGAGGGGCCGCTCGGCGGACTCGCCGTCGAATTCTCGCTGCCGCTCTGCGGCGAAAATCCCGACGATGCGGCGCCGGCGCGCAACTGACTTCCTCTTCCTTCCAGCATCTGCTTCCCTTTTTCCCTTCGCTTCATGACTTCAGCTGCCGATCTTCCTCCTGACGCCGCGCCCGAGCGCAGCGGCGCATCCGCCGACGAAGCGCCCCTCATCCGCATCGTCGACGACGATCCGGACCTGCGCGATGCGCTCGTCTTCATGCTCTCTAACGAAGGCTGGGACGCCAAGGCCTGGCCGGACGGCCCTTCGTTCCTGCGCGAGGACGCGCCGTCCCGCCCCGGCGTCTGCATCCTCGACGTGCGCATGCCGGGCATGAGCGGCATCGAGCTTCATGCGGAGCTGCGGCGCCGCGGGATCGACCTGCCCGTCATCTTTCTCACCGCGCACGGCGACATCGACATGGCCGTGGACGAGCTGCGAAAGGGCGCCTTCCACTTTCTGCAAAAGCCGCTTGACGCCGCGAAGCTCCTCGCCGCCGTCGCCGATGCCGTTGAAGAGGACCGGCGGCGCCGGTGCGGTCTGCCGAACCTCGAGGAGGCCAAGGCGCGGTTTGCCTCCCTGCGGCCCCGCGAGCGCGAAGTGATCGAAATGCTCGGCGAAGGCGCGCTCAACGCCGACATCGCCCGCCGGCTCGGCCTGTCGGTGCGCACGGTCGAAGCGCACCGGGCCGCCGCCTACGTGAAGCTGCGCGTGAAGAGCGCGGCGGACGCCGCGCAGATCCTCGCCATGCTCAAAAGCGCGAAGAAGGCCTGACTGCGGACTGCGCCCGCCTGATTGGAGAACAAGTTCCGAGCCCCGGACCGCCTGCGTCCGGGGCTCCTTGCTTTCAAGCGCCACGAAGGCCTCGGCGCGCCCCCTCTTCCACGCCTTTCGGCGGAGAAGTCCCTCGCTCGAAATAACTACTCAACTCCTGCCGAGAGGCAACGTACGTACGTACAGCCTTAGAGGATGATGCAGGCCATCAGATGAGGCGCGAAAGCCCAGGGGCCGCAAAGCTCCGGACCGCCGCCTCGCTCCCCCTACCCTAGAGCAGGAGACCTCAAGATGGAAAGCATCAACTTCAAGCGCGCTGCGGCCGCGGTTCTTGCCGCCGCCCTTCTCGCAGCCGGCTCCGCCTGGGCCGCTGACGCGGCGCCCGCCGCCTCGGCCGACGGCAAGCCCTTCCTCGCCGACCGCCACATCCAGCGCGGCCTCGACTGCAAGAGCTGCCACGGCGACAAGGCCCCCTCGGCCAACGTCGACATGAGCGCCTGCCTCAAGTGCCACGGCGGCTCCTATGCGGCGCTCGCGAAGCAGACCGAATCCGAAGACATCAACCCTCACGACACGCATCTCGGCGAAGCGCAGTGCACGACCTGCCATCAGGGCCACAAGCAGCCGCGCCTCTCCTGCGACAGCTGCCACGAGTTTGACGACATCCGCGTGCCGTAGTCCTCGGACCGCCCTCCGCGCAGAGCGCGGGAACCCCTTTCATCAGCTGAATTCTCTCAAAGGAAGATCATCATGAACGTTCAGCGTCGAAACATTCTTCGCGGCAGCCTCGCCGCCGCTCTCGCCCTTCCGATGGCCGGCGTCAAGGCCGTCGAGCTCACGAAGGACATCAAGTGGGACAAGGAAGCCGACGTGGTCGTCGTCGGCTTCGGCGGCGCCGGCGCCTGCGCGGCCATTGAAGCGCACGATGCCGGCGCAAAGGTGCTCATCATCGAGAAGCTCGCTGAAGGCGGCGGCAACACCGCGGTCTCCTCGGGCGGCTTCATGGTGCCGAAGGACAAGAACGAGGCCTACAAGTACCTCAACGCCACCTACGCCTTCGCCGACAGCGAAAAGGACGAAGAGCTCCTGCAGAAGTTCTGCGACGACATCATGGGCGTGAAGGACTTCATCACCGGCCTCAAGCCCGACACCAAGCTCATGATCTACGGCCACGCGGGCTTCAAGACGCTCCCGGGCTCCGACACGATCGACAAGTACCGCGTCCGCGGCAAGAAGCGCGGCGGCGACTGCCTCTTCGACACCTACAAGTACGCCATTGAAGACGCACGCAAGATCGAAGTGATGTACGAGACCCCGGCGCTCGAGATCATCCGCCGCGGCGAAGAGGCCGTGGGCGTCGTCGCGAACGCCAAGGGCAAGAAGATCAACATCAAGGCCAACCGCGCCGTGATCCTCACGACGGGCGGCTACGAATACGACCCGCAGAGCCTGCGCACGTTCGCCCTCGGCCGCAGCATTCTCGGCCTCGGCAACCCGGGCAACACCGGCGACGGCCTGCGCATGGCGCAGTCCATGGGCGCCCGCTTGTGGCACATGACCGCCTATTCGTGCCCGGTCGGCATGAAGGTGCCGGGCCTCAAGGCGGCCATTCAGCTCAACATCCTCGCGCCGTCGCACATCTGGGTCGACCAGGACGGCAAGCGCTTCGTCAATGAAAAGGGCCTCGACAACCACACGTGCCTCTACGCCGTGAACCAGATGGACCCGATCAAGCACCGCTATCCGCGCATTCCGTGCTTCCTGATCATGGACGAGAAGGCCCGCAAGACCGGCCCGATCTCGGGCGGCGCCACCTCCGGCTACGCGCTCAACCGCGAAGGCTACAAGTGGTCGTCTGACAACTCCGTCGAAATCGAGAAGGGCATCATCATCAAGGCCCAGACGATCCGCGAGCTCGCCGAGAAGATCAAGGTCCCGGCCGACGCGCTCGAAGCCACGGTGAAGCGCTGGAACACCGACATCAAGAACGGCAAGGACACCGAATTCGGCCGCATCCTCAAGCGCGACCCGAAGGGCAAGTCCACGTTCGCCGGCCGCGAGGCGCCGATCGTCTCCGAGCCGCTGAGCGAAGAGGGCCCGTACTACGCCGTGCCGCTCTATCCGACGATGCTCAACACCCAGGGCGGCCCGAAGAAGAACATCAAGGGCCAGGTCATGGATCCGCTCGACCGTCCGATTCCGCGCCTCTACGCCGCGGGCGAGCTCGGCTCGATGTGGGGCTCGATCTACCAGGGCGCGACGAACAACGCCGAGTGCATCGTCTTCGGCCGCATCGCCGGCCGCGAAGCGGCGAAGGAGAAGCCCTGGGCCTGATGAATCAGCGCTCCGGCTGCTCTGAGGCGCGGCGCCTGTCTCTCCGCGCAGCGCCTCGGAGCGCCAGCTCCTGATCCAGGGTCTGTTGGTCGAAAGGCCGGACGGCTTGAATGAGCCGTCCGGCCTTTTTTCACTTCCGCACTCGGCCGCCGGGAAACGCTGCTCTTCTAGACGAGCTCGTAGGTTGCCGCCTGGATCGGGATGAGGAGGTTCTGCAGCACCCGCTCAAGAAGAATCCCCTCGCGGTTGTCGATCTGATAGCCGAAGGTCGCGCGAATCCCCTGCAGGATGAACTGCGCCGCACGGTCCATCGCGATCGGCAGGCTGTCGCCCTGCAGCAGGCTCCCCGTGATGACGCTCGTGAAGGTGTCGCCCGTCCCGGGATAGTGCGCCGGCAGATAGGGGCAGGTCACCTTCCAGGTGCGCCGGTCGGAGCGGCTCTCGGCAATGACGCTCGTGAGGTTCGGCTGCCCCGCCACCGGCACGCCCGTGATGATGACGGTGTCGGGACCGAGCGCCGCGAGCTCGCGGATCGCCTCCTTCAGCTCCTCGTTCGTGCACGACGCCCGGTAGGGCTCGCCGAGGAGCGCGAAGGCCTCGGTGAGGTTGGGCGTGAGCACGTCCGCGCGCGAGGCGAGGACGCGCATCTCGCTCACCATCTCGTCCGTGATCTTGCTGTAGAGACGGCCGTTGTCGCCAAGCACCGGGTCGACCACGATGAGGGTGCTGCCGCGCCGGAAGCGGTCGATGAAGCCGCTCACAATCTGAATCTGCCGGGGCGAGCCGAGGTAGCCCGTGTAGATCGCGTCAAACGTCATGCCGAGCCGCTCCCACTCGCGGATGATCTTGGGCATCTCGTCGGTGAGATCGAGAAACGAGAAGTTCGGGTACTGCGTGTGGTTGGAAAGAATCGCCGTCGGCAGCGGACAGACGTCGAAGCCGAGCGTCGAGAGCACCGGAATGACGGCCATGAGGGACGTGCGGCCGACGCCGCAGAGGTCGTGAACTGCCGCAATGCGGCGTACGCCTGGCGTGAATCGCATGGATGAAGCGCTCCTTTGTCCGCTGCCATGCAGCGGAAGTCAGACGAAGACGAATAGGAAGTTCCCATCGTAGCGCGCTCTTCAGGCGGCAGCTGTCGGCGCAGGGATGTCCCGGCGCGCCCCGGACGAAGCGGCCGAACGCAAAGCCCAGCGAAATTGTCTCAAACGCTGAGCGCAGGCCCTGCCGCCTACGCCATTCGCCGCATGGCGGTCCGCTCGGGACCGCAGGACAGGCATATAGGATTGATCGAATGAGCCTGCGCTCCTGTGCCGGCTTCACGGCAGAAAAAAGCGAAAGCCGCGAGGCCTTCGGCAGGCACGCAGCCGCCGCACCCTAAGCGGAAGGCCCAGCCCGATCCGCCGCCGATTCGGACGGCAAGCGGATCCGGGCCGCTTCGAGAAGACGCAAAAAGGAGGATTCCATGAGCAAGCCGCTTGTTCGCATCAAGCTTCGCGACTGGGACTGGGTGACGCCCGTCCTGCTCGGCGACGTCAAGTCCGAGGACGTGGACGTCGTCGGCATCCGCGTTCCCAAGCTCATCGACAACGTCGCCGCAGACCCGGACTGCGAAGCCGCCGAGATGAGCCTCTCGCGCTACAACATTCAGGTCGCGAAGCGCGGGGGCATTCCCGGCGTCGTCGCCGTGCCCTTCCTCATGATGCGGGGCTTCCGCACGCGCAACATCGTCGTGCCGGAAGACTCGCCCCTCACGTCGATCAGCGAGCTCAAGGGCAAGCGCATCGGCCTCTCGGGCTGGCAGGACTCGGGCAACACCTGGACGAAGGCGCTGCTGCGCCGCGAAGGCGTCGAAGTCTCCGACTGCCGCTGGGTCGTCACGCGCTGCACGGCCGCCGACGCGATCGATCCGAACCGCGCCTGCGGCTTTGACGACGGCAAGCTCGTCGTCCACGACCCGAACGAAAAGCCCCTCGTCGACATGCTCCATGAGGGCGAGATCGACGCGATGCTGCAGGCGTTCATGCCGAAGGGCTACTTCGAGGGCGAGCTCGGCCTGCGCCCGCTCGTGCGCGACTTCAAAGCGCATGAAGCGGCCTACTTCAAGGAAACGGGCTACGTGCCGGGCATCCACATCCTCACCTTCAAGGCCTCCTTCGTCGAAGCCCATCCGGAGGCGCCCGCCGCCGTCTGCCGGCTGCTCGACGAGGCGAAGAAGCTCTGGAAGGCGAAGCGCCGCCGCTACGCCGACACGTCCGCTTGGATCATTCAGGACCTGCTCGACGAAGCGCACCTGCTCGGCGAAGGCGCCGATCCCTGGGGGCTCGAGCCCAACCGCCGCATGTTCGACGACTTCTGCCGCGAAGCGTTCGAGCAGAAGCTCACGCCCCGCCTCACCAACGCCGACATGCTTTTTCCGGAGAAGTTTGAATGACTGAAAGCAGCATTCTGCGCGTGGCGCTCTCGCAGTTCTTCGTGCAGGAGACGAGCGAAGAGAACAGCCGCCTCATCGACGAGCGCATTGCGCGCGCCGCCGGCGAAGGCGCCGGCCTTCTGATCCTCCCCGAAGGCGTGCTCGCGCGCCGTCCGGGCTGCGGCAGCTGGGGCGCCGAGCACGCCGAGCGCATCGACGGCCCGTTCGTCACCCGCCTTCTGGAATCCACCGCCAAGCCCGGCCGCGAGAATCTTCTCGTCGTCTGCACGGCGCTTCTGAAGAAAAACCCAGGCGATCCGGCTGAAAAGCGTGCGGCGAACATGCTCCTCGCGGTGCGCAACGGCCGCCTCGAGCTCGCCTACCAGAAGCTCCATCTCTACGACGCCTTCAAGGCCAAGGAGAGCGACAACGTCGTCCCGGGCGACGAAGTGCCGAAGCTCCTCAAGGCGGGCCCCTTCACCGTGGGCTTCCTCACCTGCTACGACCTGCGCTTCCCCGAGCTCGCCCGACGGCTTGCCGTCGACGGCGCCGAACTCCTCGCCGCGCCCTCGGCCTGGGTCAAGGGCCCGCTCAAGGAAATGCACTGGGACCTCTGCATCCGCGGCCGCGCGCTCGAAAACACCTGCTACGTCGCGGGCGTGAGCGAATGCGGTCCGGTCAATATCGGCGAATCGAAGATTGCGGACCCGCTCGGCTTCGTCTGTGCACAGTGCGGCCCGAGCGACGAGATGCGCTTTGCGGACCTCGACCGCGAGCGCGTGCTTGAAGCGCGCCGGTCGCTCCCCGTGCTCGAGAACCGCCGCTTCCGCACGCCGGAGCTGCGCTGACCACGCCGCCCCTGCAAAAAAAGCCTCGGCCATTCAAATCATCTGCCGCTTAGCAAGGCACTGAAGGATGCCCCCGAAGTTCAGTGAACGAATTTGCTCAAAGCTTTCAAGCTGCGGCATCAAAAAGGAACAAACATCATGCTGAAGACGCTCAAGCCCATCGCCGCCGCTGCGGCGGCCGTCCTCGCCCTCGCATTCGCTGCCGGCCCTGCCGCCAGCGCCCCCTCGGCGAACCTCCCGGAGAACGTCAAGTCGTCCGGCGTCCTGAAGAACGGCGTCATCGGAACCTTCTCGCCCTACACCATCACAAACGCCGACCGCTCCATCACCGGTGCAGCCATGGACCTGCTGCCGCACCTCGAGAAGATTCTCGGCGTGAAGATCGAAACGAAGGCGCTCGCGGGCCACACGGCCACCATGCTCGCCCTCACGTCCGGCCGCGTCGACGCGCTGATCGAGCCTGTGGGCGACTATCCGGACCGCGAGAAGAACTACGACTTCGTCGACTACGTGAAGGAATACGTGGTCTTCCTCGTCCCGAAGGGAAATCCGAAGGGCATCAAGGACATCGCCGACACCTGCGGCCTGCGCGTCTCCGTGATGGCCGCGGGCTCGGCCGAGCGCGTGATCAAGAAGCAGTCCGAAGTCTGCAAGGCGCAGGGCAAGCCCGCCGTGACGGTGCTCTCGTTCGAGGGCCAGGCCGCGCCGACGCTTGCCGTCGCCTCGGGCCGCGCGGATGCCTTCTTCTCGTCGCAGGCGCCCCTCACCTACTTCTCGAAGCAGAATGACGGCAAGTTCGAGCTCGCCGCCGTGGGCCGCGCCAACGGCTTCGACGACATCTTCCAGGGCATCGCCGTGAAGAAGGGCTCGCCCCTCGGGCCGGCGCTCCTCGATGCGATGAAGGTCCTCTTCGAGAACGGCACCTATGCCCAGATCATGAAGAAGTACGGCCTTGAAGCGAACATGATCGACGCGCCGGGCATCAACCTCGCCACGTCGAAGAAGACGGCGCAGTAAGAGCGCTGCCGCCAGCAGGCCCGGCAGGGCCCCCGCGCGCCGGCATGACGCCCTCGCGCGCGGACCCGCCGGGCCGCCTCGTTTTTTCCTTCCGCACTCTTTTTTAGGAACGTTTCATCATGGGCAGCTTGTCGAGCAAGGCGCTCGCAGAGCGGGCGCTTGACGTCAAGAACGCGCGCCCGCTCGGCCACCCCGTCCGCACGGCTGTCGCAGCCGTGCTCGCCGTGGCCGTCGCGGGCTTTGTCTGGATCTGTGCGCGCAACCCCAACTTCGGCTGGGCGACCGTCGGGCAGTACCTCTTCGATCCGTCGGTGCTGCGCGGCATCCGCATGACGATCGTGCTCACGGTCGTCTCCATGGCGCTCGGCACGGTGCTCGGCCTCATCTGCGCCGTCATGAAGATGTCGGGGCTCCGGTTCTTCTCGGGCCTCGCCGACCTCTACCTCTGGTTCTTCCGCTCGACGCCGCTCCTCGTGCAGCTGCTCTTCTGGTACAACCTCGCGGCGCTCTTCCCCGAAATTGGCATTCCGGGCGTGGCGATGTGGGAGACGAATTCGCTCATCACGCCGCTCACGGCCGCCGTGGCGGGCCTCGCCCTCAATGAAGGCGCCTACATGGGCGAAATCATCCGCGCGGGCCTCCAGTCGGTCGACCCTGCGCAGAAGGAGACGGCCGAAGCCTTCGGCATGAGCCGCTCGCAGATTCTCATGCGCGTGCTCCTGCCGCAGGCCATGCGCGCGATCATCCCGCCCTTCGGCAATCAGGTGATTTCCATGATCAAGGCGACGGCCATGGTGAGCGTGATCGCCATGGACGATCTCCTCTATGCCGTTCAGACGATCTACAACCAGAACTTCCAGATCATTCCGCTTCTGCTCGTCGCCGTGATCTGGTACCTCGTCATCACGTCGATCCTCTCGCTCATCCAGGCCCGCATCGAGCGCCACTATGCCAAGAGCGACCGAGGCGGCGCCGCCGCGGCGCCCGCAGACGCCGCAAAGAGCTTGAGCGAAGCGAATCCCGCCTGATCCGCGCAGCACAGCAAAGGAGTTTTCAGCATGGCAGCAGTCAAGTCCAGCATGACCGACGCCGAACTCGAAGCGGCGGCGGCCTCGGCCGACGCCGTTCTTCCGCGCTCGGACGGCCCCGACATCGTCGTGCGCGCTTCGGGCGTGCGCAAGCGCTTCGGCGGCAACGAAGTCCTCAAGGGCGTCGACCTTGAAGTCCACCGCGGCAAGGTGGTCGTGATCCTCGGGCCCTCGGGCTCGGGCAAGTCGACGCTTCTGCGCTGCATCAACCACCTCGAGCGCCTCGACGAAGGCTCGATTCAGGTTGACGGCGTGCAGGTGGGCTACGTGGAGAAGAACGGCGTCCTCTACGAAGCGCCCTACCGCGTGCTCGCCGAGCAGCGGCGCCACATCGGCATGGTCTTTCAGAGCTTCAACCTCTTCCCGCACATGACGGTGCTCGAGAACGTCATGGAGGCGCCCGTGCACGTCCACGGCGAAGATCCGGCCGTGGTGCGCCCCCGCGCGCTGAGCCTTCTGAAGCGCGTGGGCCTTCTCGACAAGGCGAACGAATACCCGCGTCGGCTCTCCGGCGGCCAGCAGCAGCGCGTCTCCATTGCGCGCGCGCTCTGCATCAAGCCGGACCTGCTCCTCTTCGACGAGCCGACCTCCGCGCTCGACCCGCAGCTTGTGGGCGAAGTGCTCGCTGTCATCCGAAGCCTTGCCGACGAAGGCTTCACAATGATCGTCGTCACGCATGAGATTCCCTTCGCGCACGACGTCGCGAACTGGGTGGTCTTCATGGCCGACGGCGTCGTCGTCGAAGAAGGCAAGCCCGCCGACGTGATCGACCATCCGAAGTCTCCGCGCCTGCGCGAGTTCCTGAAGCGCTATCTCTCGGGAAAGTCGGGAGAAGCCGCCTGACGGTCGGCACGCTTTTTCAAATTCTGTCCGTACATCCAGCCGCTCGAGCGCTCTTCGCGCCGAGCGGCTTTTCTTTTCTGGGCCAGCCGCAGGGAAAAAATCTGTCAGAAGCTGCCGCTTGCGGTCGCGCGTTCCATCGAAAGGCGCTTCTGAACCATTCCAATAAGAGCAGCAGAGACATTCGCAGCCCCTCTTCGCCCTTTCAGCCGGCTTCTCAGACGGCACTGCCTCTATTTAGACAGCCGAGCAAGACGTCCGCAGCGCTTCTTTCCAGACGCGCGCCAGACGTCCACCGATATTCCAGCGGCAGGCTGAATGCGCACCTGTATCGCAGAAGATACAGGGCTCTTCATTTTTCGAGTCTTGCTGAGAATTTTTAATTTCAACAATTTCAATTTGTTAATTTGTTGACTGAACCATTATTAGGGTTAGTACCCCCCCCCCCACTTGAAAGCTGAAAATGCATTTCACGCACATGCGTATGGAGAGCGCCGTGCGCGGCGCTTTTCAATTTCACTTCAATTGGAGTTTTTTCATAGAGATGCGCGAGGAAACTCGCGGCTTCAGCCGCGAGAGGAATCGCGC
>CAJKSP010000021.1 GCA_905202595.1 uncultured Sutterella sp.
CAGCGAGGTGTGGTCATCCTAGTGCGCGTCCTGCTGCCGGCGGCGGCCGAGTGCAGAAGCGGACGGCTCGAAGCAGCAGACGCCAGCGGCTTCTCAAAAAGCCCCGGACTGCGCAGCTCCTCCCGCTCTATCGGCGCGGAGTCCTTAGAGCGCGCGTCTGAACCTCCAGCGTCCGGCGCCGAGCCTGCCCTCTTCCTCTCTTGAGCTGCCTGCCGCTGCCGCCATGCCTTCGGACTTCGCGGCCTCTCCGGCGCCTGGGCTTTCTGCGCGCGCCTGAAGCCTGCCTGCCCGCCTTGGCGGCAAGTCCGGATGCGGCTTCTCGGCTGAAGGCGATGCGGCCGGCGCGGTGCGCCCGCCGGTTGCCTTCTCCGAGGCTGCGGCTCCTGTGAGGGATTGAGCCCTCCGGCATGAGCGAGGCGCCCCCGCCGCGTGGCGGCCGAGCGTGGAGATCTCCACGCGCTCGAGGTCCCATCGGCTGCAGTCCTCCTAGAGGACTCGAACGGCGGCGCGCCCTTCTTCTCCTGCCGGAGATGTGACTCTCCCCAACGTGCGCCGCTGCCGCCGCGGCCTTCCTCAGACGAAGGCGGCGGCGCTGCAGCGACCCGCCGACACAGCGCCGCCGTCTGCCGGAAGGGCTGCCGCCCGGACGGCTGCACGCTTGAAGGCCGGAGATCTTCTCCAGCCTTTTCTGCCGTGCGGCGCCCGGCCAGCGGTGCCCGCGCCTGCCGCTCGTCCTCCGGATGGGCGGAGCCTCAGGGCGCCTTCTCCCCGCTCAGACGCTGAGCGGAGCCGAAAGGCGTCTGCGAGCTCCGCGCTTCCCGGGCGCAGGCGCTCATCCGCGAATGCGCTCTCGTCTTCGATGGCACGTCCCTCCGCCCGCGTCAGTGGCGGCCAAGGAGACTGCTTCATGAAGCGAATGCTTTTCAACGCCACGCATCCGGAAGAGACGCGCGTGGGCATTGTCGACGGCCAAAAGCTGATCGACATCGACATTGAGACGGTGGGCCGCGAAGCCCGCAAGTCCAACATCTACAAGGGCATCGTGACGCGCATCGAGCCGAGCCTCGAAGCGTGCTTCATCAATTACGGCGAAGAGCGCCACGGCTTCCTGCCCTTCAAGGAAATCTCTCGCGCCTACTTCAAGGAAGGCGTCGACGTCCGCACTGCAACGATCAAGGAAGCGATCACGGAGGGCCAGGAGCTCATCGTTCAGGTGGAGAAGGAAGAGCGCGGCAACAAGGGCGCCGCGCTGACGACCTTCATCAGCCTGGCTGGCCGCTACCTTGTGCTGATGCCGAACAATCCTCGCGCCGGCGGCGTCTCCCGCCGCATCGAGGGCGAAGAGCGCCAGGAGCTGCGCGAAGCGATGGAGAAGCTCAAGCTGCCCGCCGGCATGTCGACCATCGCCCGCACCGCAGGCATCGGCCGCACGACCGAAGAGCTGCAGTGGGACCTCAACTACCTGCTGAAGCTCTGGGACGCCATTACGGAAGCGGCTCGCCCCCAGTATGAGATCGTCACGGAAGAGAACGGCAAGCGCAAAGTGAGCGTCACGACGGAATCCGTCATGAACGGCCGTCCGCTCAAGCGCCTCAATCCCGCGCCCTTCCTCATCGTCGAGGAATCGAACCTCGTCGTACGCGCCATCCGCGACTACTTCCAGCCGGAAATCGGCGAAATCCTCGTCGACACGGATGAAATCTACGAGCAGGCCCGCCAATTCATGGCGCACGTGATGCCTGACATGGTGGACCGCGTGAAGCGCTACCGCGACGACATTCCGCTCTTCACGCGCTTCCAGATCGAGCAGCAGATTGAAACGGCCTACTCGCGCACAGTGCCGCTGCCCTCTGGCGGCGCCATTGTGATCGACCACACCGAAGCGCTCGTCGCCATCGACGTCAACTCCGCCCGCGCCACGCGCGGCGCCGACATTGAAGAGACCGCCTTCCGCACGAACTGCGAAGCGGCCGACGAAGTGGCCCGCCAGATGCGCCTGCGCGACCTGGGCGGCCTCATCGTGATCGACTTCATCGACATGGCTGACGCTAAGAATCAGCGCGCCGTCGAGCAGCGCCTCAAGGATGCCATCCGCTTTGACCGCGCACGCGTCCAGACGGCCAAGATCAGCCGCTTCGGCCTGATGGAGCTCTCGCGCCAGCGCCTGCGTCCGGCCCTCTCCGAAGGCAGCCACATCACCTGCCCGCGCTGCAACGGCGTCGGCGTCATCCGCGACACCGAAAGCTGCGCCATTCAGGTGCTGCGCATCCTGCAGGAAGAGGCCATGAAGGAAGGCACGGGCGCCGTGGAGGCGCAGGTGCCCGTCGACGTGGCGACGTTCCTGCTCAACGAGAAGCGCAACGACATCGCCAAGCTCGAGGCGCGCCACCGCGTCCCGATCATCCTCATCCCGAACACCTACCTCGAGACGCCGCACTACCACATCGAGCGCATTCGCCAGGATGACGAGCGCCTTGACAGCCATGTCCCGAGCTTCAACCTCGTTGAAGAGCTCAAGCCCGAGGCGAGCGACCCCTATGCGCAGAAGTCTCAGGAAGACAAGCCCATCCGCCCGAAGCAGGTGCCTGTAATCAAGAACATCCAGCGCGATCCGGCGCCGGTGCATGTTGAAAAGGCAGAGGAAAGCGCCGCCAAGCCGGAAGCCAAGCCGGCTGATGCGCAGGCCGGCCGCGCCGTGCGCCTTGAGGCGCCTGCGCCGCAGAAGGGCCTCTTCGCACGCATTGCCGCCTTCCTCTTCGGCTCGAAGACGCAGGAGCCGGCCAAGGCTGAAGCGCCCGCCGCCGCGAAGGACGAAAGCGCAGCCAAGACGGAAAAGGCCGCCCGCTCCGGCAAGGATGCCGGCGAACGCCGCCGCGGCCGTGCAGGCCGCTCGGCTGAACGCGCCGAACGCAGCGAGCGCCGCCGCAGCCGCACCGAACGCGCTGAAAAGCCTGCCCGTGCAGATCGTGCGGAGCGATCGGAACGTACTGAACGCACGGAGCGTCCTGAACGCCAAGAGCGCACGGAGCGCGTCGAACGCCGCCCGCAGGAACGCCTCGAGCGCGCCGACCGCAGTCAGGAAAGCGAAACGCGCGAAGAGCGCGCAGCTCGGAGCCGCCGCCGCCGCGAAGAGCGCGCGCAACAGGCCCAGCAGCCGGCTGAAGCCGCCCCTCTTGCCCCGGAAGCCCAGCCGCAGGCTGAGGCCCCCAAGGCCGAGCGCCCCGCGCCGACTGACGTCCCCGTCATCGCTGAAGCCCAAGCTGCTGCAGCTCCCGCCGCCCCCGCCGCTGAGGCGCCTGAGACCGCGGCAGAAGTGAAGCCGGTTGAAGCGGAAGCGCCGGAAGCAGCTCCTGCGCCCGAAGAGCCTGCAGCCGAGAAGAAGTCCCGCCGCCGCTCGCGCCGCCGCCGTTCAGCAGAAGCCGAGCCGCAGGCTGCGGAAGCTGCTGAGGCCGCTGAGACGCCTGAAGCTGCGGCTGCCCCTGAGCAGCCCGCTGAAGGCGCAGAAGTCGCTGAGCAGCCGGCGCTGAAGGCTGAAGAGGCGACTGCCTCGGAAGAGCCCGCCGCTCAAGAAGCGGCCGCTTCCGACGTTCAGGACGAAGAGGCCGGCGAAGCTACTCGCCGCCGCCGTCCTCGCCGCCGCCGCCGCGCCAAGGCTGCCGAAGCGCCCGAAGCCTCCGAAGCCGCTGCCGAGCCCGTCCAGACGGCTCCTGCAGCTGAAGCCTCGCACGCCGAGCAGGCCGCAGAGGAAGCTCAAGCCGCAGAAAAGGCTGCGCAGGCCTTTGCCGCTGCCCAGAGCTATGCCGCTGAGTCGGAAGCGCTCGTGCAGATCGAAACGAAGCCTTCTGCCGTCTCGCAGGCTGTTCGCAGCACTTTTGCCGCAGCAGCCTCTGCTGACGAGCCCCGCCAGCCGCGCCGCCGCCAGGCTGAAAAGCCCCGCAAGGCCGAGCCGGAAGAGGAAAAGCTGATTCAGATTGAAACGAAGAAGGCTCAGCCGGCCGAAGCGCCTGCGCAGCCCGAAGCCGCTCCGACTGAACCGGCCGCCGAAGAGCCCGCCGCCGCAGCGGAGGTCCAGCTTGAAGAAGCGCCGCAAGCCGCGTCCGCAGAAGCGGATGCCGCCCCCGACATCGCTCAGGGCCTTGCCGAGAACCTCGCTCATGCGGGCCTCGAGCAGGTGCAGACGAAGTCGGTGCACCAGACGGCTTCAGGCTATGCCCCCGTCGTCTATCCGGGACGCAAGATCGAGCATCGCGCGGCTGAAGAAGCGGACCAGGGTCCGCTCGTTCAGGTGCACACGAAGCCCGAGTGCATTCATCCGGTCAGCTACGAGGCCCCTCACTACCCCGGCCGTCCGCACGAAGCGGCAGCGGCCGAAGCGGTGAGCACGCTTGAACAGGTCGAAACGAAGACCGACAAGCGCTGATCTGCAAAGCGCGGATGCCTTCGCTCAGCAATGGCTGAGCGAAGCGTCCGCAAACGCCTGAGTGCATCAGCAGGCGCTCCTCTCGGCTTGTCCGTGAGGAGCGCTTTTTTTGTGCCCATCAAATCGGCACTCCCCTGCCGGCAGGCGCGGCAGTTCTCTCTGCACCCTGTGTTCAAAAGCGCTCTGCGGCAGCAGAGCGGCATTTTATCGACCGGATCGGATCGGCCTGGCGGCACGCAGCGCACGCTGACGACGCCAGCCCGAAACGGAGGGCCGGCGCGAAAGAGCGCGGCTTCAGCAGCGAAAAGCCGCTGCAAGGCGGCTTGGCTCGGACGGACCGGCTGGCCCCGAGAGAAGAAAGAGGCCTCGCCCAAGCAGCGGGACGAACCTCCTTCACGCACCGCTGCGCTTCAGCGGCCCCGCATCTCGGGCGGCAGGCATGCATCGCGCTTCGCATGCACGATGAGCCAGAGAACGGCTGTCATGATGCCTGCGAAGAGCATGACGGCGCTGTACTTCCAGGCGGCGCCCATCACGATCGGCACCAGCAGCGCAGAAGAGAGGCAGAAAGCCGCTGTCTGGCAGAACTGCTGTATGGAAGCCGCCATGCCGCGATTCTTGGGGAAGTAGTCGAGATTCATGACATTCATCACCGGACGCACCGCCGACATGGCGAACTGATAGGCCATCGGCAGCAGGATCACCAGCGGATAGGCAAGGCTCACGCGAGTCTCAATCGCCACAGCGAGCGCCCCGATGACGACAAGCGAGAAGATGCCGCCCGCCAGCAGCTTCCAGCGGCCGATTCTCGTCATGATCCGGGGCCCGCACCAGGCGCCGATCATCGTGCTCGCCACCAGCGGCAGCACGAGGTAGCCGAAGTCGTTCTCTTTCATGCCCATGATGTCGAGCACGAAGTCGGCGGCGCCGGCCGAATAGACAATGCCGCCGAGAAAGCAGAAGCCGTGGCCGACGCAGCCGGCAATGAAGGCGGAATTCGAGAGCGCCCGGCGATAGCCGGCCGCAAGCTTGAGCGGCTGAAAGGCCTGACGGCGCTCCGGCGGCAGCGTCTCCGGCAGGAAGCGCGCCGCTGAGAGGCAGACCGCCAAATTGAACAGCGCGAGAAAAACAAAAATCCACCGCCATCCGGCCAGCACGGTGATCCAGCCGCCGATCACCGGCGCGCACGCCGGCGCCAGCCCGAAAAGAATGGCCATGAGGCCGAGAAGCTTGGCCGCCGCAACGCCGTCCCAGCAGTCGCGCACGACCGCCTGCGTCATCACGGGTCCCGTCGCCGCGCAGCAGCCCTGCACCATGCGGCAGATCATGAGCGCTTCAAGCGACGTGCAGAGCGAGGCGGCGATGGAGGCGATGGCGAAGATGAGCGTGCCGCCGATGACGACTCGGCGCCGACCGACCGCATCAGAAAGCGCGCCCACAAAAAGCGATGAGAGCGCAAACATCGCCAGATAGACCGAAAGCGTCTGCTGCACGGCCACCATCGGCGCGCCCAAGTCTTGCGAAAGCTCCTCGAAGCCCGGCACATAAGTGTTGGCAGCGAAAGGACCGAGGCTCGAAATGAGCGAGAGCAGAAGCGCATCGCGAAAGCGCGGCGCGCCGCGGCCGAACGTGCGCTTCAGTCCGGCTGAGCCGCCGCGCGGATGATGGTCGGCGCAGCCCGCTGCACGGTTCTCTCCATCTTTTTCTGAGCTCTCAACAGATTCGGTCATGGCTTCAGAGCAGACAGCATCGTCCGCCGTAGAATTCGGAATTTGAACTGATCAAGGATACGCTTTGAGCAGCGCAAGCTGCGTGCCGCACATGCCTAGCCTTTCTTCATCCTCGTCATTTTCGGCGGATGCCCCGGCCCCAAAGGGCTACGTCGGCCGCTTTGCGCCTTCGCCCACCGGCCGGCTTCACCGCGGCAGCCTTGCCGCTGCGCTGGCGAGCCGCCTCGATGCACATGCGCACGGGGGGCGCTGGCTCGTCCGGATCGAAGACATCGACCCGCCCCGAGACGTTCCCGGCGCAGGCGAAGACATTCTGAAGACGCTCGGCCGCCTCGGCATGCCTTCAGACGGTCCGGTGCTTTGGCAGCACGACCGCCTGGACGCTTATCGCAGCGCCTTTGAAGCGCTCCAGGAAAAAGGCCTCGTCTACGGCTGCGCCTGCTCCCGCAAGGAGGCCCGAGCGCGCGCGCTCGAGCTTGGACTGCCGGAAAACTGCTATCCGGGCACCTGCCGCAGCGGCACGCACGGCCGTCCGATCCGAGCCTGGCGCTTTCGCGTCGCCTCGGGCATCGTGCGCTTTCATGACCGCTGGTGCGGCGACTACGCCCAGGACGTCGAGCACGAAGCCGGAGACTTCATCATCAAGCGCGCTGACGGCCTTTGGGCTTATCAGCTCGCCGTCGTGACTGACGATGCCTATGAAGGCGTTACGGACATCGTGCGCGGAGAAGATCTCCTCGACAACACCCCGCGGCAGATTCTGCTCTGCCGCGCGCTGGGCTTTCCGGAGCTGCGCTACATGCACATTCCGCTCGTGCTCAACGGCGAGGGCGAGAAGCTCTCCAAGCAGCGCGGCGCAGCGCCGATCGACGATGACAACCTGCTTGGCGAGCTCGAGCGCGCCTTCGTGCATCTCGGCTTTCCCAAGCTCGGCGCCGACTCCATTGCCGCCTTCCACAGAAGCGCGCTGCCGCTCTGGCAGGCGCGCTTCTGCTCGCCGGCCTATTCTTAGCGGACGATTCTCGGCGGGCGCGCCAAGCGCGCCATCGAGCTGTCGTCGTCCTCGGCAGGCGCACCGTCGGCTGCGCCGTACGGCACGTCGTCTTCGTCGTCCTCGCTCACGATCTTGTCCGCCAGCTTGAGGAAGCTCGGCACGACGACATCGTCCGTGCCAGTCTCATCGCCCGTCGGATCCTGCACGTCGAGCACCTTGATGCCGAACTGCAGCCCGATTCCCGCGAGCGGGTGGTTGGCTTCCAAAATCGCCTGTCCTTCCGCAATGTCCGTGATGCGCCAAATGCGCCCGTCCGGGCCTTCGCCCGGCACTTCGGAATACTGCAGGCCTGGACGGAGCTGCTCGGGATCGCCGAGCCGCTCGACGGGCACGAGGCGGATGGCGTCGGCATCGTATTCGCCGAAGGCTTCATGAGGCTCGAGCGCAATAGTGAAGCCCTCGCCCACAAAGCGCCCCTCGAGCGCCATTTCAATCTTGGGAAAGATATCGCCGTGTCCGTGAAGGTAGACAAGCCCCTCCGGGCCGGTCTCTTCAAGGACATGCCCGGTCATGTCGGCCATGGTGACGGCGATGCGGACGAGCTTGTCCTTCTTGACCTGACGATTGGGATCGCGGTCCGGCTGCGTCGCCGCCGCCGCGCCGGCCTCCGCTTGAGGAGCCGCGCCGTGTTCGGATGCCGCAGAGGCGGCCTGCTTCTGGATGTCGTCTGACATGCTGTTGGAAACCTGATGAAGAATGAATGATCGGGCGCACTTTAGCGCAAGCTGGCTTCGGCGCGCAGGTGCGCCTGCTCTCTTCACGCTTCAATCGCGCTCAGAAGCCGAGCCCGCTCCGGCCAAGCGCGCCCTGCGCGCCGTCCTGGCGCCAGAAGAAGCACGGGCAGGCAGATGAGGGACACCGGCGGCATCGAGAGGAGCAGCGCCCAGGCGCCGGACAACCCCAAGTCGTGGCAGCGCCGAGCCGCAATGGAAAAGAGCGCCGCCGACCACAGCTGCGCCGCCCACGGCAGGGCAGCGGCAATCTGCATGAGGGCGGCGTCCGATATCCATTCGGCATCCGCTATGGGGTCCAGAGACAGCCATGCGGCGAGGCCCGCCGCGCACCAGAGCAGAAATTCGCGCGCAAAGCCGAGCCGGCCGGAGCGGGCCTGCGGATCGTAAATCCGCACGCACGCCCAGGCCGCTGACGCAAGCGCGCGAAGCGGCCAAGCCGCCTCGCCGTCCAGGCCTGCAGCGCCGACTGTGCTGTCTCCTTTGCCAAACATCATGCGCTCATTTGCCCCAAGCGCCCCCGCAACCCCATCCGGCAGCTCTGCCGGACTAGATGCTCATGATGCGCCGCTTCCAGCGCTCGAACGCTTCCGGCGTGATCGTCTGCTTCTTCTGAAGCCGGCGGAGCTTTTCCACCATGGCGACCTTCACCTGAAGCTGCACCGTCATGGATTCGCCCGTGCACTGAATGCGGGCGCTCTGGTAGATGAGTTCTGCCGGCTCGAGATCACGGTCCAGCGCATCCGCAGACGCTTCGGACTGCGCCGTCTCGCGAGGCGCTTCAACGGCGGCGGCCATCGGAAGCGGCTGCGCTGCGGCAGGCGCTTCGTCTGCCGCCTGCACAGCCTCCTCGCGGGCCGGCTCGGCCTCGCGGGGCGAAATCGTGCGAATGGCGAGCGGCGACGGTCCGAAGCGGTTGAAGCTCGGACTCCCCGACACGATGCCAAGCGCCGCCAGGCAGATGAGATTGACGCCCGGAATGATGAGAAACCAGGCGGCAGCGCCGCTGTAGGCGAGATCGTGAAGGCGGCGGATGACGGCGGCAACCAGGAAGATGAGCGCAAAGACTGTCAGCACGCCGCTCAGGATCTGCAGTCCGGTGCCGAGCAGGCCGGGCGGCAGAATCGCCGCCACGCCGGCAGCAGAGCCGGCAGCGGCCAGCACCGCCAGCGAAAGAACAACGGCGAACCAATAGGCCTCGCGCGAGGCGCGCCCTCGAGGTGAGAGCGTCAGAACTTCATTCACGGCGACAGTCATGGCGGCGGCAAAAAAATACGCAAAGGCGGCGCGGCGGCTTCGCCAACAGGAGCGAGCGCGCCGGCCGCCAGACCGGAATCAAGAGAGAACAGCGCCGAGAGCGCGTCCGCAGAGGAGCCGCATCAGCGGAGCTGTTCGGCGAGAAGATTGAGAATCTTCGGCGCAACGCCCGTCTGATCCGCTCCGCCCTCTTCGCTCTGCACCGTAATGCCGGTTGCAGCGCCATTGTCTGCAAGATGGATGCGGTACTGAGGCGGCTCGATGGCCTTGTCGGAGCCGAAGAGATTCGTGAAGAAGCCCTGCTTCTCCTTTTCCTTCTGCTCGTACTCAGGATCGAGGTAGCGCACGAGGTAATAGCCGGCCGCACGGTCGCGGTCGACAAGCTCAAAGCCCATGCGGTCGATCACGAGACCCACCGTGCGCCAGGCGCGGTCGAAGGGCTCGGCAAGCGTCAGCGATTCCACTGCGCCAGCTTCGTTCTTGAGCATATGAACCTTGGAGGGAACGGGCTGCGGCTGAAGCGCTTCATGCACAGCCTCGGCTCGAGCTTCTTCGGCCTTTGCATTGAGCTTCGGATTGAACTCGCCCTCGATGCGCAGCGCCAGGCGCTGCAGCATTTCCGCCTCCATCGTCGGATCGGTGGGGCCGGGCTGCCAGACGGTGCTGTCGTTCTGCGACCCCGTCACCACCTCGACCATCGAGCGGTGCGTGATGAAGATGTCGGTTGTGCCGTCGTCGTTTCGCTCAATGCGCGTGCGGTACTGGTCCTGCTCGCCAGTGGAATAAGCGAAGTCAAGCACCTTGCCGATCGTGCGGCGGATGATGTCCTGAGGCAGCTTCGCCTTGTTCTCCGCCCACTCCGTCTCCATGTAGCCCGTCTTGGCATCCTGACGGCGCACGATGAGGCCGACAGAAGGCCAGAAGTCCTGCACGACCGGCCAGAGCTGCTCGGGAGTGGCGTTCACGCGCAGCCAGCGGTCGCTGCCCTCGCGCATCACCTTGACGACCACCGTTTCCGGAACAATGACCGAACTTGAAGGATCCTGCTGTCCCGCCGCTGCTGCGGCCTGACGCGCAGCCTCGGCATTGGCGCTGACAGCGCCCGAACGCGCCGGCACGTCGAAGCGCCCTTCGTTCTTCACGGGCGTCAGATCCGGCGGAACCTCGAGGTTCGCGCGAGAGTTGGAGGTCTCGTACTTCACCTTCTCATCATCAAAGTTGATGCCGAGGAAAGTGCAGCCCGTCATCAGAAAGGCGGCAGGAAGAAGCGCTGCGAGACGAAGCGTCTGCTTGGTCATGGGTATTTGGTCCTTGAAGAGGCGCCCGCGCCGGCGCGGGCGGCGATGTCCGCGCGGCCGTCAGGCCGTGCGCAGATCGTGGGATTTTATCAAAAGGCAACCCTGCTTCCCGCACTGAGGCCGCCCTGAATTTGTGCCAACAGCTTTCAGCGAGCGCCGAGCGGAGCGCCGCAGCGAAAGCGCGGCTCGCCGCTGGCTTCGGGCTTCATCCAAACAATGCGCGCCACAGCGTGCCGCTCCGTCGTGAGCCCCTCTTCGTAGGCGGCTAGGCGCGCCCCGGCAGGCATGAGCTGCAGCAGCTCGCCTGGCAGCAGATAGTGAGCAGGACTTCTTGGACGACCCCAGATGGCTGCATTGGCTTTGGTAAAGGTCTCCATGATGAAGACGCCGCCTGGAGCGAGCGATGCCCAATAGTGAGGGAAATGCTCGCGGTGCAGATAGTTCGTGACGATTACGGCGTCGAAGCCCTGGCCGTCATAAGGCCAGGGATCTCCTTCGAGATCGCGCTGCTCGACGGCAAGTCCCGGTGCGCCCAGCAGCGAGCGCGCATGAGACGCATCGGCGTCGACAGCGAGCACTTGGAAGCCTTTCAGGAGAAGAAGCGCCGTATGCCGGCATTCGCCGCAGGCAACATCCAGAACGCGCCCGCCCGAACGCACCAGCGGAAGAAAGCGCATGACCCATGCAGAAGGCAGCGTCATGCAGCCGTCTTCGCAGACCGTCCCGTCTGCTGCGCCGCCAGATAACGTCTGATTGAATGGCTCAGCCATCTTCGTCTTCCTCAGATGATCAGCTGCACGACAGCCTGCCCGAACATGACGAAGGGCTTCGCAAAGAAGCTCAGGCCGCCACCCACCATGAGCACCAGCAGGATGATGAAGCCGTAGGGCTCGATGCGGTCGAGCCAAAGGCCCCAGCGCCAGGGCAGAAGGCCGCGCAGCACGCGTCCGCCGTCAAGCGGCGGAATCGGAATGAGATTGAAGGCCATGAGCATCAGATTGACGCTGATGCCTGCCGTGCAGAGCGAAATGACGAAGTTGTCCCAGAGGCCGACGGCAGCGCAGACCTTGAGCGCAAGCGTCCAGATGATCATCTGCAGCAGATTGGATGCCGGACCGGCAAGCGCCACCAGCATTTCGTCCCGGCGCGGATTGCGGAAGAAGCGCGGATTGACCGGCACAGGCTTCGCCCAGCCGAAAAGCAGTCCGCCGCCGCCCGTGAACACGCTCATCAGCAGCAGCGCCCCGGGCACAATGATTGTGCCCATGAGGTCGATATGCGGAATGGGATTGAGAGTCACACGCCCCATGTACTGCGCCGTGCGGTCGCCGAAGCGCGCAGCAGCCCAGCCGTGAGCCGACTCGTGCATCGTAATCGCGAAGATGAGCGGCAGCGCATAGACGCAGACCGCTTGAACGGCGTTTGCGAGCGAATTGATCATGTCAGATACCGAGAAGCAAAATAGGCGCGGCGCAGACGGAGCCGCAACGCTTGATCTTAGCGGGCAGCGTACGGCTACGGCAGCGCTTTTCTGGCGGAAAAGCGAAAGAAAGCGTGCGCAATTGTTTCCCTGCGGGCCAGCCAGACGCGCGGAGGACGGCTTCAGGCGAGCTCGCGCGGATAGCCGAAGCGCGTCCAGACGGGCTCCAGTCCTGCAGGGAGCGGCATCTGCCGGCCGGGCTTCGGACGTCCGGAGCTCGCACCGTGCCAATCAGAGCCTGTGCTCGCAAGAAAGCCGAATCGATGAGCCGCCTCGGCATAGAAGAGAGCAGTATCCGAAGGCTGCGAGCCGGAAGTGACTTCGATGGCGTCCCCCTGAACTGCCTTGAAATGCTCGAGCAGCGCTTCAACGCCCCAGCCGGCGCTGAATTTATAGCGTCCTGGATGCGCGAGCACGGCGATGCCGCCCTCCGCATGGATGAAGGCGACGCTTTCTTCGACCGAGGGCCAGGGCGTCGGCACAAAGCACGGTGCGCCCGCAGCCAGATAGCGGTCGAAGGCCGCCTGATAGTTCGGCACGAGCCCTGCCTGCAGCAGCCACCGCGCGAAGTGCGCGCGTCCGATGTTGGCCTTGTTGGGCGCGAGCGCGTAGGCGCCCTCGTAGCTGCCTCTGATGCCGAGGCGATCGAAGGCCGCGGCCATCTCCCTAGCTCTGCGATCCCGCATGCTGAGCACGCTCTCAAAGCGCGCTTTGGCCGAGGGAGAAGAGGGATCGATGCCGAGGCCGACGACATGAATGCTGATGCCCGCCCAGCAGCTCGATACTTCAACGCCGGGAATGAAGCCGATGCCGAGCGCCTGAGCCGCTTCGGCCGCTTCAGCCGAGCCCGACATCGTGTCGTGATCGGTGAGGCTCATCAGAACGACGCCGCTCTCGCGGCAGAGCTCGACAAGCGCAGCGGGAGCGAAGACGCCGTCGCTGCGGTTGGAATGCATGTGAAGATCGACAGCCATGAAAAAGCTTGAAGCGTGAATTCGTTTGTAAGCAGCAATATGCTCTACAAATCTATCGCAGCAAAGCGGCGCTGGAAAAAAAGCGCCGCCGTCCCCATATAGAGTTCATTGAACATCAGACTATCGGAGGCTCTCGTCGTCATGGACGAACTTCAGAAACTGCTTTTCTCCCGCGCCAATGTCCGCGGCGAAGCCGTCGCGCTGCGCGGGGAGCTCGCTCAGGCACTCGAGCACCAGCATCTCCCGGTCGCAGCCAAGCGCCTAGCCGGAGAAGCCGCCTCGGCAGGCCTTCTGGCCGCCGCCGCACTTCAGTTCGACGGCACCGTGCTTCTTCAGATTGAAGGCGACGGCCCCGTGCGGCTTGTCGTTGCCGAAGTGCGCCCCGACTTCAGCTTCCGCGTCATGGCGAAGCTGCGCGATGACGCCGATCCGGCGTCGATCGATCCGAACGCCAAGCTGCAGGATCTCGTCAACGTCCACGGTCGCGGACGCTGCGCGCTCATCCTCGACATGACGGGCCGCACGCGCGACCAGCAGCCCTACCAGGGCGTGGTGCCGCTTGAAGGCGACACGCTCGCCGAAGCGCTTGAAGCCTACTTTGCTCAGTCCGAACAGGTGGAGACCGTCATCCGCCTCGCCTCCGACGAATCGGCAGCCGGCGGCGTGATGCTGCAGAAAATGCCCGCAACGGGCGGCAAGCTCCCGCAGGACTTCGACCCGGAAGGCTGGCAGCGCCTCAAGATGTTCGCGCAGACCGTCAAGAGCGCCGAGCTCCTGACGCTTCGCCCCACGGAAGTGAACCGGCGCCTCTTCTGGGAGGAGTCGCCGCTTGTGACGCTGGAAGCCGAGCCTAAATTCCGCTGCTCGTGCTCGCCGGAGCGCTTCGAAGGCATCGTGCGCTCGATGGGGCGGGAAGAGGCGGAAAAGCTCCTGGCAGAAGAAGGCGGCCGCATCAAGATCACCTGCAGCTTCTGCGGACGCTCGCATGAATTCGATGCGCTCGACGTGAAGGCCATTTTTGAAAATGCTTCGCATCGAGCCTCCGGCAGCAGCCGCGGCACAGCGCCCTCCGCCTAAGGCCTTCGTCCGGACAAGGGAAAGCCCGCAGACGCTCAGGCATCTGCGGGCTTTTTTTTGCAGCACCGGCAAAAGCGGCTCAGTCCGGCTTTTCTTCCCCTACTCCCGCCGATCGCGCGCCTTCGGAGCACGCAGATTTTTCGGCGCATGGTAGAGGTCGGCATTCTTCGGCTCGAACGTCGGCGCCGATCCGGCCTTGATGTCCGGACTTTCGTAAATCGGCAGCGGCGTCTTCGCCGCAGCGCCGCGCTTCGCTTCTTCGAGCGTCTCAACTCGGAAGAGCAGCTCGCGGGACGAGATCATGTTGAGCTCGCTCCTTGCTCGCTCCTCAATGGCGTCGCGGTTGTGCTCGAGCGAATAGAGCTCAGCCGAGAGCTCGTCGTTTCTAGCGCGAAGCCGATCATTCTCTGCACGCTGCTCGGCAAGCGTCTGCCGCATCTCCTGGAGCCGAAACCAGCTGGCTCGGCCGGCCCAGAGCTGATACTGCGTCGCGCAGATGCCGCCCACAAGGAGCACGATGAAAAGCTTCATCATGATGGTTTCGCGCTCCGGCTGATTTTCTCGGTGCCGATGCCTGATCCGCTACATCAGCGGCGGCGGATGGAGCAGAACGCAGCGCGGCCCGGATAGCGGGCGCAGCTGCCGAGATGCTCTTCAATGCGAAGCAGCTGGTTGTACTTCGCCATGCGGTCTGAGCGGCTCATCGAGCCCGTCTTGATCTGGCCGGCATTGAGGCCGACGGCAATGTCGGCGATGGTGCTGTCCTCCGTCTCGCCCGAGCGATGGGAAACGACGGCGGTGTAGCCCGCGCGCTTGGCCATTTCGATCGCTTCGAAAGTTTCGGTGAGCGTGCCGATCTGATTCACCTTGATGAGAATCGAATTGGCAATGCCCTTCTCAATGCCTTCGGCCAGAATCTTCGGGTTCGTGACGAAGAGGTCGTCGCCCACAAGCTGCACGCGGCCGCCGAGCGCATCCGTGAGCTTCTTCCAGCCTTCCCAGTCGCCTTCAGCCATGCCGTCTTCGATCGAAATGATCGGGTACTTGTCGCACCAGGCGCTCAGCACCTGAATCCATTCGTCAGCCGTAAGCGCCGCGCCGCCAGACTTCTTCATGACGTAGCGGCCGTCTTCAAAGAATTCGGAAGAGGCGCAGTCGAGCGCGAGCGCCACGTCGCGGCCCGGCTCATAGCCCGCAGCCTTGACTGCCTCGAGCACGAGCTCAATCGCTTCTTCATGAGAGCCGATCTTGGGCGCAAAGCCGCCTTCGTCGCCGACAGCCGTCGACATGCCGCGCGCATTGACGAGCTTCTTCAGCGCCTGGAAAGTCTCGGCGCCGCAGCGAAGCGCTTCGCGGAAAGTCGGCGCGCCGAGCGGCACGATCATGAATTCCTGCAGATCGAGATTGTTGTTGGCATGCGCGCCGCCGTTGATGACGTTCATCATCGGCACCGGCATCGTGACGGCGCCCATGCCGCCGAAGTAGCGGTAGAGCGGCAGCCCCGTTTCCATGGCCGCCGCGCGAGCCACGGCCATCGACACGGCCAGAATGGCATTGGCGCCAAGGCGGCTCTTGTTCTCCGTGCCGTCAAGATCGATCATGACACGGTCGATGTAGGCCTGGTCGCTCGCTTCGAGTCCCATGACCGCATCGGCGATTTCGCCAGAAATGTTGCCGACGGCATTGAGCACGCCCTTGCCGTTGTAGCGGGCCTTGTCGCCGTCGCGCAGCTCGATCGCCTCGCGCACCCCGGTCGAAGCGCCGGAGGGCACAGCCGCACGGGCAACAGCCCCGCTTTCGAGCCAGACTTCGGCTTCAACCGTGGGATTGCCGCGGCTGTCGAGGATTTCGCGGCCGATGACGTCAATGATGGCGCTCATGATTTCTTCCTTTTCTCGAAGTAAAGCCGCACGGAGGCGGGGCGCTCAAAAGCCTTTCGGCGCCGCACGCCTCAAGCGGCATGGACATTGGGGCTGCGCCGCATTCGTCTTTTGACGCGCGCGGCGCACATTAGACTGGCAGCCGCTTCAGGCCTTGAAGAGCGTTTCGAGAAGCGGACGCGCCTTCACGACGCGGTCGATCTCGACGAGGCTCTCAAGGAGCGGCTTCATCAGATCGAGCGGCACGGCGTTCGGACCGTCGCTTTTCGCTTCAGCGGGATTCGGATGCGTTTCCATGAAAAGCCCCGCCACGCCGGCCGCAACGGCCGCGCGGGCGAGTACGGGCACAAACTGACGCTGGCCGCCCGAGGACGTGCCGTTGCCTCCGGGGAGCTGCACGGAATGCGTGGCATCAAAGACCACAGGCGCCTGCGTCTCTCGCATGATGGCCAGAGAGCGCATGTCGGAAACAAGATTGCCGTAGCCGAAGGAGGCGCCGCGCTCGCACACGAGGAAGCGGTCTTCCGAGAGCCCGGCGCGGCGGGCGGCCGCGCGCGCCTTCTCGACGACATTCTTCATGTCGCCAGGCGCCAGGAATTGGCCCTTCTTGATGTTCACAGGCTTGCCAGAAACGGCGCAGGCATGAATGAAGTCTGTCTGCCGGCAGAGGAAGGCGGGCGTCTGTAGCACGTCGACGACGGCGGCGACAAGCGGCACCTCTTCAGCCGTATGAACGTCGGTGAGCACCGGCACGCCCACCTCGTCGCGGACCTTCTTCAGAATGCGCAGGCCCTCTTCAATGCCGAGGCCGCGATAGCCCGTTTCGGACGTGCGATTGGCCTTGTCGTAGCTCGCCTTGAAGATATAAGGAATGCCGAGCTCGCTCGTGATCGCCTTCATGCGGCGGGCAATGTCGAGCGCCATTGCTTCGCCTTCAATCACGCAGGGGCCCGCAATGAGGAAAAACGGCCTATCGAGGCCGACTTCAAAGCCGCAGAGCTGCACGGGTGTGCCCTCCAAAAAGAATGAGGTTGAGGGAGCGGCCGCGCGCTCGGCGGCCGCTTCATGCCGACCGGGCGCAGGCCCGATCGGTAGCAGGTCGCCGAGGCCTTACGCAACCGGCTTTTCGTCCGGATGCGCAAGCACGTGCTGCTTGAGCGCCGCTTCGATGTAGGCGCGGAAGAGCGGATGGCCGTCGCGGGGATTGGACGTGAATTCCGGATGGAACTGCACGGCAAAGAAGAACGGATGATTCGGCAGCTCCATCATTTCGGGGAGATGCTCGCCCGGGGTCTTGGCGCTGATGACCATGCCCTTTTCTTCAAACTGCGCCACGTACGAATTGTTGACCTCGTAGCGATGGCGGTGACGCTCGGCAACGACGTCGCCGTAGATCTTGTGGCCGAGCGTGCCGGGCGCAACAGGCACTTCCTGACGGCCGAGGCGCATCGTGCCGCCAAGGTCCGAACTCGCATCGCGCTTCTGAACGCTGCCGGTGCGGTCCTTCCACTCCGTGAGCAGCGCCACGACCGGATGCGGCGTATCGGGATCGAGCTCCGTCGAGTTGGCGCCGCCGAGGCCGCAGACGTGGCGGGCGAATTCGATCACGGCGCACTGCATGCCGAGGCAGATGCCGAGGAACGGAATCTTGTTGACGCGGGCGTATTCAATCGCCTTGATCATGCCCTCGGTGCCGCGCTTGCCGAAGCCGCCCGGCACGAGGATGCCGTCGAGGCCTTCAAGCTCGGGCATGAGCTCTTCCTCCTCGAGCTTCGAGGAGTCGATGAACTTCGTGACGACCTTGGTCTCCGTCGCGATGCCGGCGTGAGCGAGCGCTTCGTTGAGCGACTTGTAGCTGTCGGCGTAGTCAACGTACTTGCCCACCATGCCGATCGTGACGGTGTGCTTCGGGTGCTTCTGACGGTCGACGATGCGCTCCCAGGCGGAGAGATCCGCCGGCGCCGTCGTGAGGCCGAGCTTCTGGCAGACGATGTCGTCAAGATTCTGCGCGTGCAGCATGAGCGGCACTTCGTAGATCGACTTGGCGTCAGCAACGCTGATGACGCAGTCCATCGGCACATTCGAGAAGAGCGAAATCTTTGCGCGCTCGCCCTCGGGAATCATGCGCTCGGCGCGGCAGAGAAGGATGTCCGGATAGACGCCTTCTTCGCGCAGCTTCTGCACGGAGTGCTGCGTGGGCTTCGTCTTCAGCTCGCCCGCCGAAGCGATCCAGGGGCAGAGCGTGAGGTGGATGAAGCACGTATTGTTGCGGCCGACGCGGAACGACATCTGACGGACCGCCTCAACGAAAGGCAGAGACTCGATGTCGCCGACCGTGCCGCCGATTTCAACGACGCAGACGTCAGGCTTGCCGTCCCAGGCAGAGGCAGCGCCGCGCGCAATGAACTCCTGAATCTCATTGGTGATGTGCGGGATCACCTGCACAGTCTTGCCGAGGTACTCGCCGCGACGCTCCTTGCGAAGAACGCTCTCATAGATCTGGCCCGACGTGAAGTTGTTGGGCTTGTGCATCTTCGTGGAGATGAAGCGCTCGTAGTGGCCGAGGTCCAAGTCCGTTTCGGCGCCGTCTTCCGTCACGAACACCTCGCCATGCTGGAAGGGCGACATCGTGCCCGGATCCACATTGATGTAGGGATCGAGCTTGATCATCGTCACCTTGAGTCCGCGCGACTCGAGGATGGCCGCTAAAGAAGCGGCGGCGATGCCTTTTCCAAGAGAGGAGACAACGCCGCCGGTCACAAATACGTACTTGGTCATTGGAACTTCCAACCGTTGGAGACTGGGGAGAAAAATCAAAGGCGGGATTATAGCGGGGGCGCTTCTGCGCCGCCCCTGCAGGGGAGCAGTTTTTCGCTGAAGATCTGTCGGATGCTTCTCTCGGGCGCTGCTGACCCGCCAGAATGTCCGTTCATTCTAGAGGGACGAACGGCCGATTTGAATCCGCCTTTGCCTCAGCCGGCCTTCCTGCCGACCTCCGACAAAAGCAAAATCCCGCCGCTCCTCATGAAACGACGGGATTTTGCAGCTGACGGCTAAGCCGGCGGACGCTCAGATGTCCTTGGGAAAGACGACGCTTGAAGGCGTCTGCGGCGCTTCGCCGCCCTGGCCGGCAAAGAAGGGCTTGCCCTCCTTGGGAATGACGATGTCAGGGCAGAGCGCGCATTCGCCGCTGCTCTGGCAGTCCCACTCGGCCTGAACCGTGACATGGTCGATGCCGAAGCGCTCTCGGATGCCGCGGCGAATCCCGTCAAGCACCTTCGGCCAGCAGTCCGGCGACGCAATCATCACATGGCACTGCAGCGCGGCATGTCCCGGACTCATCGTCCAGACATGCAGATCATGAACGTGATGGACGTTGGGCACCGAAGCGATGAACTCGCCCACCGCCACGTAATCCACGCCTTCAGGCGTCGAATCGAGCAGCACGCGGACCGTGTCGCGCAAAATCGAGTAGGTGGCGTGCAGCAGCATGCAGCCTACAAACATCGAAAGAATCGGGTCTACGATCGCCGGACCGCCCATCATGATGACGAAGCCGGCAGCAATGGCCGCCACCGAGCCCAGCAGGTCGCCCATCACATGCAGAAGGGCGGCTCGGGTATTGACGTTCTTCTTGTCGCGGGAAAGCGACCAAGCCACGCCTATATTGATCAGCAGGCCGGCAAATGCAATCAGCATGACGCTGCCGCCCGCAACATCCTGCGGTTCGCGAATGCGCTGGAACGCCTCGAAGAAGAGCCAAATGACCACGCCGAGCATGACGAGGCCGTTGACAAATGCAGCGATCACCTCGACGCGGCCGTGTCCGAAGTTGTGCACGCGATCGGCTCCCTTGAGCGCGATGCGGTTGGCGATGAGCGCAAAAAGCAGGCTTGCCGAATCCGTCACCATGTGGCCTGCATCGCCGATCAGCGCGAGCGAATTGGCCCAGATGCCGCCGATCAGCTCGATTGCAGAGAAGGAGAGCGTAAGCAGCACGGCGAAGCCCAGCACCGTCCATTTGGTGCGATCGGCAGCATGCTGATAAGTGCTGTCTCCGGCTTCGTGCGAATAGAACTCGTGCTCATCCTCCGGATAGGTCTGGCGCGGCTGCGCCTTGTTCTGAGCTTTCAAATCCTCCGTCATGACGGGGCTCCTTGAATGGGAAAATGCCTTGCGCTGCGGCGCAATTCTCATTCAGCCGAATGAGAATCGCTCTCTTTTCCGAGCGCGCATAGCAAAGCCGCCCGCAGCTCGTATCTGGAGCTGCAGGCGGCTGAAGAGCCTGCATTATAAGCAGGGCGTCTACAAAGTGCAGACGAAGTGCTCTTTATGCAGCAAAGGCTTGCCTCGTCAGAGGCGGCCTGGACTTATTCGCCGTCCTTCGCCTTCTGGCCGAGAAGCGGCGTCACCGAATCCATGCCGCCGGCAAGCAGGCCTTCCTTCGAGTAGATGCCGAGCTTCTGACGCGTATCGACGATGTCGAGGTTGCGCATCGTCAGCTGTCCGATGCGGTCTTCGGCCGTGAACATCGAGTCGCCCTTCTCCATCGTGAGGCGGGTCGGCTCGTAGGTGAGGTTCGGGCTCTCGGTGTTGAGGATCGTGTAGTCGTTGCCGCGGCGCAGCTCAAGCGTGACGGCGCCCGTGATCGCGCTCGCCACCCAGCGCATTGCCGTTTCGCGCAGCATGATCGCCTGGCTGTCGAACCAGCGGCCCTGGTAGAGATAGCGGCCGAGGCGGATGCCGTTCGTGCGGTACTGCTCGATCGTGTCCTCGTTGTGGATGCCCGTGAGGAGGCGCTCGTAGCAGATGAAGAGAAGCGCCATGCCCGGGGCTTCGTAAATGCCGCGGCTCTTCGCCTCAATGATGCGGTTTTCAATCTGGTCGGACATGCCGAGGCCGTGGCGGCCGCCGACGGCATTGGCTTCCATCATCATGGCGACGGGGTCGGAGAACTGCTTGCCGTTGATGGCGACAGGAACGCCGTCCTTGAATTCGACCTTGACCGTTTCCTTCTCGATCTTGCAGTCATCGCGCCAGAACGGCACGCCCATGATCGGCTCGACGATCTTCATCGAGCTCGACAGGTGCTCAAGATCCTTCGCTTCATGCGTAGCGCCGAGCATGTTGGAGTCGGTCGAATAGGCCTTCTCCGCGCTCATGCGGTACTGGAAGCCCTCCTTCTGCAGGAAGGCCGACATTTCAGCGCGGCCGCCGAGCTCCTTGATGAAGGTGACGTCGAGCCAGGGCTTGTAGATCTTGAGATTCGGATTGGCAAGGAGGCCGTAGCGGTAGAAGCGCTCGATGTCGTTGCCCTTGTAGGTGGAGCCGTCGCCCCAGATGTTGACGCCGTCTTCGCGCATGGCGGCGACGAGCATCGTGCCGGTCACGGCGCGTCCGATCGGCGTCGTGTTGAAGTAGAGCTGGCCGCCCGTCGAAATGTGGAAGGCGCCGGACTGAATCGCCGCGATGCCTTCGTTCACGAGCTGCGTGCGGCAGTCGATGAGGCGGGCCTTCTCGGCGCCATACTCCATGGCACGGCGGGGAATCGCCTCGTAGTCGGATTCATCAGGCTGCCCCAGATTGGCCGTATAGGCATAGGGAAGCGCGCCTTTCGTCTTCATCCAGTGGAGCGCGCAGCTCGTGTCGAGACCGCCCGAGAAGGCAATGCCGACTTTCTGGCCGACCGGAACGCTTTGCAGAATCGTTTGAGACATAACTTCAGTACCGTGTAAGTGGAGGATTCCTTTCAGCTTGGCGCCGAGCAGAACCCGATTGACGATGTAGGGGCAGCGCCGCTCTGCAGCGCTCGCGGCGACCAGCCTGCCTCGCCCCATCGGCGAACAAGGCCCGGCGCCGCCGAAACCGCCGTCCATTATCCGGCCGGCATTCGGAGAAGAACGCGCAGAAAAAGGCCTTGAGATTCATCGTTGGGCGCCCGCAAAGAGCTTACGACATTTTCATTAGGCGATTTGCGCTTTTGCTTTTGTTTTGTCGACAAAACAAGAGCTTCAGTTGCTTGAACGCCCCTCTTCACGGCCACGGCGTCGACGCTGAAGCCGCGCTAAGCTCGCTACGCCGTCATTCTCAATTTGAGGAGCTCCTATGACAACCATTCCTCTGCCCCCGCCAGCTTCTTTGTCGATGCCGCTCGAAGAAGCGATCAGGCGCCGCTGCTCGAACCGCAGCATTTCTGAAGCCCCTTTGTCGGATGAAGAGCTCTCGGCGCTTCTCTGGGCCTGCGCGGGACAAGGCCGCGACGGCGAGCACCGCACCACCCCGTCGACCCGAGGCTTGAAGTCCGATCTGGCTTATGTGCTTCGAGCCGACGGCGTCTGGCTCTACGACGAAGCCGCAAATGCGCTCGTTCAAGCCGCCGAGGATGATGTCCGCCTGGCGTCAACCGAAGCGCAGGGCGACTGGGTCGGCCGCGCCGCCTGCACCATTGCCATCGTCGCGGATCATGAGCGGGCCCAGACGGCCCGCGCCTCCGGCATTTATTCCGATGCCGGCGTAATGGCGGAAGCGCTTTCTCTGGCGGCATCGGCCCTGGGTCTAGCCGGCTGCATCCGCGCCTCCTTCGACCACGAAAAGCTGGCCCAAGCCATGAAGCTGCCTCCGGATCGCGAGCCGATTCTGCTTTACACAGCCGGCCGCCCCGCCTGACCGGCGCGGCGAGCTGAGGCCGCCCGGCCGAACAGCCTCGTCAGACCGCCTGCGCGCACGGCGGCAGCCGCAGGCGGCTCAGCGACGCAATCACCTTGCGGTCATTGGGACGATTGATGAAATCGAGAAGCTCGCAGGGAGGCACGAGGCTCACCGCCTGGCTCTCCCAGCCGACGCTTTCCGGCGAGCCGCCGATGCGGCGCGCCAAGTAGTAGCGCGTCACCGTCTTCGTGCGGTCGACGTCGCTGAGATAGCTGACCGGCTCGACGATGAGGCCGCTCTCCTCCCAAGTTTCCTTAATGGCATTCACGAGCAGCGTGAGGCCGGGCTCAAGGCGTCCTTTGGGAAAGGTGGCGTCGGCATCCGCATAGCGGTTGGTCGGATGCACGATCCAAATGCGGCTGTCGGCCTCCGCAATGACGCACCCGCTCGTGAAGCGCTTCTGCGTCGCTGGCAGCGGCGGCTCTCTGAAGCCGGCGTAGCGCGCCTGAAGGCGCGGCCAGTCCTGCTCGCCGAGCGCGTCCTTCGTAAAGGGAATGCCGTTGAGCGAGGCCGGCAGATTGGAGGGCGACGTCGCCGAATAGGTCGCGGCTGCCTGCGGATTCAGCCACGCATCTGCAGGCGACGGCACAGTGGGCCGGCAAACCGGCACGCGAGCGCCGTCTTCGCCCGGCGCAGGATGAAAAAGCAGCACTCAATCCTCTCCTTCAAACATCAGGAACGCCTCAAGGCCGGCGTCTTATGAAGCATGAGAGCGCCGCCGGCCGCGCCCGGCATCTTAGCGCCGTTCTGCGCGCTTTCTGTTCGGGCAAGTCCAACGCTTCGCGAAGCGCCTATGCTTGTGCAATCAGCTGCAACGAACAAGGAGACCAGCATGTCTGCACCTCAACTTCAGCGCTTCGCCGACGCTCACCGCGCCTGGGTCGAAGGCATCTTCAGCGACATCCGAGCGCTTTCGGCGTCTCCCGCCCCGCGCCGCGGCGTCACGCGCCTTGGCTATACCGAAAAGGAATCCGAGGTCATGGCCGCGCTCGAAGGGCTGGGCCGCGGGATGGATCTTGAAATCTCGCGCGATCCTGCCGGCAACCTGTGGATGACGCTGCCCGGCGAAGACCGCACGCTGCCCGGCATCGTGGCCGGCAGCCATGCCGACAGCGTCTACGACGGCGGCAACTACGACGGCCTCGCAGGCATTGCCGCAGCGCTATGCGCCGTTCGCAACATGAAGCTCGAAGGCGTCACGCCCAAGCGCGATGTCTCCGTCGTCGTCCTTCGCGCCGAAGAGCAGGGCCTCATCGGCTCCAAGGGCATGATGGGCCGCCTCACTGCCGGCGACCTCGGGCAGCGCTGGCGCCCCGGCATGCCGACGCTGCGTGAGCTGCTCGAAAAAGAGGGACTCGATCCTGCGGCTCTCTCTGGCGGCCGCCCGCTTGTCGACCCGAAGCGCATCGGCGCCTTCTTTGAGCTGCATATTGAGCAGGGCCTGCGGCTCTGCCAGCCCGGCGGCCCGCGCGTCGCGCTCGTCACGGGCATCCGCGGCCTCGGCTTTCAGCGCGTCGTCCGCGTGACGGGCGAGGCGGGCCATGCCGGCGCAATCGACTTTGAATTCCGCCACGATCCGCTCGTCGCCGCTTCGCGGCTCATCGCGCACATGTACGAGCGCTGGGCCGAACGCGTCGCCCGCGGAGAAGACCTCGTCTTCACGACCGGCATGTTCAACACGCCGCCGACGGCCATCTTCAACAAGATCCCTCAGTACGTCGAGTTCTCTTTGGACTTCCGCACGCTCGACCGCAGCGTGCGCGATTCGTTCTTCGCAGAAATGAAGGCCGAAGCCGCCCGCCTGGAGGCCATCCACGGCGTGACCTTCGACTTCGGCGAACCGGGCTTCCTCGAACCCATGAAGAGCGATCCGGCGCTTCTGAAGCGGCTTGACGCCGCCGCCGCTTCGCTCGGCATTCCCATTCTCTACGAGCCCTCCGGCGCCGGACATGACGCGCAGACCTTCGGCCTCGAAGGCATCAAGTTCGCCATGCTCTTTGTGGCCAACCAGAACGGCTCGCACAATCCGGACGAAGCCATGCGCACGGACGACTTCCTTGCCGCAGCCGCCGTGCTCGCCAAGGCCATCCGAGACTTCGACGCGCAGTAGCGCGCTTCTTCGCCGAGCCTGCTCGCGCAGGCTCGGCTGATACGCAGCGGGGCCGCCTCTCCTTGACGGAGAAGCGGCCCCGCTGCTTTTCAAGCGCCTCGATGCGCTCCGATTTCAGTCAGAGATCAGAGCTTGGCGAGGTACTTGCCGACATGGCGGCCGAACGTCACGGTGCGGCCGCAGGCCATGCCCGTGGAAAGATTCGGATACGTGTTGGCAAAATACGCACCGCTGTCGTTGCCGATGACGTAAAGGCCCGGGATCGGATTGCCTTCCGTATCGATGGCGTTCATGTTCGTGTCGATCACGATGCCGTCCATCGTGCAGAGGATGTCGCCCGTGTTCTTCGCGCCGTAGAAGGGCGGCTTGTCGAGGGGCGAGAGGCGGAAGGGCTCCTTGCCGTAGTCGACGTCGTTGCCGTCCTTGACGAGCTTGTTGTAGCGGTCGACGGTCTTGCGCAGCTCCGCCGGCGGCAGGCCGAGCTTCTCGGCGAGCTCTTCGATCGTATCGGCCTTCATCAGGAAGCCCTTCTCGAGAAGCACCGGGAAGTACTTCTGCTGGAAGACCTGCCAGGGGATGTTGGGGTCGGCGCCGTTTTCAAACGGATAGAGGCGCGAGCAGCCGTGCATCTTGAACTGCTGCACGTACTTCGTCCAGTTGCTGTCGAAGAGCGTGTAGTGGCAGTGGCCCTTCTGATACTCGTCGGCGTGCAGAATGTTTTCGTACGTGCCCGACTCGTTGATGAAGCGGTGACCGTCCTTGTTGACCTTGAGCCAGGGCTGCGAAGCCATCCAGAACATGCCGACGTCGCCGGACTTGGCAGTTTCGGGGCCGTTGGGCTGATTGGGACGCAGTGCGCAGCGGTCGAACTTCATCGCCGAGTGCGTCTCGTCCATCTTCGCGCCGACCCAGAGGCAGGCGCGGATGCCGTCGCCGCGAGCGCCCGGCATCGAGCGATTGCGGCCGATGACGCGCAGCGTCCAGGGCTGCAGCGCCTCGAGCATCTTGTAGTTGAGCGCGTAGCCGCCAGTCGCCACAACCACGCCCTTGGCGGCGTTGTAGCGAATGTACTTGCCGTCGCCGTTCTGCGCGATGCAGCCCGTCACACGGCCGTCCTTGTTGCGCTCGAGCTTGACCATGCGGGTGTTGTAGTCAAAGCGGGCGCCCTTCTTCGTCGCATAGTCGAAGAGCACCTTGTTGCCGTCGAGGGTATGGCCCTTGCCGTCGTCAGAGCCCGCCCAGCGCGGCGAATGGCCCGTCGGGAAATGGTGATAGCGGGAATGGTCAACCTTGTCGCCGGATTCGTGCCAGAGCTCGACGCCGCGCTCGGCCAGACGGTCGCCGTACCAGTCGATCGTCGAGCCGGACTCGTCGCACCACACCTTGACGAGATCCTGCTTGATGTGGCCGGCAGCGTACTGTGTTGCCCAAGTGACAAACTCAAACTTGTCGATCTTCGTGCCCCACTTCTTCTGGTAGCGGGACTCGCGAGCGCCGAGGTCGTCGCGAATGCCCGTGCCGGTCGCATAGCGGTCGATGCCGATCACCTTGGCGCCTTCTTCGGCAGCCGCGCAAACCGCAAACATGCCGCCCGTGCCGCAGCCGATGACCAGAATGTCGGTGTTGACCGTGTCAGCAATGTCCTTTTCCGCGATTTCAGGCGGCTTGCCGAGCCAGTCGCCGTCATCGGCCTCCTCGGCATCCGTCTTCGTAATGACTTCGACGGGAATTTCGCCCTTGGCCTGCGCAATGCACTTCTTAGCCGCCTGCTGAACGGCGTGAGACGTGATCGAAGCGCCGGAAACACCATCGATATCGCTCGACTGTGCAGCCAGCAGCGACTTCTTGAGCGTTTCGGCGGCCGCCTGGCCGATCGTGGGCGTTTCGTGCGAAACGTCGAGGACGACGTCCGTAATCTTGTCGGCGTCAAAGGTCATCGTGACGACGACGTCGCCGCCGATGCCGGAAGCCTTGGCAGAATACGTGCCCGGCTTGTAGATGCCGGAGGCGGGCGCAGCATGAACTGCAACGGCAGCGAGCGAAGCGCCGCTCGCAAGGCTCGTGCGCAGGAAAGCGCGGCGAGAGAGATTCTTGATGTCCATAGCTTCTCCAAACAGTTGCTTCTTAGAGCGACTTTTTTTGTATGCGGACACTGTATGCTTGGGTGCTGGACACAAGTCAAACGGCCAAAACCTACCTCTTTTGAAGTACGAAATAACCTGCTGAACAGCTAGCGCCTGAAGCCTAAAGCCGCTTGCCGGCATGCAGCCGAATGGCTGACGAGGCGTAGCTTCAAAGGCTTACGCCGCCTGAAAAGACAGAAGCATTGGCGCTGCGACAGGTCTTTCAGCGCCCCTCGGAAGCAAGCCATGAATAGCGATTCTCAACAGAAGTACTACCGCATCGGCGACTTCGCCAAATACATGGGTGTTACACCCGACTTTCTGAAGCACTACGAAGGCAATGGGCTTCTTGAAGTGCAGCAGAGCGCCAACGGCTATCGCCACTACCCCTTCAGCCAGTCTGCGCAGATTCTTGAATACATGCGCCTTCGCAACTACGGCGTCTCCGTGAAGGAAATGCGCAGCTATCTCAGCGCCGGCGGCGAAGAGGCTGTGGCGCTTCTTGACAAAAAGGCTGAAGACATGCGCTTGCAGGCCGAACGCATGCTCGCCATCGTCGAAGAACACCGTCGCATCAAAAGCTGGTTCGACGAGCGCCGCAGGAAGCCCGTCGACTGGGAAGTCCGCAATGTAGAAGCGCACTGCTTTCTGCCGCATACGAACGAGCAGGATTTTTTAATGGATGAGCGCATTTACCCGCTGCTGAAAGCCTGGGTCGACTGGATGCCGATCGCGAAGTCGTCGCTGCGCATCACGCCGCTCAAAGGACAGGAGCGGCGCTACAGCACCAGCTGGGGCATGATCCTGCCGGCACCCATTGCTCAGCGCTACGCCATTCCGCTCAACGGCTCGATCGAGACGATGCCCGCCACGAAGGCCTTCGTTTATCACTTCGTGGGCATGGAGGCGCTATTCAGCATCGATCGCATTGCCCGAGGCGAACACCCCATGTTCGACGCCATGGCTCAACTCGGCCTCAAGCCCGCCGGCACGCTTTATCTCGTGGTGGAAATGAAGCTGACGAATCCCAATGGCTCGCGCCGAGGCGGAAGCGGCCGATTCATCGTGCCGATCGTCGAATGAGCGCTGCCAGCGCCGCCAAGCAAAAAAAAGAAAAGCCCGCCGGCTCTTGCAGAAAGGCCTAAACGGGCTTGATTCTTCGTCATGTCTGGCCGGGCCACCGGGACTCGAACCCAGATCTGTCCCTTAGGAGGGGACTGTTCTATCCAGTTGAACTATGGCCCGACGCCGGGCCGAAGCATCTGAGGCAGCGCTAGCTTGCTCTGCAGAACTTCGGACGCACCGTCAATCCGCTGTTCGGTTCATCTATATGCATCCGAAGGCGGAAATATGGATTTTAGCACGCGTCGGCGACACGCTTTGTGCGGCTTCGCGCTATCGACCAGAGCAGCTCCTTTTCTCCCGCCTTGAACTGAATCTTCACACGTAGATCGCTTCCGGAGCCTGCAATGCTCTTCACCTTGCCGCGGCCATATAGCGCGTGCTCGACGAGATCGCCGGGTGCAACCCCTGCTTGCGCCGCCGCAGCGCTCGAGACGACGCCCAGGCCGCTGCGGCCGAGCGAGCCCAGGCCTGACGAGGCGCCGCTCTTGGCGCTCCCGTACGAGGTGCGGGCGCCGTAGCCGGACGAGCCTGCGCCGCGGCTGCCGTAGCCCGAATACGAAGAGCCGTAGCCCTTCTGGCCGCTTCGGCCGCTGTAGCCGCCGCTCCGCCAGCCGCCAGAACTTCTGCGGCCCCAGCCGTCGTCCTCGTCGTCGCGCTCGCGCCTCCTGGTCAGCGGACGCCGATCAAGAAGCGCCGCAGGAATTTCTTCAATGAAGCTCGAGATCGGGTTTTCGCACGTGCGGCCGTACATCATGCGGCCCGCGCAATGCGTGATGATGAGGCGCTTCTTGGCGCGCGTGATCGCCACGTACATGAGGCGGCGCTCCTCGTCGAGGCCGCCCCGCGTCTTGCCGCTGTCGCCGTTGAGCGCAGAAAAATGCGGAAAGATTCCCTCTTCAACGCCCACGATGAAGACCCAAGGGAACTCCAGCCCCTTGGCGGCGTGCACAGTCATGAGCTGCACGGCGTCGCCGGACTCGTCAGCCATCTTGTCGCCGGCCTCCAGAGTCGCCTGCGTGAGAAAGCCTTCCATCGGCGTCGGCGCCTCGTCGCTCCAAAGCGCAAAGGCGCGGGCTGAAGGATCGATGCCCTCGTTGGCCAGGTAGCCCTGCGCAGCGGAAATCACTTCCTTCATGTTGGCAACGCGCTCCTCGCTCGACGGATCCTTGTCGTAGGCCTGCGCGAGGCCTGCATTCCGAATCACATCGTCGATGGCTGCCGGCAGCGTCTTCGCTTCGACAAGATTTCGCATCGACTCGATGAGCGTTCGGAATGCGTAGAGCTTCGGCGGGAAGGTCAGCGCAGGATTGCAGAGCGTCGCCCAGAGGCTCTGTCCCGACTCGCGCGCCTTGGCCTGCAGCGATTCAATCGTCTTTGCGCCGATGCCGCGCGCCGGAAAGTTCACGACGCGCAGAAAGCTCGTATCGTCCCAAGGATTCGTCAGAAGGCGCAGATAGGCGAGCAGATTCTTCACTTCCGCGCGCTCGAAGAATCGCAGTCCTCCGTAGACGCGGTAGGGCAAGCCGTTGGCCGTGAGCGCTGCTTCCATCGCGCGCGACTGCGCATTCGTGCGGTAAAGCACGGCAAAGTCGCTGTAGCGCATGCCGCGGGCGCGCTCCGCCTTCACCTGATCGACCACCCACTGGGCCTCGTCGCGGTCGTCTTCGAGCTCCTTGACGATGATCTTGTCGCCGCGCGCCCCGGAGGTCCAGAGGTTCTTGCCCAAGCGTCCCGAATTCTGCGCAATGAGCCCGTTGGCCGCATCGAGAATCGTGCCCGTCGAGCGGTAGTTCTGCTCGAGCCGGATGGGCGACTTGACCTTGAAGTCCTGCAGAAAGTCCTGCATGTTGCCGACGTTGGCGCCGCGGAAGGCGTAAATCGACTGATCGTCGTCGCCCACGGCGAAGACCGCATTGAGGCTGCGGCCGTCCGGACCGAGCCCCTGGCCCGCAAGCAGGCGCAGCCAGCGGTACTGCAGGATGTTCGTATCCTGGAATTCGTCGACGAGAATGTGGCGGAATCGATGCTGGTAGTGCGTGCGCACGATTTCGTTGCGCTCGAGCAGCTCGTAGCAGCGCAGCAGCAGCTCCGCAAAGTCCACGACGCCTTCGCGCTGGCACTGCTGCTCGTAGGCGCGGTAGAGGTCGATCACGTCGGGCGCCGCTGCATCGCCGCTTACGGCCGACGAGCGCATGCCGTGCTCCTTGCACCAGTTGATGAAGTTCACGACGTATTTGGGATCGGTCTTCTCCGGGTCGACGTTCGCTTCGCGCATGACGCGCTTCACGAGCGACAGCTGATCGCCGCTGTCGAGAATCTGAAACGTGCGCGGCAGCGCGGCGCTCTCCGCATGACGGCGCAGAATGCGGTTGCAGAGGCCGTGGAAGGTGCCGATCCACATGTGGCGCAGATCCCAGGGCAGCAGCGCTTCGAGGCGCGTCACCATTTCCTTGGCGGCCTTGTTCGTGAACGTGACGGCGAGAATCTCGCCCGTCCGCGCAAGCTGCTGCTCGAGCAGCCAGGCAATGCGGGTTGTGAGCACGCGCGTCTTGCCGGAGCCGGCGCCCGCCAGAATGAGAATGCTGTCTTCGGGCGCCGTCACCGCGGCGAGCTGCTGAGGGTTGAGGGAGGCGAGGAGATCTTGCGGCATAGTCGGCTGTGACGGTGAATGAGACGGGCCTGCAGAAGGTCCGGAGCGGGCGATTTTATCGCGCCCTTCCGACAGCGGCCGCCGCACAAAGCGCCTCCAATTCGACGCTTTGCATACGACAAATGCCTCAGACGGCTCCCGCTCCGTGAACTTCCTCTGCGCGCCGTCAGGCCCGCGAAGGTGGCTCCTGCCGGCAGACGGCTATACTTTTCGGATTCTCTTTTTTCCTAACAATCAACCGGACTACTTAAAAGGTTATGCGCGAGACTTACTCTCCCCAGGAAGTCGAGGCTCAGGTCCAGGCCATGTGGAAGGCACGCGACGTCTACCGCGCCGTCGAAAATGCCGTCGATGCACAGGGCAAGCCCAAGCCCAAGTTCTACGTCTGCTCCATGCTGCCCTACCCGAGCGGCAAGCTTCATATGGGGCACGTGCGCAACTACACGCTCAACGACGTGATGTACCGCTACCTTCGCATGAAGGGCTACAACGTCATGACCCCGATGGGCTGGGACGCCTTCGGACTGCCGGCGGAAAACGCTGCCATCGCCAAGAAGGTGGCGCCTGCGCAGTGGACCTACAACAACATCGCGGACATGAAGTCCCAGATGGAGCCGCTCGGCCTCGCCTTCGACTGGTCGCGCGAAGTGGCGACCTGCAAGCCCGAGTACTACCGCTGGAACCAGTGGATGTTCCTCAAGATGCTCGAGAAGGGCATCGCCTACCGCAAGACCCAGATCGTGAACTGGGACCCGGTCGACAAGACGGTGCTCGCCAACGAGCAGGTGATTGACGGCCGCGGCTGGCGCTCCGGCGCGCTCGTTGAAAAGCGCGAGATTCCGGGCTACTACCTGGCCATCACCAAGTACGCTCAGGAGCTGCTTGACGACCTGAAGCAGCTGGACGGCTGGCCCGAGCAGGTCCGCCGCATGCAGGAGCACTGGATCGGCCGCTCGGAAGGCGTGACGATCTCGTTCCCGTACGAGCTGCGCGGCGAAAAGAAGCTGCTGCGCGTCTACACGACCCGCGCCGACACGCTGATGGGCGCGACGTTCGTCGCCATTGCCGCCGAGCATCCTCTGGCGAACTACCTTGCCAAGGACCGCCCGGATCTGCAGGCCTTCATCGACGAGTGCGAGCACGGCTCCGTCTCCGAAGCCGACATGGCGCAGATGGAGAAGAAGGGCCTGCCCACGGGCTTCTACGTCGAGCACCCGCTCACGGGCGAGCCCGTTGAAGTGTTCGTGGCGAACTACGTTCTGATGAGCTACGGCGAGGGCGCCGTGATGGCGGTGCCGGCGCACGACGAGCGCGACTTCGCCTTTGCAAAGAAGTACAACCTTCCGATCAAGCAGGTCGTTCAGGTCGAAGGCGAAACCTTCAGCACGGATGCCTGGCAGGAGTGGTACGGCGACAAGACCGCCAATGCGCACCTCGTCAACTCCGGCAAGTACAACGGCCTCACGATCAAGGAAGGCGTCGAGGCGATTGCCGCCGACCTCGCTGCGAAGGGCCTCGGCGAAAAGGAAGTGAAGTTCCGTCTGCGCGACTGGGGCATTTCCCGCCAGCGCTACTGGGGCACGCCGATCCCGATCATCAACTGCCCGAAATGCGGCCCGGTGCCCGTCCCCTATGAGGACCTGCCGGTCGTGCTGCCTGAAGATCTTGTGCCGGACGGCTCCGGCAATCCGCTCACGAAGTGCGACGCCTTCAAGAAGGTGAAGTGCCCGAAGTGCGGCGGCGACGCTGAACGCGAAACCGACACGATGGACACCTTCGTCGACAGCTCCTGGTACTTCCAGCGCTACTGCTCGCCCGACTGCAGCACGGCGATGGTCGACAAGCGCGCCGACTACTGGATGCCGATGGATCAGTACATCGGCGGCATCGAGCACGCCGTGCTCCATCTGCTCTACGCCCGCTTCTGGACGAAGGTGATGCGCGACCTCGGCCTCGTCAAGTACGACGAGCCGTTCAAGCGCCTCTTCACGCAGGGCATGCTGATGGCGGAGAGCTACTACCGCGAGCTGCCCGACGGGCACCGCCGCTGGTACTTCCCGGACGAAGTCGAAGTGCAGTACGACGTCAAGGGACGCCCGATCGGCGCAATTGCCAAGGACGACGGCCTGCCCGTGACGCTCGGCGGCATCGAGAAGATGTCGAAGTCGAAGAACAATGTCGTCGAGCCGCGCGACATCATTCAGAAGTTCGGCGCCGACACGGCGCGCAGCTTCGTGATGTTTGCCGGTCCTCCCGATCAGTCGGCCGCGTGGTCGAACTCCGGCGCCGAAGGCACCTTCCGCTTCCTTCGCCGCGTCTGGAGCTGGGCCTACGCGCATCGCGACGCCGTGCGCGCCACGCCTGCCATCTCTGCCTGGCAGGGCACGTTCAGCCACGAAGCGAAGAAGCTGCGCCGCGAGATCCATCAGGCGCTCAAGCAGGCTGACTTCGACTTCGACCGCATGCAGTACAACACCGTCGTGTCGGCCTGCATGAAGATGTTCAACTCGATCGACGGCTTCAAGGATCTCGAGGCTGAAGAAGGCCGCGTCGCCGAAAAGGAAGCCGCCTCGATCCTGCTGCGCACGCTCTACCCGATCGCGCCGCACATCACGACGGCGCTTTGGGGCGAGCTCGGCTTCGTTGAAGAGATCGGCGAGCTCATCGACGCGCCGTGGCCGCAGTGGTCCGAAGAAGCCATCAAGGCCGACGAGCTCACGCTTGTCGTGCAGGTGAACGGCAAGCTCCGCGGCTCCATCACGGTGCCCGCCGAAGCCTCCCAGGCCGACATCGAAGCTGCGGCGCTCGCCAACGCCGACGTCAAGCGCTTCGTGGGCGACCTGCCGGTGCGCAAGGTGATCGTCGTGAAGAACAAGCTGGTGAACGTCGTCGCGAAGTGACGCCGAATCTCTAGCTGAGGCGGCTCGCGCCGCCTGAAGGCCTCCCGTCCGAAAGGTCGGGAGGCCTTTTCTTATCCGGCGGAAGCGTTCAAGCCTCCTTCCAATCCGCCAGCCGCCCGCTAGCTTTTAAACCAGACGCCTTTCAAACAAGGGACCGCACAGCCGTTTCGGCCGAATCGGCCTTGACTGCCGGCTCTCCGCCCGCATCAAGCCGCGCCCACTCTCGAATGAGGCCTCTCAGCCATTGATGTCCCGGATCGCGATGCAGCGCTTCGCGCCAAACGAGCACAGCATGCGCAGGCTCATGCTGCTCAGCCTGCGCTTCTGCCGGCAGCGGAATCCAGACGAGCCGGTAGTGCTTCATGAGCGACTCAGCACCCTTGTGAGGAACCAGCATGAGGTAGTCCGTCTCCTCAAGAACTGCAGCAAGCTCAAGAGGCGTCGAGCTCGCGCAGATGACGCGAGAGAGGATTTCCGGCGAATCTCCAAAAAACTGCCGATCCCAGGAAGCCGTGCGCAAGCTCGCCGACACGGACATGGCGAGGCGCTGATAGCGCATAAAGGCTTCAAGCGTCGGCGCTCCGCCGCCGAATTCAGCTACAAGCGGATGATCGGCGCGCAGAAGCACGCCTATTTCGAGTTCAAAGAGATTGACGGATCGCAGCGCCGGCGGCACTTCGACGTCGTTCGTCATCGCAAGGTCGATGGCGCCGCTTTCAATGTCCTCAAAAACGCGGGCTGTTCGGTGAGTGAGGAGGAGATGCACGCCCGGCGCCTCGCGGGCAATGCGGGGAATGACGTATGCGAGCAGCGACGGCACGACAAGTCCGCCGGAAGCAAAGCGAAAGGAGCGCTCAAGCTTCGCCGGCGAAAACGTCGGCCGGTCGAAGAGCGCATCCGTCGCTTCCAGCGCGCGGCGGATTTCCGGCACAAGGCGCGTCATCGTATCCGTCGGCGTCAAGCCGCGTGCATGCGGCGTAAAGAGCGGATCGCCGAAAGCTTCGCGAAGCTTGTCAAGATTGCGCGAAGCTGTCGCCAGGCTCAGGCCGAGCTCGGCCGCCGTGCGGCTGAGCTTCTCCGTGCCCGCCAGATTCAGCAGAAACTTGAGCTGGCCGCGCGTCACGGCGTCGGCTGGATCCATCATCTCGCGGAGCATGAGAAGCGTCTAAGAGGCAAAAGCGTTGGGAAAAGCGTCAGCTTCTCATCATAGAGCGCCAGGACGGCAGAACAGAAATTCCAGCTCAGCGAGCAAGAAAAAGGCGCATTCATTCGGGCTTTTGCCTCGGATGAATGCGCCAGCCTTCAGGCGAATCTCGATGTCCTCACAGAGTCGGCATCAAACGGCCGAATCCGCCGGACAGCGCGCTCGTTCCGAGCGCATCTCAGCTTATTTGACTGTCGGATTGAAGGCCTTTTCGACGAAGAACGGCCAGGCCTGATAGCCCATCGTGTCCTGGAAGCGGATGAGGACGGAAGGCTCGGTCGAGCCGAACTTGTACTCGGCGAGATAAGGATGGGGCTTGATCGGGCCCTTCATGCCGCCGGACGGGCCGGAGAGGCCGGACGTCGAGTAGTAGACGACGAAGGAGTCCTTGTCAGGCATGTACTCCGCGAGGCCCGTGACCGGCGAGTAGTACTCATGCCCCTCGGCCTTGCCCACTTCGTAGACCTGTTCGACCGTCATCTTCTTCTGATCGATCTTGAACATCACGCCGCGGGTGTACTTCATGTCCGGAAGCGGCGGCTGCTCCATGCCGCGGGCGTCGCCGTTGTCGAATGCCGTCACATAGATGACGTCGGCATTGGACTTCGAGTCGACGCGCCAAGCCGTATGCTGCGTCCACGTCCAATCGAAGCCGCCTTCACAGACGGAGCCCTCGCACTTGATCGGCTTGCCGCTCTTGTCGACGGGCTTGAGCACCTTCTTGGCCAGCTCGCCCTTCCAGCCTTCAGGCGAAGCCAGAATCCACTTCACCTTCTTGTCGCGGCCGATCTTGACGATCGCGGACTGATGGCGCGAGGAAATGATGATCGAATCGTCGCTCGGATCGTAGTCGACCGAATTCACGTGCGCCCAGTTCCGGCCTGGACCAACGCCCGCAATGTCGCCGAAGGCGTCGGACTTGTCCTGCGCAGCCAGCTCTTCCGCCGAGAGCGTCTGGCCGGCCTTCGAAGCGTCGATATTGAGGCACACCGCGCCCTGGTCGAGCGCCTTGATCACGTTGTCGCGATACGGATCGAGAATGTCGAAGAGGCGGAACTCGTCGACCACGTTGCCGCTCGCATCCACTTCAATGATCACGTCGCGCACCGTATGCACGCGCTTGCCGTCCGGACGGCGCAGATCCGAAGAGGAGACGCGCAGGAACGTATGGCCGTTCTGCGCAGCATCCAGGCCGTGCGAATAGTCCGCATAGCCCATCGGCAGACGGCGGTTGAACATCTCGCGGCCGAGCATGTCGTACTTCGCATAGCGCTGGCCGTAGCCGAAGATGAGTCCGCCGTCGTTCGTCTGCTGGAAGCCCATCATGATGCCGCTCTTGTAGGGCTGATCCGGATCGTACATTTCGACGTCGGGCATGAGATACCAGCGCACCGTGCCCGTCGTGTCGACAATTGCGTTTTCAGGACCGAACGCCCATTCGAGCGCGCCGCCCATCGGGTTGTTCCACACAACGCGGGATGCTTCAGGCGGACTCGGAATCAAATTGTTGACGAAGTAGAGGCGGTCCTTGAACTCCGGGCTCATCTTGAGCACCTTGGCGTTGAAGGTCGTATGCGACTGGCCGGGCGTGCCGTTCGAGCGGAGGAACACCGGCGCCGTATAGAACTGATAGCGGTCCTTGAAGTGTTCGGTCTTGCCCATGTAGACGCGGTCGTACTCGACTTCAACCGTGTTGAGATAGTCCGGATAAAGACCGAAGACCGGGATGCCGCCGTGCGTGCGAACCATTTCATCCGCCACGGAGTAAGCAATTTCCTGCCCGCCCTGCTTCGGCACAATGCGGACTTTCGCATTCTTGACGACGTAGCCGCCATTGCGAATGACAGCCGTGAGCGGCGCAATGCGGTACGGGTTCACCATCACTTCGCCGATGTTGCCCTGCGCCATATAAGCAACCTTCGGTCCCGATGCACCGCCGGATGCAAAAGCGGGCGCCGCAGCTGCCACGGCCGCAGCGCATGCAGCAAGCGTCAGCATCACAGTCTTCTTCATGAAGCCAATCTCCTTTTCAAGCGGCAGCGGTCTCAAAAAACGCTTTCCGCACGTGGGCGGACAAGCTGCTGCCTTGACTTGGGAGGCATTCTATGAATCAGTCCGTTCGGCACTGAAGGTCCAAAAACGGAAATACGCTTTCCTATTTCTGAAAACCTTGAGGTTAAGCAAGATCATCAGATCAAATTGTTCGATTTTCTTAAACAAATACGACAAACACATTCCAATCTCTGGAATGGCGCCTTTTTCAGAATCATTTTATTTCTTTATTTTTCAATTAGTTAATAATACATATCTGGAAGTTGCGCAAACAGCAAACACTCCTTCGAAAAATTGCATACCGCCCTAGTACATTCCTTCAGCCCCGCCTTTTGGTGGAATTTTGACCTTTCGGTCTCCTCCTCAATACTTATACTGAGCTCGTTTTCGAAAGCTAAATGTTGCTTAGCTTTCCAGAATTTCAAAAGGTAGCTGACTTGGAAAGCAGCAGCGCTGCGCCGACCAAGCCGGCGGATTTAGAAGGATTGCCAACATGCTTCGCCGTTCGTTCATCAAGACCGCTGCCGGCCTCGCGCTTGCCGCCGCCATTTCTCCCGCCTTTGCCGCTGCGCAGCAGGGCACTGACTATGTTGTCC
>CAJKSP010000022.1 GCA_905202595.1 uncultured Sutterella sp.
CATGATGATCCGAGCGTGGCGTTCCTCGATCAGTCGATGGTCGACTGCATCAACAAGACGCTTTCGGAGCTCAATCCCCGCGAGGCGCAGGTGCTGCGCCTGCGCTACGGCATCGGCACGAATCAGGACCATACGCTCGAGGAAGTGGGCCGCATGCTCGGCCTGACGCGCGAGCGCGTCCGTCAGATTGAATCGGCGGCCATCCGCCGTCTGCGTCAGCCCGAAAAGAGCAAGACGCTGAAGGACTTCCTCGACAAGGCGGGCTGATCCTCTTGTCGGGAGCGGGGCGGCTTGACGCCCCGCTTCGTCCGGCAGAGCCCGGCAGCTTCGTCTGCATCCGACCTCAAGGCCAGGAATGCAGGCGCGGCCGCCGGGCTTTGCCGTTTCTTGCCGGTCAAATCGATGAAAAGCGGATGCCGCAGGCTCACTGCGCCGATGAAGCAGACCGCTTTCAGGTACAATGCATTTCTTCACTCAACCGGAGGGCCTGTAGCCAAGTCGGTTAAGGCAGCGGACTCATAATCCGCCTATCCTGGGTTCAAGTCCCAGCGGGCCCACCAGTTCCTCCTTTCTTTCCATTCGTCCGGCTGAAGCCGTCCTGCTCCATCCTTGATAGGCAGCGTCCGCTCGGACGCGAAGTGCCGCGCCTTCTGCGCTGCGGCGGAGATGTCAAGCAGGATGCCTTCCTTTGAACAATTCGGTCTAGATCCGCGAATTCTGTCGGCGATTGCCCGCCTGGGCTACCGCGAGCCTACGCCCATTCAGGTTCAGGCGATTCCCGTCGTCATGCGCGGCGGCGACGTCATGGGCGCGGCGCAGACTGGCACCGGCAAGACGGCCGGCTACGGTCTGCCGCTGATCGAGCGAATTCTCCCGAAGGCCAATACCTCTGCTTCTCCTGCTCGTCATCCGGTGCGCGCGCTGGTGCTTGCGCCGACGCGAGAGCTGGCCGATCAGGTCAACGAAAATCTCGTTCAGTATGCGGCCGACACGCCCCTTCGCGCGGGCGTCGTCTACGGCGGCGTCGACATTCGCCCGCAGGCTGACATGCTGCGCCGCGGCGTTGAAATTCTGACGGCGACGCCGGGACGCCTGCTCGACCACATCGAATCGCACGTTGTGAATCTGTCGCAGGTCGAGGTGGTGGTGCTCGACGAAGCGGACCGCATGCTCGACATGGGGTTTCTCCCGGACATCTCCCGCATTCTGCAGAAGCTTCCCGCGAATCGGCAGAGCCTGCTCTTCTCCGCTACGTTTTCGCCCGAGATCAAGCGTCTCGCGAAGAGCTTCCTCAAGGACGATCCCGTCGTCATTGAGGTTGCGCGCGAGAACTCCACGGCTGAAACGGTGACGCAGGAGGTCTTTTCCGTTTCCGATCGGGACAAGACCGACGTGCTGATCGACATGCTCAAGACGCGCGGTCCTGACGGCGGTCCGCTCGAGCAGGTGCTCGTCTTCGTCAACGCCAAAATCACCTGCCGTCGCCTTGCTCGCACGCTGCAGCGCGTCGGCATCAATGCCGATGCCATTCACGGCGACAAGACGCAGGAAGAGCGCCAGGCGGCGCTTGAAGGCTTCCGCACCGGCGCGATCCATGTGCTCGTGGCAACCGACGTGGCCGCCCGCGGCCTCGATATCAAGGAGCTGCCCTGCGTCATCAACTATGACGTGCCCTACAGCGCTGAAGACTACGTGCATCGCATCGGCCGCACGGGCCGCGCTGGCTCGAAGGGCGTGGCGACGATGCTCGCGACGCCGGGCGACGCCCGTCTGATCGAAGCGATCGAAAAGCTGACGAAGCAGACCTTCAAGCCGATTGCCGTGACGCCGATGCCGCGCAGCCGCCGCATCAGCGGGCCTCGCCGCAGCGGTGCTGACCGCGTCGATACGCCCGAGGACGAGAAGCTGGCCCGCGAGCGCGCACGTGCATATGTGCCGCCCTCTCAGCGGCTTCGCGATCCGATCTTCGACATGCCCTACATCGAGCATCCGGCGAAAGACTCGGCGACTGCCGAGGAGCAGCAGCCCGCCTATCTTGAGCGGCGCGAGAAGAAGCGTCCGGTGGCGGCGCTTCTCGGCGGCTTCCGCCTGCCGCGCGGGGAATGACGATATTTGCAATTTGCAAAGCGTCTTGGCAAAATAAACAAATCGACATGACGAATTGAGACGCCTTGCGGCGTTTCATGCCAACCTGCCTTCCCGGGCAAGGTGGCCGGCTCCGGGCAACGGAGGCCATGCGGCCCGCTCTTTAAAGCGGGCAATGATTCGGGGAATCGCCTCTCGCGTCATTGTCGGCCGAGAGGCTTTTTTGTCATCGCGAGCAGTCGGTGAGCCGGAAGGCTTTCCCGCCGCAGCGGCAGGGTCGGAACGCCCCTGCAGAAGCCAAAGCGTTCCGGGCGGATTTGTTTCCGGATTGCCGAGCCCGGCAGCGTGCCGAAGGCGGCTAAAGAGGAGAGATGGCGATGTCGCACCGACTCACAATCAAGGGACAGGTCACGATCCCTAAGGAAATTCGTGATTTCCTCGGCCTCGAGGAAGGGAGTTCCTGCGGGGAGTTTGCCGTCGGTCCCGACGGCACGGTCACGGTCAGGAAAGCGGGCGAAACCCGGCCGCGCGCTGAGCGCCGCCGGAGCATCCGTGCGGCGTCCTCGCGCCGCACGCCGACGGGCGGCGTTCTGGCGCTGCTTGCCGGCGGCTTCTGAAGCCGGCCCCGCAGACCGCGCGCTGCATGCCTCGAGGAGGCACCTGGCGGCCGCAGTCGGAACGGATTCGAAAGGCACCCGGAGCGCGGCTTCGAGGTGCCTTTTCTCTTGCCTTGAAAGCGCTCCTCGGCAGGTTGGCCGCCTTTCTTTAGGCAACAAAAAAGCTCCAAAGGCCTTCATCCAACCTTGGAGCTGATCGACATTATTCACTGAAAGGAAGTGGCGTCCCCATCCGGATTCGAACCGGAGTTCACAGCGTGAGAGGCTGTTGTCCTGGGCCTCTAGACGATAGGGACCTCAGTGAATAGGTGATGAATTCTAGGGTGTCTTTTTGAAAAAAGCAAGAGTGAAAAATAAAAGTTCTTTGAGCAGGTTGCCGTCGGATGGCTGAGAATCCAATTATTTATAAAAATATCAATGAAATGATATTTCTGATCATCTGAATGGATGAACAAAAATAAATGAAGGGCGCCGCATCAGCGGCGCCCTTCGGAGCTAGACAGCTGCCGGAACTCGGCTTCGCTTAGGCGAGTGCCGCCTTGATGCGATCGAGAACCTTCTCACGGCCGATCATGCAGAGCGTGATGTCAATCTGAGGCGTGCGGTCGGCAGCGCAGACAATGACGCGCAGCGGCGTGGCAAGCACCTTCATCGGAATGCCCTGCTCAGCCATGACGGCCTGGATGGCGCCGTAGACGGAGGCTGCATTGACTTCTTCGAGCGCGGCGAGCTTGTCGGCGAAGAGCGCAAGCGCTTCGCGGCCGCCGTTGGCGAGCGCCGCCGCCGCCTTTTCGGCGTCGGGCGCTTCGTGCTTGTAGAAGAAAAGCATGGCATCGGCGAGCTTTTCGAGCGTGCCGGAGCGGCTCTTCAGCAAGCCGCAGGCCGCAGCCAGATCCGGACCTTCTGCAATGACGCCGCCGCGGGCTTCAACGCGCGGCTTCACGAGTTCGGCCAGACGAGCGTCGTCGGCTTCCTTCATGTACTGCTGGTTGAGCCATTCGAGCTTCTTCCAGTCGATGCGGGCCGATGCGCGCGAGCAGTCGGAGAGGTCGAAGACGCGGGCGAGCTCGTCGCGGCTGAACTTCTCCATGTTGCCGTGGCCCCAGCCGAGGCGGGCGAGGTAGTTGAAGATCGCTTCCGGGAGGTAGCCCTGCTTCTCGTACTCGAGCACGGAGACGGTGCCGTGGCGCTTGGAGAGCTTCTGGCCGTCCGGGCCGCAGATGAGGGGCAGATGCGCAAAGACCGGCACTTCAGCGCCGAGCGCATGGTAGATGTTGATCTGGCGCGGCGTGTTGTTGATGTGGTCGGCGCCGCGGATGACGTGGCTCACCTTCATGTCCCAGTCGTCCACCACCACAGCGAAGTTGTAGGTGGGGATGCCGTTGCGCATGATGATGAGGTCGTCGAGCTCGCTGTTGGCCACAGTGATCGGTCCGTACACCGCATCGTTCCACGTGACGGAGCCTTCGTCGGGATTGCGGAAGCGGATCACGGGCTTCACGCCCTCAGGAATGGGCTTGCTCTTGCAGTTTTCAGGGCGCCAGCGGCCGTCGTAGCGAGGCTTGAGGCCGAGCGCCTTCTGCTTCTCGCGCATTTCGTCGAGCTCTTCGGGCGTGGCGTAGCAGTAATAGGCTTTGCCTTCATCGAGGAGCTTCTGAGCGACTTCCTGATAGCGGGCGAGGCGGTCCATCTGATAGATCGGGCCTTCGTCGTAGTCAAGGTTGAGCCACTTCATGCCGTCGAGAATCACCTGCACGGCCTCCTTGGTGGAGCGGACCTGATCGGTGTCCTCGATGCGCAGCAGGAACTTGCCGCCGAAGTGGCGGGCGACGGCCCAGCAGTAAATGGCTGTGCGGGCCGTGCCGAGGTGCATCATGCCCGTAGGACTCGGCGCGATGCGGGTGCGGATTTCTTTCATTGTTTGTGACTCTTCTATTGCGGTCGATTCGGACGCGGAGGCGGCGCGTCCCGCCGCGGCTGGCCCGAAGCGCTCGGGCGTCAAGCCGAACTGAATTCGGCATTCTAACGGTTGGAGTTGAGGCCTCGCTGAAGAGCGGGCGTCGGCGAGCAGGCGCAGCCCCTCCAAAAGCGCAAAGCGCGCTGCGCCGAGAAGGGCGCAGCGCGCTTGAATGGCGCTTGGGCGCCGGCTATTGCGCCGGCACGGCTCAATACGGCCAAGTGAAATATGTGTAGATCGAGAAGATCGTCACGATCGGAATGAGAATTTCCACGACGTACTTCAGCGTTGAAAGGAAGCTTGCTTTGAAGTAGTCGACCGAAATGGTGAAGCAGAGATGTACCGGCGTCACCATCTGGCCGGTCATGCCGAAGACGAGGCCGAGGCCGGCGTACTCGAGGCTGCCTGAAGCCAGCGAGGCGGCGATCGGCATCACGATCGGCACATAGCCCTGGCTCATGCCGGTGAGCGCGCCGATGAGGAACGACAGCGCGGCGAAGATCACCGGAGTCGGCAGGGGAGCCGACTGCATCGAGGAGACGATCTGCGCCAGCACGCCCGTGTTCGTGAGAAGGCCGATGAAGAACAGAATGCAGCAGACGTTCAGGAGCAGCTTCCAGTCGAGCGCGCCCTTGAAGATCTCAATCGGGTCTGCATGGCGTCCGACGGCTCGCAGAAGCGGAATCATGGCGACCGTGACGAGTCCCATGGCAATCGAAGCCGAGAGATTGAAGGCGATCATGAGGACGAGGTTGGCGATCACGGGCGAGAGCGCCAGGACGACGTCGAAGATGTTCTTGCGGCGCTCTTCGTTCGAGAGCGTTTCTTTGGAGATGTGGTCGAACTTCTTGAGCGGGCGCATCAGCACCAGCCAGCCGAAGAGGAAGCAGAGTCCGGAGAACCACAGCAGGTGCAGCACGAGGTCCGAGAGATGGATGCCGCAGATGGCCGTTGCCAGAATCATGCCCGGAATTGTGGGGCTGGCCACTTCAAAGATGTGGCGGAACCAAAAGTTGATGGCGGCTTTTGATTCGGGCTTGATCGGCATTTTGGCGCTGGCGGCGGCAACGATCGGCGCGGAGAAGCGCGCGCCGCCCAGGCTGGGCAGAAAGCCGAGGAAGCAGGGCATCGTTGCGAGCGTGACGCGGGTGGAGGCAAAGAGCCGGTTGAGCGCCTTCACCATGCCGTCAAGCGTGCCTGACTTGCGCAGCTCGATCTCAAGGCACATCACGAAGTAGAGCGAGAAGAGCAGGTCGTATGTGCGCGGCAGCTTCGCCGTCATGATCGCCGAGGCTTCCAGCGTGCCGAGCGTGCGGTCCGTGCAGATCCAGAGAACCAGACCGCCGGCCAGAATAGCAATGCCGATTGGCTTGTGCAGCCGCAGAATCGCCACGATGACGACGACGGCTAAGAAAATAACGAGAAAAATATTCATAGAGAGCCTCGCCCGATCAGGAAGACAGGCGCTGTAGCGATGTTGCACCAGAAGCGCGCCGCCGCAGAAAGGGGGCGAGGCGCACGCCGGGCTCCGAGAATGATTGCTGATTTCCCAGGCGTGCGACTTGTTCGCCGGCAAAAACCGCCTAAAGTCCGGCTGGCGAGCCGGAGTGGTCAGATCCGTGCGCATCGCCGCCGCTGGGGTCGGGCAGCGAGGCGACGAAGCTCCTCACATACGCAGGCAGCTCCTCGGCGGGACGCGCTTTGAGGTGTCCCATGGAAAATTCGCAGCCGCACCAGAGCTGGTTGTAGAAGCCTTCGGCCTTGAGAAGCTCGCCTCTGCGATTCTGAAGGCCGCCTTTGCGCCAATTCATGTCCCAGTAGCGGACGCCGGGCACCAGGCGTTCGGCTTCAGCGGCAGCGTCGCGAATTTGGTCAAGCCGCTTCCAGCGGCTGCCGGCCAGCGTTGTCGTGAAGAGCTCGATGCCGAGCGATCGGGCGGCCTGTGCGGCGGCAAGGAGCCGGACGCCGAAGCAGACCCGGCAGCGCGGTCCGCGCTCCGGCGCCGACTCCAGTCCTCTGACGGCTTCCCGCCAGCGCGCATGGTCGTAGTCGGCGTCGATGAAGGGGACGCCGAGCTTTTCGCAGTAGCGCTGGCATTCGCGCTTGCGCACGAGGTATTCGGCTTCGGGAAAGATGTTGGGATTGAAGTAGAAGACGGTAGGTGCAAAGCCGTGGCCGCGCATCCATTCAAGAATGGCTGAAGAGCAGGGCGCGCAGCAGCTGTGAAGCAGCACTGGCTGCGGCGCAGCGCCTTCCGCGGCGGGCGGGTAGCGCCGAGCGTCGCCCGGATCTCCCGGGAGCAGGCAGCAGGAGGAAGCGGCGCCGGCATGCGGCGCAGAGGACGAATGATCAGACATAGGCGCGGCAAAGAGTCCGGAGAACATCATTGCCGCAGATGATACGGGAAGCGCCGGCGCATGAAGCGGCGCTCTATTTCAGGCGAATCGCCCTTCAAGGAACCAGCGGCCGCTTTTGAGCTCGCGAAACAGCCAGAGAATTTCTCCTGTGCGGCTTTTGGCCGCAATGTATTCGCGCTCGGAGCCGTCTGCGCCCGATGCGCATTCGAACTCCGAAACGAAGACGAGCGGACCGCGCCATATCGGCATGCCGCTCTCCTCTTTCAGCGGCTCAGGCTTCGCGAGGCATTCCGTCGGCAGAAGGCCTCGGCCGAATGTGCGGCTGCTTCTGAGCGGCGGGTGCGCGGCAAGCCTCGGCTCGTTCATGGAGAGGCGGCGTCCGTTGGAGGCCAGCCGAAAGACGCGGGAGGCGCCCATCGCCGCGGCAAGCTCGGCTTCAAGAGCCTGCGAAGCAGTGGCTGCGCAGGCTCTTTCCTGACGCTCAGCCGACACGGCCTTTTTAACGGGCGACGCTTGAAGCTGAATGCGCCGCATGGCGCCCTGCGGCTCTGCATGCTGCAGCGCGGAGCGGAGCTCTGCGGCAAATTCATCAGCAGCAGAGGTGCGGGCGGGCAGCTCGGCGGCTATGCCGCCTCGGCCATCTGAAATGACGGCTGTCCAGCGAAGCGCGCCGGCACCGCTGGCGTGAGAAAAGCTTTTAGCGGCGGCGCCAAGCCGCTCAGCGGCCGCATGCAGAGAGGCGGCGGACTCGTCTTCAAGAGTGAGCGCAAGCCGCAGCGATGCCGGCTGGCGCAGTAGCGGACGGGCGGCATCCGCCAGGCCGAAGAGCTCGGCGAGGCGGCGGCCGGCCGACTGTTGCGAAGCCGGGCGCTCTTCATCCGCCTCGGCTGGATCGTGCGCCTGCGCCGCTTCGAGCGCGCCGAAGCGCGCCGCTGCCTCATCGGCTGTCGAAAGCCCTTCTCGGCGGCACTGCGCGGCTTCAGCGCTGGTAAGCGGCAGCGCTTCCAGGGGCAGCGCTTTGATGTCTGCGGCGTCCATGACGGCCCGCGTTCGTCCGTCGTGGGCCATCCAGGAAGCGCGGGCGGCGGCGCAGGCCATTTCCGGCGTTGCGCCTACGCCTGCAGCGGCGGTCAATCCCATGGCTTGGAGCGTGCGGCAGAGCGCTTCCGCTGCGGCAGCGGCGGCCTGCCGGCGGGTGTCTGCAGCGTTCGCTGCATCCTGCGGCAGGCTTGCGGCCGGCTCGAAGAGAATGGCGATCGAGAAGCCGTCTCCGTCCGGGTCCGCAGCAAAAATTCGCAGGCTTGAGGCGCTGAGCGATGCAGCGGCGATGAGCGCCTTGAGTTCGGCAGGCGCTTGGCGCTGCGCGTAAAAAACGCGAAGCTGAGGCGTGCGCGAAAGCGCCGATGCGGTTTCTTCTCCAAGCTCGGCGCCCAGGAGAAGCGCCGCTTCATTGGCCGCGGCCACTCTGCCTTCGATGGAGCAGACGGCCGGCCGCTTGCCTTGCGGACCGTATTCGTGCACAAGTGCGGCGCGCGACGCATCTCCTGAAGGAACAGCCCATTCGGCAGAGGCAGAGAAAAGGGCGTGCGGCATGGCGGCGGCGCACCAGAGAAGCGCAGGGGCGCCGCAGGCTGCAGAAAGAGGCTTGGACATGACGGGACGAAAAAATCAGGCGGCCTGCCGTTCGGCTTCGCGAGCCGCCGGCCGGAGGGGATAGAGGGCGACGAGCGCTTCAGAGCTGCGGTGCAGAAGGCGCTGCGGGTGCGTAGCGCGCACGAGAGAGCGCAGGGATGCGCCGGGCGCCGGCGAAATCTGCAGCCGCAAAGCGGCTTCTGAGGCGCAGCAGGACATGACGGCCGGGCGAAGCGCGAAGACGGTGCATCCTGATGACGACGCGGCCAGCGCCAGCTTTCTCATGGCACGTCGGTCATCCAGAGAGGCGAGCGGCGGCAGCCAGGCGGCGACGGCGCTCACTGCGTGCTCGGCCGCTGCGCGCACGGCTGTGCCAAAAGCTTCGGCGGGCGAACGCGGCACGCAGAAAAGCTGGGCGGAGAGGTCGATGCCGGCTGCCTCCATCGCGGGAGCGGAAAGCTCGAAGATGTCGGTGCTCGGCAGCACCCAAAGCGTTGGTCCCAGCGCTGCAGCGGGCGCCAGAATGATCTGCAGCTCTCCGCGGCCGGGAGCGGCCGAAAGAATTTCCGTCAGCGCGCCGCGCGGAAAGCCGCCGCCGAGAAGCGCATCCAGATCAGGGAGCGCCGACGAGACGAGGGGCGAGCCGGCGGCAGGCGCCGCGCCTTTCAGAAGCCGTCGGACTGTATCCAGCGGATTCAGGGAGAGCGGCCGAGAGGTGCTTGGAGAGAGCGCAAGCGCACCAGTGCAGGAGGCGCTGGCAGAAGCAAGGGGCGTCGGCATGATGGAAATCCTCACCAAACGAAAATCAGGAAGCGGCAGTCGAAAGCGCTGCGGCTTGAAGGCGTTCGCTTCGAAAATGAGTGTAGGTTGAGGTTTTCAGCACCGTCTCGAAAAATGATCCTTTGCTCTGATCTTCTGAAAGGGATAAAAAATATCTTTCCCTGCACTGCAATAAAAGACAGCCGATGAAAATCAAAATTCCGCCAAATGGCTGAGAGGCCTTCTTTTGATGAATGATCCTCGTCTGAATCGCTGAATCCCTTGCAGGATAGGGATTGACATCGGATATGGCTTGATGAATGATCCTCTATCGGGTCGCCGACCCTCTCCAATGGCCGGGCTTAAAGGATCATTTCCCGGGCAAGCTGCACGCCGGCCGTGTGCATGATTGATGAATATCAACTTTCAAGGATTAGAGAAAACCCTAAATATTGAGGTGGGCGTCTTTCCCTCTCCTTCTGCAGTCAGCGGTTGGAACGCGCCGGCCTTGTCTTGAGTCGGCTGCGCTAGACTGACCGCTTCCCGCCGCCGGCGGGGCTGGCCGATGTCGGCCGAAACTTTTGTAGAGGAGTTCGCATGAGCGTACTCATGCCCGGGATTGAAGAGCGTCTGCAGGCCGTGCGCGAGGCGCTTGCGGCTGCGGAGCGCAGCGCTGGCCGGCCCGCCGGCAGCGTCGTGCTGGCAGCCGTCGGCAAGACCTTTGGGCCGGAGGCCGTCGAGGCCTGCGCGCGCCAAGGGCAGCGCGTCTTTGCAGAAAACTATGCTCAGGAAGGCTGCGACAAGATCGACTGGATGCGGGCCAAGCATCCGGACCTTCAGCTTGAATGGCACTTCATCGGTCCCCTGCAGGCCAACAAGACCCGCATGGTGGCAGAGCGCTTCGACTGGGTGCAGTCTCTGGATCGGCTTCGCATTGCGAGCCGGCTCTCGGCTCAGCGTCCGGAGGCGCTGCCGCCGCTCAATGTGCTGATAGAGGTGAACATTGACGGCGAGGCTTCGAAATCGGGCGTTTCGCCCGACGAGCTGGAAGCGCTGGCGGCCGAAGTGGAGAAGCTGCCGCGCCTGCGGCTGCGCGGCCTCATGGCGATACCGGCGCCAGCTTCGGATGAAGCCGGCCGCCGCAAGCCTCTGGCTGCAATGAAGGCGCTTTTCGATGCGTTCCGCAGCCGGCATCCGGAGGCTGACACGCTCTCGATGGGCATGAGCGCCGACATGCGCGAAGCGGTCGAGGAAGGCGCCACGATGGTGCGCATCGGCTCGGCCATCTTCGGTCCGAGAAGCTATCCGAAGAAGGCCGGCGCCTGAAAACGAAACATTCGAAGGAAGCAAAAAAGGAGGCTTTTTATGATCACGGTCGGCTTTCTCGGCGGCGGCAACATGGCCGGCGCCATCATCACGGGGCTCGCGAAGAAGCTCGATCCCGCCCGCATCCATGTGACGGATCATCACCCGGAAAAGCTCGCGGCGCTGGCAGCGCGCACGGGCTGTCAGACGCATGCCGCTCTGGGCAGCTGGGTTGGCGAATGCGACCTCTTCATCCTGGCCGTGAAGCCCCAAGGCATGAAGAGCGCCGTGGAGCCGCTGCCCGCGCTTCTGAAGCAGGGCGGGGCGGCGCTTTCAATTGCCGCCGGCATTGAGGCTGCGGCGCTCAAGCGCTGGCTTGCTGGCTATACGGTGCTGCGCGCCATGCCCAACACGCCGGCGATGGCCGGCGTCGGCACGACGGGCCTTTGGGCGCCGGCCGATGCCGCGCCGGAGGCGCTCGATGCGGCGAGGTTCGTGCTTTCGGCCGTGGGCGACGTCGTGGAGGTTGCCGATGAGGACGGCATCGATCTCGTCGGCGCCATTCCGGGATCAGGTCCCGCCTATGTCTTCCGCTTCCTTGAGGCGCTCGAGCTCGCCGGCGAAAAGCGGGGGCTGCCTCCGGCTTCAGCCAAGGCGCTTGCGCTCGGCACGGTGTACGGCGCGGCTGTGCTCGCCAAGCAGTCGGGCGAGGATTTTGCGCGCCTGCGCGAAGCTGTGACGAGCAAGGGCGGCACGACGGCGAAGGCGCTTGAAGTCTTCAATGCGCGCGGCATCGACGAAATGGTCGACGAGGCCGTGGAAGCCGCGCTGAAGCGCACGGCCGAAATGAAGGCGCTTTTCCGCTGAGCGCCCGACGGCGGCCGGATGCCTTGAAGGCCGCCCTGCCTTCCTTCAGGCAGGGCGGCGTATCTTCTACCCACAGATGGAAAGAGGCGGCCGCCGTTTTCTGAAGCGCCTCTTTCGCTTGCCGCCTCTCCCGCAGGGCGTTCGGCGCCTGCACAGCGGGCGGCGGCATTTTTCTGCGCAATGCCGTCTTCTCTCCCATCGGCGTATGGACAGGCCTAGCGCCTTCCTCCTATCATTTTTGCTGTATCAGCCTAGACCTCTCCCTTTTTAGGGAGCGCCGCGCCCCGCGCCTCTTTCGGCGACCTTGGGGATCGCGGCTTTCGGCGCAGGGCCGACAGGGGTACGTCTTCTCCCCCTTCAGGGCAGTGCCGTCGGGGCCGGTCCGTGCACGGGCCGGAGTGCCGGCGGCGCCAGAGAAGGCTCAAGCTCTTCGGGAGATATAGATGAGCAAGCGTTTCGTTGCGGCCGGTCTGGCGGCTGCTGTTCTTTTGGCGGCCGGGTCTGCTTCCGCCGCGCCGACTGAGATCACGTGGTGGCATGCCATGGCCAACACGCTCGGCGACTGGGTGCAGGACCTCACCGACAAATTCAATCAAAGCCAGCAGAACTGCAAGCTCGTCGCGTCCTACAAGGGCAGCTACGACCAGACGATGACTTCAGGCATTGCCGCCCATCGAGCAGGCCGCTCTCCCAATATTCTGCAAGTCTATGAAGTGGGAACGGCCACCATGATGTACAGCCGGGGCGCTGTGGTGCCAGTGGGCGAGCTCATGAAGAAGGCGGGCTACGACTTCAATCCGCAGGATTACATCCCCGCTGTCTACGGCTACTACGCCATGCCGGACGGCAGCATGATGAGCTACCCGTTCAATTCTTCAACCACCGTTCTCTACGTCAATCTCGACAAATTCAAGGCGGCAGGCCTGCCGACCGAAACCGACAAGCTTCCTAAGACCTGGGCCGACATCGACAAGGCCGCCAAAGCTCTCAAGGCGGCGGGCGAGCGCTGCCCGATGACGACATCCTGGATGGGATGGACGCAGCTTGAGAGCTTCTCCACGTGGCACAACGTTGAATTCGCCACGCTCAACAACGGCTTCGGCGGCCCGAAGGCACGCCTCGCCATCAATACGCCTCTCCATCAGCGCCACATTGAAAATCTCTCCCGCATGGCCAAGGAAGGCACCTTCGTCTACAAAGGCCGCGGCAGCGTCCCCGACGCCACCTTCTATTCGGGCGAATGCGCCATCACCATGGCTTCTTCGGCATCGCTCGCCAACATCCGCCGCAACGCCAAGTTTGCCTTCATGACGTTGCCGATGCCCTACTACGACGACGTGAAGGATGCGCCGATGAATACGGCCATCGGCGGCGCGTCGCTTTGGGCGATGGCTGGGAAGTCTGAAGCGGAGAACCGCTGCGTGGCCGACTTCTTCCACTTCCTCTCCGACCCGCAGGTTCAGGCTGACAACCATATGCGCACGGGCTATCTCCCTGTGACGATGAAGGCCTTCGACATTGCCAAGGCGAGCGGCTACTACGAGAAGAATCCCGGCGCCGACGTCGCGGTGAAGCAGATGCTCAAGGCGACTGACAAGTCCCGCGGCATCCGGCTCGGCTACCTGCAGAACATCCGCACGATCGTTGATGAAGAGTTCGAAAAGGTGTGGTCCGGCAAGCAGGATGCCAAGACGGCGCTTGACACGGTGGTCCGCCGCAGCAACGAGCAGCTCGAGCGCTTCGAGCGCATCGCCCGCTGACTGCGCGCCTGATGCGGCGCGCCGCGCGCGCCCTGACAGGAGAAAGCGGGCCGGCGGCCGCTGCCAGCGCAGTGCGGTTTTTCGCACTGCGCGGCGCGCAGCCTCAGCCTGAAGCGTTGAGCTGATGCTTCAGGGTGGGACGGCGCGGCAGCTGCCCGCGCTGCGCCGGCGGCATTGGAGCGCAGGCGACAATGCCGCGCCTCTTCGGCGCATTGGTTCAACCGGGACAAGATCAGTACATCGTGGACAAGCGAGTCGTCTTCAAGAGCAAGTGGCTGCCGTACGTGCTGGTGGCTCCGCAGCTCATCATCACCCTCATTTTTTTCTTCCTGCCTGCAGGTCAGGCGGTCTATCAATCCGTTCTCATGGAGGACGCCTTCGGACTCTCGCAGGAGTTCGTGGGGCTGCTTAATTTCAAGGATCTATTCGCCGATCCCAACTATCTGCACTCCTTCAAGGTGACGATGGTCTTTTCGGTGCTCGTCGCCTTCCTCGGGCTTGCGCTTTCGCTTCTTCTCGCCGTCTGCGCCGACCGCGTCGTCAAGGGAGCCAACGCCTACAAGAGCTTCCTCATCATTCCGTACGCAGTGGCGCCTGCCATTGCCGGCGTGCTTTGGATGTTCATCTTCAATCCGACGCTCGGCACGCTCTCCTACGTGTTCCACCAGCTGGGCTGGAACTGGAACTACATGATCAATTCCAACCATGCGCTCGCGCTCATTGTGATCGCAGCCGTCTGGAAGCAGGTGAGCTACAACTTCATTTTCTTTTTAGCGGGCCTTCAGGCCATTCCGCGATCGCTGCTCGAAGCAGCGGCCATGGACGGCGCCGGCCCCTTCCGCCGGTTCTGGACGGTGGTCTTCCCGCTGCTTTCGCCCACGACGTTCTTCCTTTTGGTGATGAACGTGGTGTATGCCTTCTTCGACACCTTTGCGATTGTCGACGCAACGACGCAGGGCGGTCCGGGACAGGATACGAACATCCTGGTCTACAAGGTGTTTGTCGACGGCTTCCGCAACATGAACTACGGCAGCTCTGCCGCGCAGTCCGTCGTGCTGATGGTGATGGTGATCGCGCTGACAGTGGTGCAGTTCCGCTTCATCGAGCGCCGCGTGAACTACTGACGAGGAAGGAAAAATGGTTGAAAACCGCCCCTGGCTCAATTTCTTCACGCACCTCATCCTGATTCTGGGCGTGATCGTCGTGGTGTTTCCCGTCTATGTCGCCTTCATTGCGTCGACGCAGACGGCGGTTGAGGTCGAGCAGGCGCCGATGAGCCTGCTGCCCGGCTCGCACTTCATCGACAATTATCTGCAGGTTCTTACCGACGGCGGCAGCACGGCAAGCCGCGCGCCTGTCGGCCGCATGATGCTTGTGTCGCTGGTCATGGCGCTCGGCATTTCGCTCGGCAAGATCTTCATTTCGCTGCTGTCGGCCTTTGCGGTCGTCTACTTCCGCTTCCCCGGCCGCAAGATCTGCTTCTGGCTCATTTTTGTGACGCTCATGCTGCCTGTCGAAGTGCGCATCACGCCGACCTATCAGGTCATGGCCGATCTCAATCTGATCGACAGCTGGAGCGGCCTCATCCTGCCGGTGATTGCGTCGGCAACGGCAACGTTCCTTTTCCGGCAGTTCTTCCTCACCGTACCTGACGAGCTGACGGAAGCGGCGCGCATGGACGGCGCCGGGCCGCTGCGCTTCTTCTTTACGATTCTGCTGCCGCTCTCGCTGACGAACATCGCCGCGATGTTCGTCATTCAGTTCATCTACGGCTGGAATCAGTACCTCTGGCCTCTGCTCGTGACGACGAAGGAAGACATGTACCCGATCGTCATCGGCATCAAGCGCATGATCGGCGGAGGCGACTCTGCCAATGAGTGGAATCTCATCATGGCAACCGCCATGCTTGCGCTCATCCCGCCTGCGCTCGTCGTGACGCTCATGCAGCGCTGGTTCGTCAAGGGCCTTGTGGATACGGAGAAGTAGTCCTTCAGGCTGCAAGCACCGCAGAAAAGATTAGGAAAGAACAAGATGGCAAGCATTCAATTCAAGGGCCTGCGCAAGAGCTACGGCGATCTCGAAGTGGTTCACGGCATCGACCTCGAGATTCAGGACGGCGAATTCATCGTAATCGTGGGACCGTCGGGCTGCGGCAAGTCGACGCTGCTGCGCATGGTCGCGGGCCTCGAGCCCATTACGGCCGGCGAGCTTTGGATCGGCGATCGGATGGTGAACAATCTTGAGCCCAAGGACCGCGACTGCGCCATGGTTTTCCAGAACTACGCGCTCTATCCGCACATGACGGTCTTCGACAACATGGCCTACGGCCTCAAGATCCGAAAGGTGCCCGCCGACAAGATCAAAGCGCGCGTCGCCGCAGCGGCGAAGATGCTCGAGCTCGAGCATCTGCTCGACCGCCGTCCCCGCCAGCTCTCCGGCGGCCAGCGCCAGCGCGTGGCCATGGGGCGCGCCATCGTGCGCGAGCCTTCTGCCTTCCTCTTTGACGAGCCGCTCTCGAATCTCGATGCGAAGCTGCGCGTGCAGACCCGCCTGCAGATTCAGCAGCTTCACCAGCGCCTGCGCACGACGAGCCTCTATGTGACGCACGATCAGGTTGAAGCGATGACGCTCGCGCATCGCATGATCGTCATGAACGGCGGCGTCGCCGAGCAGGTCGGCACGCCGCAGGAGGTTTACGATCATCCGAATACGATGTTCGTGGCGGGCTTCATCGGCTCGCCGGCCATGAACCTGATTGAGGGCCGCGTTTCCGAGGACGGCCGCAGCTTCGAGCATGCCGGTGAGACGCTCGCGCTGCCTCGTGCGTACGAGCGCCTGTCGAATCGCGAAGTAGTGCTCGGCGTGCGTCCGGAGAACGTGCGGCTGCATGCCTGGGGCTCTCCGGAAGTGCAGGGCACCTTCGATGTCGATACGGTGGAGGGCCTCGGCCCCGACTACCTCATCCACGGACGCCTGCTCGGCCAGGACGTGGTCTTCCGGCAGGATCGCGACCGCTTCATTCCCGATGCCGGCACCAAGGCGTCGATCACCTTTTCAACGAAGGGCGTTCACTGGTTTGATCCGAAGACGACGAAGCGGATCGATCTTGAAGATTGATGACGGCGCGCGGCTTGACGGTGCTTCCGTCAGGTCGGCGTTCCTCACGGCATCAGCCTGGCGGCGCTTCGGCCAATAGCGAAGCGCCGTTTTTTTGGTTGAGCTTCTTGCGCTTTTCTGCAACGCTCGCTTTGCCGGCGCGCCGGCTTCCGCTAATCTTGACGGCAACCGGATTTCCTGATCACTTTCTTTTGCCTGATGCGTCTCGATGAACGACTGGCTCCTGTCCTTTTTCGGCAGCGAGCACATTGACCTTGTGCTGTTTGCCTCTGCCTTCCTTTCTGCAACGATCCTGCCGGGAAGCTCCGAAGTTTTCCTTGCGGGCGGCATTGCAGCGGATCCTTCGCGCTGGCTCGCGCTCATCGCCATTGCGACGGCCGGCAACACTCTCGGAAGCATGACGGGGTGGTGCATCGGCCGATTCATTCCGGAGAAGGAAAAAGAGGGCAGGGCGCTGCAGTGGCTGCACAAGTACGGCATTTGGGCCGTGCTGCTGTGCTGGCTGCCGCTTGTCGGCGACGCGCTGTCGATTGCTGCAGGCTGGCTGCGCTTCAATCCGGCGGCGACGATGGCCTTGATTGCCGTCGGCAAGGCTGCTCGATATGTAGCAGTCGCCTGGGTCGTGCTGCCCTTCGCTTCGTAGTACGGCGCACAATCAGATTAAATCGCGCTTAATAATCAGTCTGCAGACAGGTGAAAAATCTCTAAAAACAGCAGTTTTTCCTACGTTTTTCGCTTAACGGCCGCCGTTATAATGGCGGGCGCCGCGCGGACGGACCGGCTGACTCCGAGAGAGAACGCCGCTTCTCCGCGCTTGTTTTGACGGAGCCTTCCAGAGCGCTCTCTTCAGGAGATGCGCCCGCTCCGTCATACCACCCATTCAACAGCCGCGCATAAAAGTGCGCAGGGAAAACGCAGTGAAGATCTTAGTTGCCGTGAAGCGCGTGGTCGACGCGAAGGTGAAGGTTCGGCCGCTGCCGGATCATTCCGGCGTCGACTTGAAGCTCGCCAAGATGACAATCAATCCGTTTGATGAAATTGCGGTTGAAGAGGCCGTGCGCTTCAAGGAAGCGGGCGAAGCCGATGAAGTCGTTGCTGTGACGGTGGGGCCGCTCAAGTCGGTCGATGCGCTTCGTCAGGCGATGGCGATCGGCGCCGATCGCGGCATCCATGTTCTCTGCGATGCGCCGCTCGAGCCGCTCGCTGTGGCGAAGGTGCTCGCCAAGATCGTCGAGCGCGAAAAGCCCGACATGGTGTTCCTGGGCAAGCAGGCCATTGACGACGATGCCAATCAGACCGGCCAGATGCTCTCCGCCCTCTGCCGCATGCCGCTCGGCGCCTTTGCGAGCGAGGCCAAGATCGAAGACGGCCGCGCCGTTGTGACGCGCGAAACCGACGGCGGCACTCAGACCGTCTCGCTCGCGCTGCCTGCCGTGCTCACGGCCGACCTGCGCCTCGCCGAGCCGCGCTATGTGACGCTGCCCTCAATGGCCAAGGCCCGCAAGAAGCCCGTCGAGCAGATTGACATCGCTTCCCTTGCGGTCGACACTGCGGCGCGCAACAAGCTTCTCAGCGTGGAGCTGCCGCCTGCACGCAAGGCGGGCGTCATGGTGGCGAGCGTCGACGAGCTCGTCGACCGCCTCAAGAATGAAGCGCATGCGATCTAATGCCGGGGGAGAGAAGGAATGACCGCACTTTTGATTGCTGAACACGACAACGTGGCTCTTAAGCCGGCGACGGCGCAGGCGCTTGCCGCAGTTCGCGCCGCGGATCCGATCGTCGACGTGCTCGTGGCCGGCAACGGCTGCGAAGCCGTTGCCGATGCGGCTGCTCACCTTGAGGGCGTGCGCACGGTGCTGCTCGCCCAGAATCCGAAGCTCGCGCAGGAATGCCCTGAAGTTCTGGCCGATTTGGTCGTGCAGGAAGCCGAGGGCTACGACAGCATCTTCTTCGTGGCGTCGTCCGTCGGAAAGGCGGCCATGCCGCGCGCGGCTGCGCTGCTGGACGTGCAGCCGATTTCGGACATTCTTGCCGTCAAGGGGCCGCGCACGTTCGTGCGGGGCATCTACGCCGGCTCGCTCCTTGCAACGATTGAGGCCGGTTCCGGCCTGATGATGGGCACGATCCGCGCAACGGCTTTCGAGCCGGTCCGTGCCGCAGAGAAGGCCGCTCCCGTTGAAGAGATTCTTGCGGCGAGCGAATACGACGGCTCGCAGTTCGTGAAGTTCACGGAAACGAAGAGCGATCGTCCGGAGCTCGTCTCCGCCAAGACGGTGGTGGCGGGCGGCCGCGGCCTGATCGATGAAGCGGGCTTCAAGGCCATGGTGGACTTCGCCGATTCGATCGGCGCGGCTGTCGGCGCGACGCGCACGGCCGTCGACATGGGACTTTGCCCGAATGACTGGCAGGTCGGCCAGACAGGCAAGATGGTGGCGCCGGAGCTCTATTTCGCCATCGGCATTTCGGGCGCCATTCAGCACACGGCCGGCATCAAGGACGCCAAGGTGATCGTTGCGGTCAACAAGGATCCTGAAGCGCCGATCTTTGAAGTAGCCGACTACGGCTTGGTCGCTGACGGCGCCGAAACCTGCCGTGCGCTTCAGGCCAAGCTCGGCAAGTAGCCCAAAATAATCTGCCCGAGCGCCTTGCAGGGCGTCTCGGCTGCGGATTAAAATCGCGATTTCGCGCAGCGGCGCGGAGGCGCCAACCGCCTCTTCGCCACCTTCAAGCGCAAACTCGAATTCTTCAGCCGCCGCCGGCCCGAACGTCCGCGGCGGATTTTCATCCATTGCACCAAAAAGTTAAGAGGTAACTCATGGTCATCGTTCGTCTCGCCCGCGGCGGCGCCAAGAAGCGTCCGTTCTATTCCATCAACGTTTGCGACTCGCGCTGCCGCCGCGACGGCCGCTTCATCGAGCGCCTCGGCTTCTACAACCCCTGCGCTGCCGGCGCTGCGGAGCGCTTCTCCTGCAATTTCGAGCGCCTCGCCTACTGGCAGTCCAAGGGCGCCCAGCTCTCCGAGACGGTTGCCCGCCTCGTGAAGGATGCCAAGGCCGCTGCTGCCGCCGCTCCGGCTGCTGAGGCTGCTGCCGAAGCCCCGAAGGCCGAGTAATTTCGGCGAGAAGCCCCGGCGTCCGGCGTTAAGGACGCCGCCGAGAAGACCCCGCAAATCCCTCACAGTGCGGACTCGGCAGAACGGTCGTGCCTCTCGTGTCCAAGCACATCGGATCCGTTCGCCGCAGGAGTCCGGTATCTACGCTATCTGGGTTGCGGGGTTTTTGCTGTCTGTAAAAAGCGCTGGCTGTGCGCCCTTCGTCTTGCTGGAAAGTAGAAATGGAAGACCTTGTTGAACTTGGCCGCACAGGCGGCGCCTATGGCTTTCGCGGCTGGGTCCGCATCTCGCCGCTCGCTTCGGGTGAAGTGCTCGAGGCCGTGCGCGACTGGATTCTTGTTGATGCGGCGGGTCAGCAGACGCCTGTTTGTGTGACGGGGCTGCGCCGGCACGGCGCCGGCTTCATCGCCAAATGGAGCGGATGCGAAACGAAAGAAGCGGCTGATGCGGTCCGCGCGAAGGTCATGGTGCCGAGAAGCGCTTTCCCTGATGCGGGCGAGGATGCCGTCTGGGCAGTCGACGTCATCGGCTGCGAAGCGGTGAGCAAGTCGGGCGAGCCGCTCGGGCGCATCGAGAACATCGGCACGAACGGCGTGCAGGATCTCTTCGTCATTGCCTATGAGGGCGAGGACGGCGAGACGAAGCGCTTCATGGTGCCGGATGTGAAGGATGTCTATGTGCTCAGCATTGACGTCAAGTCCAAGCGCGTGACGCTGGATTGGGATCCGTCCTGGCGCTGAGGCGGGAGGCTGGCTGACATGACGATGCGCTTTGACGCCGTAACGCTTTTTCCGGAGATCTTTGCTGCAGTGCGCGACTGCGGGATTACAAACCGCGCCATGAAGCGCGGACTCTGGACGCTCGAGCTTTGGAATCCCAGAGACTGCGCGCGCGACTTGCACCGCACGATCGACGATCGTCCGTTCGGGGGCGGGCCGGGCATGGTCATGATGGCTGAACCGCTTGCGGAGACGGTCGATGCAATCCGCGCATCGGGCAATCGCGGCCGCGTGATTTCCTTTGCGCCGAACGGCAGCCGCCTCACCGACAAGCGCGTGCGCGAACTGGCGGAAGCGGGCGAGGATCTCGTGCTCATCTGCGGGCGCTACGAGGGCATTGACGAGCGCTTCCTCTCTACGTACGTCGACGAAGTCGTGAGCCTGGGGGACTTCGTCCTCTCCGGCGGGGAGCTGCCGGCCTGCGCGCTCATTGATGCCGTGGTGAGACAGCTGCCGGGCGCTATCAAGGCGCTTTCCGCATCGGACGAGAGCTTCGCGACAGGGCTTCTCGACGCGCCGCACTATACGCGGCCAGAGGTCTGGCGGGACATGCCGGTGCCGGATGTTCTTCTGACCGGACACCATGCCAACATTCAGACGTGGTCTAGAGAAAAAAGCCTCGAGCTGACGTTGCGCACGCGCCCCGACCTCATTACAATCGCGAATTCTTCTGGACTTCTCACCAAAGACGATAAGAAGCGTCTGAAGGCGATGGGCTGGAAGGAATGACTTTTCGGAGGGGCTGTCCGCAAGGCGGTCCTTCTTTTATCAACCCCATCCTATCTGCGGCGGGCCGCTGTATATGGCAATAGAGCCCGGACGGCAGCGCTCGATGAAGCGCCGATCCTGTCTTTCAGGCCGCAAGATGATGGCAACGGAGCAAAAAATGAATCTCATTCAGATTCTTGAACAGGAAGAGCTCGCCCGCGTCACCGCCGGCAAGACGATCCCCGATTTCCGCGCTGGCGACACGGTCGTCGTCAACGTGAACGTCGTTGAAGGCTCGCGCAAGCGCCTTCAGGCCTTTGAAGGCGTCGTGATCGCCCGCCGCAACCGCGGCCTGAACTCCTCGTTCATCGTGCGCAAGATCTCGTCGGGCGAAGGCGTGGAACGTACGTTCCAGCTCTACGCGCCGTCGATCGAAAGCATCGTCGTGAAGCGTCACGGCGACGTTCGTCGCGCGAAGCTCTACTACCTGCGCAGCCGTTCCGGCAAGGCCGCTCGCATCAAGGAGCGCCTCTTCCGCAAGGACGCGCAGTAATCGAGCTGCGGCGCCCGCTTCTGGGCGCGAGCATGCTGCCGGCGAGCACCCGGGCTGCAAAAGCCCAGGCTGCAAGGCTGGCAGCTGCTGCCGAATCCCCGTTGCCCCGCTTCCGTTGGGCTGCGGGGATTTTTTTGTCTGCGGCTTTTGAAGGGGAATGGATTTTTTTGACTGGATTGACAGCACTTAGGCCGATCCGGCGCGAGGAGCTGCTGAGCTGTCAACAGCTGGTTTGATCGATGCTCGGTTGGCTAAACCGACGTCGCCGTTCGATAGGTCATCAGACCGGACGCGTTGTTCGGCGTCATCAAGCGGACAGTTGCTAACCAGCCCGAGGAGCTGCGTCACAAACGCATTCACTTGGGGGAGGTTCGGACAAAATCAGCTACGGAAAAAATCAGGATGGCCATCGAAAACTCTTAGATATTCCTGCCGATCGCCCCGTGAGTTCAGCAGAAAGAAAAGCGCTTTTCGAAGAACTCAAAGATGCCGAAACGCGGTTGACCTGCGCAGAGTCCCAGCTGGAAACCGCAGTTAAAGACTGCAGGGATGAGCTCAAAAAACAGAGTTGCAGCGGCAGCTGGAACTCGCGCAAAAGGATTTGAAGTCGTTCGAATCTGTCGGGTCATGACGATTCCCGGAAGCACGTTCTGCGCATCTCGGAAAACAACGCTGAAACATAAAGCGATTTTGTTTCTTGACGATCGGGTGCCGCCGCAGCAGCGGCGCTTCGGCCTCAGCGTTTGTGAGACGGCGCTGCAGCGAGTAATGAGCTGCTTGCACGCACTTGACGGGTGCGCAAGGCCAAGCCGCATGTGGGACGAGCCTGCCGGACGTGTGCTTAACCGAAAGATTCAGGCCGACATGCCGCTGCATCAACTGGGACGGACGTCACGTACGTGCCGTGAATTGGCATGGAGAAGCCGCTTCTCAGCTTGTTTTCGCTGCGGGCGGCAAGCCTTCCCCAAAGGGCCGGCGCACGCAGAGTTCATCTGCCGGACTCGGCTTCCTTTCTGCAATTTCGACGATTTTGCAAATGCTTTCGGCGAAAAAGACTGGCTGGCAAGGGGAAACGATCTAAGGCAAAGTGCTGGCGTCATTAGGGCTTAAAGCAAAGCATGACAAGCCGATTGAGAAAGCGTGTGCTCAGCAGCCCCTACAATGAGCAATTCGAAGCTCTGATTTGCAGAGCTGGAGCAGTTCTGCAAAACAGCATGAATTGCAAATCGAAACCTCAATGTGAAGGAGATGAGCGCATGAAGAATTACACCGTGACGATGCCCCACTACAGCGTGGGTCCGACGTGCTACGAGCTGGTGGGCGCTACTGCGCGCCTCTACGGCACGAAAGTCTGCGTGGTCGGCGGCGCGACGGCGCTTGAAAAGGCCGGAACGGCCCTCAAAAAGGGCATTGCCGACGGCGGCCTCGAATGCACGGGCTGGTTCGTCTACGGCGACAATGCAACGATGGCGGCGGTAAACCGCATTGTCGAATCTCCTGAAGCCCAGGCAGCCGACATGCTCTTCGGCGTCGGCGGCGGACGCGCTGTCGATACGGTGAAGGCGGCCGCAGACATTATGGGCAAGCCCTACATGAGCTTCCCGACGGTGGCCTCCAACTGCGCGCCGGTCTCTGCCATCTCCGTGCTCTATCACGAAGACGGCGGCTTTGACCGCTACTACTTCCCGAAGAGCTGCCCTGCGCACACCTTCATCAACACGAGCGTCATTCTGGACAGCCCCGAAGAGCTTTTCTGGGCGGGCATCGGCGATGCGCTCTCCAAGCACATTGAGGCCGAGCTTTCTTCGCGCGGCAAGAAGCTCTCGCATACGCCGCTCATGGGCGTGCAGGTGAGCGGCATCTGCGAAGAGCCGCTGCTTGCCTGCGGCAAGCAGGCGCTTGAAGACTTCCGCGCCGGACGCGAATCAGACGCCTTTGTGCAGGTGGTGCTCGACATCATCGTTTCGACGGGCGTGGTCTCGAATCTCTGCACGACGAAGGATGACTACTACTACAACTCCTCGCTGGCGCACTGCTTCTACAACAGCTCGATGGTGCTGCCGAGCATTCATTCCCATCTGCACGGCGAAGTCGTGAGCTTCGGCAATCTCGTTCTCGAGGCGGTCGACGGCAATGACGAGGCGCTCGAGCGCCTGATGCGCTTTAACCGCTCAATCAAGCTCCCCGTGACGCTGGCTGAACTCGACATTACGGACCCCGCCCAGGTCGATGCGATCGTTGAGCGTGCGCCCGCCATCAAGGAATGGGGATGCGTGCCCTACGAGATGACGAAGGAGCGCTTCCGCGCCGCCATCTTCAAGGTGGATGAAGTCGGCCGCAAGCTCATCGCCGCTGAAGGCTGAAGCGCTGACGCCTGAAACCTAAAGCTCATCTTCAAGAAGTCTGTACCGGTCATGCAGCCGGTGCAGGCTTTTTTTGTTTTTGCCGTTTTGGAGGTGCGATTTGCAGGTAATTGTCGGCAAATAGATCAAAAGAAGAAGCAAAATCATCCGATTGGATGGCAAAAGCAGCTTAGGAATTACCCGAGTAGCAGGCAAGAATCGTGTTTTCCAGGCCGGCGGCGCCGGCGGCATGCTGTAGTCTTTTTAAATGTAAAGACAACTATGACCACTTGACGGTCATCAAGGAGCAAAAATGCCCCTACAGCAGTCCACAATTGAAAACCAAGCGATCCCGAACGGTACGAAGGTCTGGGCCTTCATTCTGGCGCCGGTGCTCGCGATCCTCGTCTATGTCCTGCTGCCCGACAGCTTCATCAATGCCAAGGGCGTCGAGCAGGAGCTTTCGCAGGCAGGCCGCGCTTGCGCGGCGGTGACGACGCTCATGGCCGTATGGTGGTTCACGGAGGCGCTGCCGATCGCCGTGACCGCAATGCTGCCGATTGTGCTCTATCCGCTGCTGCAGATCGCGTCGCCCGGAGACACCATGCGGCACTATGCTTCGGGGACGATCTTCCTCTTCCTCGGCGGCTTCCTCATCGCAGCGGCCATTCATCGCTGGCATCTCGACCGGCGCATTGCGCTGCTGACTGTCTCGCTTTTCGGCACGAAGCCCAACCAGATGGTGCTTGGCCTCATGACGTCGACGGCCTTCATTTCGGCTTGGGTGTCGAACACCGCAACGGCTGCAATGATGGTCCCGATCGGAATCGCCGTGATGGGCGTCGTGCGCTCCGCTCAGCAGGGGGAAGAGCTCTCGAAGGAGGTTCACAACTTTGAGGTCTGCGTCCTTCTGAGCATTGCGTATGCAGCCTCCATCGGCGGCCTCGCAACGCTTGTGGGCTCGCCTCCCAACGGCATCTTTGCGCGCTTCGTTGAGGACAGCTACGGCTCTTCCGTTTCGTTCCTCAGCTGGATGAAGGTGGCGCTGCCGATGACGATTCTGCTGCTGCCTGCCACATACTTCATGCTGACGCGAGTGCTGTTCCGAACGAATCTTCCGGGCATTCCCGGCGGCCGCGACTGGGTGCGCTCTGAACTCGCCAAGCTTGGCCCCATGAGCAAGGGCGAGCGCATCGTGCTGGTCGTCTTCGCACTGGCGGCCATTCTCTGGATGGTCGGACCGCTCATCCGCGGTCTGGAGATCGGCGGCATGCGTCCCTTCAAGCCCATTTCGGACGAAGTGATCGCCATGACGGCCGGCCTGGTGCTCTTCATGATTCCGGTGGATGCGAAGCGCGGCGTGCATGCGCTCGACTGGAACAGCGCCAAGGACGTCGTGGCCTGGGACGTGCTGCTGCTTTTCGGCGGCGGTCTTTCGATGGCGGCAGCCATTCAAAAGACAGGCCTTGCGGAGTTCATCGGCGCTCAGGCGACGGTTTTTGCCGGCGCGAGCGAGCTCGCCCTGATGTTCGGCGTTTCGACGCTCATTACCTTTGCGTCCGAAGTGACGTCCAATACAGCTCTTGCGGCGACGATGATGCCTGTGATCGCGGCAGTGTCTGAGAGCCTCAAGATTGATCCTGAGGCACAGCTCTTCGCCATGGTCTTTGCCGCTTCGGCCGCCTTCATGATGCCTGTCGGCACGCCTCCGAATGCGATCGTCTTCGGCACGGGGCGCCTCAAGATCGGCGAAATGGTGCGAGCGGGCTTCTTCCTCAACATCATTGCAGTCATTCTCGGCGTGCTCTGCAGCTACTTCTTGGGGCACGGACTGATTGACTTGAGCGCAGGACTCGGCGCGTAGCGCCCGATGCTACTGTCAAGAAATAGCCCGTCCGGACTGCGGTCCGGGCGGGCTATTTTTCTGATCAGGCGCAGGTCGAATCAGCGGCCTAGGACTTCTCGGCCGGCGCGGCGCTGCCTGCGGCGGCTTCCTGTGCATCCTTGCGGCGGCGGTTGCTGCCGGCGACCATGTCGAAGCGGAAGAAGCGGCATTCGAGCGGGCCGTTGAAGAGAACGGCCTTTCGCGACTCCTTCAGGTGCATCTGGCCGGGCAGCGTGCGGTCGGAAGTCAGCAGCCAGGCGGTCCAGCCGGCATAGTGGGCCTTGAGGTTCGCGGCGACGTGTCCCATCATCGAGCGGATGGAGGCGGACTTCGGGTTGGACTGTTCGCCGTAGGGCGGATTGGCAATGACGAGGCCGGGCGCCTTGCCTTCAGGCAGCGTCGGCGGAAGCACTTCGCGAGCATCGCCCTGCGAGAACTGCAGGCGGCCGTCGGCGAGAAGCGCCTCGAGTCCGGCGCGACGGGCGTTTTCTTCGGCTTTTTCAACAACGATTGAGGAAATGTCGCTCGCACGGATGAGCACGGCGGCATGCCGGTTCACGGCGGCGCGCGCATCCTCCTTCATTTCTTCCCAGATGCTGCGGTCGAACCCTTCGAGCTTTTCAAAGGCAAAGCGGCGGTTGAGGCCCGGCGCCATGCCGATCGCCTGCTGCGCCGCCTCGATCGCGATCGTGCCGGAGCCGCAGAACGGATCGACAAGCGGCTTGTCGGGCGTCCAGCCGGAGATGGCGAGAAGCGCGGCGGCAAGGTTTTCCTTGAGGGGTGCTTCGCCGTGCTCAAGACGCCAGCCGCGCTTGAAGAGCGCCTCGCCGGCCAGATCCAGATAAAAGCTCACGCGGTCAAAGGTGAAGTGCGCCATGATGCGCACGTCGGGCGAGCGCCGCTCGACGTCGGGACGGCGGCCGGCGAGCTCGCGGAAGCGGTCGCAGATGCCGTCTTTGACGCGCAGCGCTGCAAAGTCCACGCTTTCCAGCGGGCAGCGATGCGCCGTCGCATCGACTCGGAAGGTGGCGTCAGGTCCGAACCAGCGCTCCCATTGCGTCTTCTTGGCGAGTTCGTAGACGTCGCGGCTGTCCCAGTATTCAGAGACGGCAATGCGCATGAGAATGCGGCTCGCAAGCCGGGACCGCAGGCAGGCGGCCATGGCGATCTCGGTGGTGCCGGCAAACTGCACGCCGCCTCGGCCAATCTTGATGAGGTCGGGGTCGGCGCCGAGGCGTCGGATCTCCTCGGCAAGAAGCGGCTCAATGCCGAAGGGGCAGACGGCGTAGTAAGTGAAGGCGGGCATGAGAGTGCAAGGTTTTGGTGGATGTTCGATGAAAAAAGAGCGCGCGGCAGCGTCAGCGGCGGCCTTCGCCGTGGCCGAGCACGATGTACTTGAGGTTCGTCAGACCTTCAAGGCCGACAGGACCGCGCACGTGGAGCTTGTCGGTTGAAATGCCGATTTCGGCGCCGAGGCCGTATTCAAAGCCGTCGGCAAAGCGCGTCGAGGCGTTCACCATAACGGAGCTCGAATCCACTTCGCGCAGGAAGCGCTGCACAGCGGTCCAGTTTTCCGTAATGATGGCGTCGGTATGCTGCGAGCCGTGGCGCGCAATGAAGTCGATGGCTTCGTCGAGCGTGTTGACGACGGCAATGCTGATGATGGGGGCGTTGTATTCCGTGTCCCAGTCGTTAGGCTGAGCCGGCACAGCGGGCAGGCCGGCTTCGGTCAGAATGGCGAGCGAACGCTCGTCGGCGCGCATCTCCACCTTCTTCTCGGCGAAGATCCGGCCGATCTTCGGCAGGAAGGCCGCAGCAACCGCTTCGTGCACCAGCAGGGTCTCGGTGGTGTTGCAGGGCGAGTAGCGCTGCGTCTTGGCATTGTCCGTCACGGAAACGGCCATGTCGATGTCGGCAGACGCGTCGACATAGGTGTGGCAGATGCCGTTGAGGTGCTTGATCATCGGCACCGTTGCTTCGCGCATGAGGCGGCTCACCAGCCCCTTGCCGCCGCGCGGGATGAGCACGTCGACATAGTCCCGCGCCGTGATGAGGGCGCCCACCAAGGCGCGGTCGGCGCTCTGGACGAGCTGCACGCCTTCGGCGGGCAGGCCCGCTTCGGCAAGCGCAGCAGAAACGATCCGGCCGAGCGCAAGGTTGCTGCGCAGCGCCTCGTGGCCGCCGCGAAGGATGAGGGCGTTGCCGGATTTGATGGCAAGCGCTGCGGCATCGATCGTGACGTTCGGGCGCGATTCGAAGATCATGGCAATGACGCCGAGCGGCACGCGCATGCGGCCCACCTGAATCCCGGAGGGACGTGGCCGCAGATCCGTTACGACGCCTACCGGATCCGGCAGGGACATCACCTGGCGCACGCCTTCAGCCATGCGCTCGAGCACGGGGGCCGAGATGGTCAGACGGTCGATGAAGGCGGGCGAGAGGCCTGCAGCGCGGGCAAGCTTCAGGTCTTCGGCGTTGGCGGCGGCGATTTCGGATTGATGCTCGAAGAGCAGGCGCGCAAGCGCGTCGAGCGCCTGATTCTTCTGCGCGCTCGATGCGCGCGCCATGGCGCGGGAAGCCGCGCGGGCCGCGCGGCCGAGCCGGGCGATTTCCGCCTCGGCGTCAATGATTTCGGTCATAACTGAAACGGCTCCTCCAAGCGAGAGCCCGAAGAAAGGAAAAACGGCGGCAGCAGAGGAGGGCGAGCTTGCCAGCGAGCCGGCTGGCCGATCTCGGCAGGGGACGCCGCACTGCGCGCGAAGATCCATTCTAAATGGAGGCCGGCCGGAGGCGTCTTGTCAAAGCGCCGCATAACGCTCGTCTGCGGACAAGCAGGCCGGCTTTTTTCTCTCATCGCGCCAGAAATAGGCAGACGCTTTTGAGCTCAATCCAGGGATCGCTGTCGCGCTTCGGTACGGCAAGCCCCTTGGCGAGCCGGTCAATGTCGGCGAGGACGACCAGCGACGAAGCGAGGCGCTTGGCATTGATGCGCTTGGCGGCGCGCCGCATTTCCGGCGTCGCGAAGATGCCCTTGGGATAGGATTCGCCGCGCGCGAATGCCTGCGAGAGCTTGATGAGGCTTCTCAGCTGCGTCGTCATCATCATGAGAACGAGCGGAAAGGGCTCCTCCTGCGCCTGCAGGCCGTCGACGATGCGCGCGGCCCGTGCAGGATCGCCAAGCCACATGGCCTTCAGCAGCGCATCCGTTCCGTACCGAGAGCTGTTGCCGACGCAGGATTCGATCTCTTCGCGGGAGACTTCGCCCTGCGGATAGAGAAGGGCGATCTTGGCGACTTCCTGCTTGGCGGCGAGAAGGTTGCCTTCCACGAGGTCGGCAAAGGCTTCGAGCGCTTCGCGGCCGGCGCGCTGCCCGTTCTGCGCAAGCCGTTCGGCGAGCCAGCGCGGGAGCGTTTCTCGGGAGACGGGCTGGCATTCCACGACAGTGCAGGCCTTCAGAAGCGCCTGCCACCAGGCGGCCTTTGCGGCGCTCCAGTCCGGGGTCGGCATCGAAAAGACGGTGACGACGCCTTCCATCGGCATTTCGAGAAAGCGCTGAATGACTTTGGCGCCCGTGATGCCGGGCTTTCCGGTCGGCAGCCGCACTTCAAGAATCTTTCTTGGGGCGAACATGCCGACGGCGGCTGCGGAATCCATGAGCTGAGACCAGTCGGCATTGCCGGAGAGCTCGAGCACCTGCCGGTCGTCGTAAGCCAGCTCTCTCGCGCGGCGCCGAATAAGATCGGCGCTTTCGAGCATGAGGAGAGGCTCTTCGCCATGGATGAGCCAGAAGGGCGAGAGATCGCCTTTTTCGCGAGCCAGCGCTTCCGGGAGCTCGTTCGGAGTGATCGCCATTACTTCGGCGTCCTAGAAGCTTCAAGGTAGCGCACAAGCTGTGCGGAGAGGTCGTTTTCCATGTCGCGGTAGAGGACTTCCTCTTCTGTTTCCCGCGAAAGGAATTCGCTTTCCGAGTACGTCAGATCGCGCGACGTGACGAGCGTCGTCGCCGGGACGAATTCAAATCCGTCGTCCGGCGCGGTTACGCGGAATTCGATGGTGAGCGTGAGCTCGTACTCGCGCGCTCGGCCTGCATCGTTGATCGAGAGAATGTCCCGGCTGCGCTCGATGCGCAGAAATTCAAGCACTGCCTCCGCTTCTTTGGCGCTCGCGACGCAGCGTACGTTCGAACCCGCCTCAATGAGGCGCTTCAGGTAGCCCCCAAGGCGCGTATTTTCGCCGAGCTGCAGATAGAGCGTATCGAAGGGCGCCTGAAAATGGCCGCGCAGCCTAAAGCCGCAGGCCGAAAGAAGCGGCGCTGCAGCCAGGGCCGCAACGAGCGTGCGTCGAGTCAAGGAGAGTCGCATGTCCGGATGAAAATGGAATAGGCGTTCGCGGACAGGAAGCTCTGTCCGCCTGAAGCTTACGAATTATCCTACAGCCTTTTTTTTCGTGCCGATTTCCGCTGCGCCGGGCAAGCATTCGGCGCTTGGCGGAACAAGAGCCGACCTTCTTGCAGAGCTGCCGGCTTCGGACATGGGGCCGAGCAGGCGCAGATAGGCAGTGAATCCGGAAGCATGAAGCCTTCAAAAAGAGACGGCAAGGCCTGTCGTCGCCATGACCTGGTTGAAGCGGGCGACCTCTCCGAAGAGCCTGTTGCCGTCGGCGTACGAAACGGCTGAGTACCAGTTGGTCTTTTTCGAGAAGTAGTAGCGGTAGGCAAGGCCTGCCTGCCAGAGGCTGCCGTCTGCGTGCTTGACGTCGGCCTGCACGCCCTTCCAGGAGCCCTGCAGGTAGCCGAGCGAGAAGGAGAACTGATGCGGTCCCATCGGGTAGCGGCCGGTGAGGATGGCGGATTGTGCATCCAGGCCTCGGCAGCTGCGGTTCATGAGGCTGCTGCCTTGCGCCAGATCGGCGGCGCTGCTTCCCTGAGCCAGCATTTGGTTAAGGTCCTGCATGCCGCCGATGCGCCACATGTCCCAGCCGGCAAAGGCGACGAGGGCGAGCGCTGGTCCGCCGAAGTCGTAGCTGGCAATGAAATGCAGAGCCTGAGTGGCATGACGCCGCTCAGCCTGAGGGGCATGGTTCGACTGCATTTCGCGCGAATAGACGGCGCCCCACCGCAGCTGCTCGCCTACCCAGCCGGCGGCTGCCTGAAAGACATGCATGCGGTCCGACCAATCGTAGGACTTTTCTTCATCCAGGCCGGCATTCACGTCTCCGTTGGAGTAGAGGGCCTGCGCATAAGCGCCTTTCTTGCCCATGGGCGTGGCGACGGCAACGGCATTCGTCGCGCGAAGCGGCCGGTAGGAGATGTTGGCCGGTGCGATGCCCGTCAGCTGCATGGCCGTCATGTTGGCATTGAGGCGCGTGTAGACCGAGTACGGCTCTGTGGCGAAGGTGAAGCCGCCGATGCGTCCGAAGGCGAATTCGACGCTGTCATTGCCGATCATGATGCGGCTCGCGTCAAACATCACGCTGCTGTTGGCAAAGCTGCCGGAATCAGTTGCAAAGGTCGTGCCTAGATTGAATTTGATGTATCGGCCGCCGCCGAGGTCCTCCTTGCCTTCCAGGTGAATGCTCGAGTCCCAAGGCGTTTCGCCGATGCCTGCCATCTTGAGGCGGCTGTCGCCGCCTTGGGCATTGGTGTAGTAGAGGCCTGTGTTGACCAGGCCGTAGATGCGCACGCTTGCGGCCTGCGCAGATGCGCAGGCGGCAGCGCTGAGGAGGACGACTAGGGCTGCAGCTGTCCGGCGGCTGGACTTCATGAGGCTTTCTCCTTTTTTTTGGGGGGACGAGCATGGGACGTCGGCCTTCGGTCGTCAGCGTTCTGAAAACAAGCGGCCAAAGGTCTTTGCGTCATGTCATAAATTGCAAGATTAAGTTTCGTATATTGCGTAAACGATAGGTGATTACCCGAATATAAGGTGAGATTTTTTCAACCGATTCGGAGCGCAGGGGCTGACGGCATCGCAGGACTCTTGCCGCTGGCGCGGGCTGTTTGGTGATGCCAGAGAGCTTTCCCGCAGGCAGATTCTTTCGAATGCAACAGGCGGTTGCGGGGACTGGCATTTTGCGAAAGCTGCGCATGGCGCGTTGCAGAAATCACTCGATGATCAAGGGCTTTAATCCATAGAGAAACTAATTCTTTCGGCGTAGCTTCTTCTGCAGGTAAACGGCTGAAGAGCCGTTTGCAGACACCGGCGCAAAATCCGCATCAGAGGCGGGAGTCGGCGTCGTTTTCCTTTTGGTCAAATCCGGGCGCGGCCCGGAAAGGACATCGCAATGCAGAAGCGCACATTTCTTCTCGGAAGTCTGGCTGCGGCTGTTGCCGCAGCATCCGGAAGCCTTTCGGCCATGGGACTTTCGAGCCCGACGGCTGTCGCTGGCTTTCCCAGCCTGTATGGCCCGCTCGGCGAAGTGATGGTGAATCCCTACAAGATCGCTCCGCTGACGGCAGTCATTAAAAACGGCGGCTATGAGCTTCTGGCTGCAACGGTGCGAGTCGTGCCGAAGAAGGGCGGACAGGAAATCAAGTACGACGTTTCGCGTGCGCAGCTTCTCACGCATGCCGGCATTCCGGTCTTCGGTCTCTACCCCGACTATCAGAACAAGGTTGAAGTCTCGTACAAGTACCGCTTCGGCAAGGAAGTGAAGACGGGCTCCTACACCTACACGATCTACTGCGGTCCGATCCGCAGCATCGAATCCGGCGCGCCGACGGAAAAGAACCTCATGTTCGACGTCGAAGTGAAGAAAATGGATCCGGCCTTCAAGGATCGCCTCTATCTGGTGAACAATCTCGGTTCTGCCGTGGCGACCAACAACCGCGCTGTCTGGAACAATCCGGGCGGCGGTGCGCTGACGTGGAACTTCCAGCCCAAGATCGCAATCATCGATACGACAGGCACCGTGCGTTGGTATCTCGATGCCTCGACGCTGTGGGATCCAGAGTCCATCTATTCAGCCGGCGTCATGATGGGCTTCAAGCAGAACGATGACGGAGAGCTGTCCTGGGGCTTCGGCCAGCGCTACGTGAAGTACGACATCATGGGCCGCAAGGCGTTCAACCGCAGGCTGCCGACGGGGTACAACGACTTTTCGCATTCCATGGATCCGATGCCGAACGGGCATTATCTGCTGCGCGTCGCCTCGTCCGACTATCGTCGGCTTGACGAGAAGCGCGTGCGCACCGTCCGCGACGTGATCATTGAAGTGGATGAGGACGGCAAGGTCGTCGACGAATGGCGCCTTTTCGACATTCTTGATCCGTACCGCAGCGACATCATCAAGGCGCTCGACCAGGGAGCCGTCTGCCTCAACATCGATCCGAAGCAGGCCGGCCACACGCTTTCGGCTGAAGATCTGAAGAAGCAGGATCAGTCCGCCACATTCGGCGACATCGCCGGCACGGGGCCGGGCCGCAACTGGGCGCACGTGAATTCCGTCGACTACGATCCGACCGATGATTCCATCATCATTTCATCTCGCCATCAGTCCGCCATCATCAAGATCAGCCGCGACCATCAGGTGAAGTGGATTCTCGGCGCTTCGCGCGGCTGGCGCTCACCCTGGAAGGAAAAGCTCCTGACGCCGGTCGATGCTCAGGGCAAGCCGCTCGAATGCACGCCGGAGGGCGAATGCTCCGGCGGCTTCGACTTCACCTATACGCAGCATACGGGCTGGCGCATCGATGCCAAGTCCAACAAGGACATCATTTGGATTTCGGCTTTCGACAACGGCGATGCGCGCCATATGGAGCAGCCGCCGCTGCCGGACATGAAGTACTCGCGCGCTGTTATCTACAAGATTGATCAAAAGAAGAAGACGGTGCAGCAGATTTGGGAGTACGGCAAGGAGCGCGGCCACGGCTGGTTCAGCCCGGTGACTTCGCTGACCGAGTATCAGCCCGACAAGAATTCGATCTTCGTCTATTCGGCGACGGCAGGCGCAGACTTCGATCTGCAGACTGGCGCCATGAAGGGATTGCCCAATCCGTATATTGACGAATTCAAGTGGGGCGCGAAGGAGCCTTCTGTGGAAATCCAAATCTTCAATACGACGGGCTATCAGGCCATGCCCTTTGATGTGAAGAAAGCGTTCACTGACAATTGATGTGTGCGGCCGTTCAAGCGGCCGCGCTCTTGGAATCCGCTTCTTTTTGAGGCGGATTCTTGGCTGATGCCCGATGCCGCGCCAGTCCGCTGCATCGGGCTTTTTTTTTCTCGGCCTGAGTGAATGGGGCAGCGCATTCTGTCTGCAGAGAGAACGCAGCTGGCTCTCGGATCGAATGCGGAAGCCTGCATCTCAGACTTGGCGTTCCGTCTCTTCGCATGATGGAAGCTGCTGGCGGCATTGGCAGAACGCCCATGAGAATGCCCGTCATCCATTCGTCTGCGAAAGCGCTTGGCTGTCCGCATCTCGGAGCAGAGAGGCGCATGTTGTGCTGGTGCGGAGCGCGCAGAGAAAAAAAGCCGCATTTCTCGAAAGAGAAATGCGGTTTCAAGCTTAGGAGAGAAAAAAGGCGAATGTTTGAATGGAGTGATGCAGAGGCCGCACGCGGCCTCTGCGGGGAGAGTTCGGCTCAGGCGCTCT
>CAJKSP010000023.1 GCA_905202595.1 uncultured Sutterella sp.
GACCCGGGGGCAAAGAAGTTCTGGAAGGATCAATGTGACAGCGGCAGCTTAAATGCCTTTGTCATTCGGATTTGCGAAGAGCTCCTTCGTATAGCTGTTCATCTTGAAGTTGAGGTTGACGTTTTTCGGCGGAATGGGGCTTTCGAACCACTGCTTGTAAAGCTTGCTCATTTCGCCCGACTTGATCATGCCCGTGATGGTCTTGTCGACAACGGCCTTGAACTGCGGGTCGTCTTTACGGAACATCGGGCCATAGGGTTCGACGGAGAGCGCAGCATCAAGGATCTTGAAGTCCTGCGGATTCTTGAGGTTGGCGATCTGGCCAGCCAGCAGGACGTCATCAATGACAAAGGCATCAGCGCGTTTGTTAGCGACCAGCTGCATCGCTTCGGCGAAATCCTTCGTCATCAGATAGCGGACATGAATGCCGTTGTCCTTTTCAAATTTCTTCATGAGCGCAACGGAAGTCGTGCCGGATGTGACAGCGACGTTCTTGCCGTCAAGATCCTTCAGGCTGTTGATGCCAGAATTCTTCCAGACGGCTGCTGTGACCTGGATGCCAAAGTAGCTGGTGCCGAAGGCTGCTTCTTTCTGGCGCTGCAGCGAGTTCGTCGTAGATCCGCACTCGATGTCAACTGTGCCGTTCTGGATCAGCGGAATGCGGTTTGCAGAAGTTACAGCCTGATATTTGATGTCGAGTTTGGGCAGGCCGAGCTCTTTCTGCACTGCATCAGCAACGGCGCGGCAGACAAGGAAAGCGTAGCCGGTCGGCTTTCCATCGGCGTTCAGGTAGGAGAACGGCACAGAGCTTTCGCGGTAGCCGAGCGTAATCGTGCCCGTTTCCTGGACCTTCTTCAGCGTGCCGGTTAGTTCGGCAGCGCTCGCGGCAGTGCTAGCAATGAGAGCCGCAGCAAGAGCGACGGCGGTGAAGCGCTTCATGATGGACATAGGGCCTCCTGCAATTCCAGTTTGCGGATCTGAGTGCAAAGCTGGGAAAAGATGAAATGCTTGGCTGTCTTCTTCAAAAGCAATTGCTATGCCAAAAGCTGGAAGGAGAAACAGACCTAAAGGTTCCAATGCGCTGGATTTGCTGTACGGCAGGGGTTCCGAAGGAGATAAGGAGCAAAAAGAAAAGCGCTTTTCGCTATGTCAGAAGCGAAAAGCGCTTGGAGGACGGTTAAAACAGAAGACTTGGAATCAAGAACGCTGCACCAATTTGGTGCAGCTGTCTCAATTTGGTGCAGCGCGGAACTTTCAAGCAGCTGGAGCAAAAACAGGCTTTCGGCCCTCTAAGAAGGCCGAAAGCGCTTCCTTGGCTTCTGGCGAATCGCGGCGCTCGCGATACAGCGCCGCTTCAAGGTCCGTTTCGGCAGCAGTCAGCCGATCGCGGCTGCTTCGCAATAATGCTTTAGTAGCCTGCACGGCAGCAGGCGGAAGCACGGCAAGACGGGATACGCGCTGAGCGACGACGCTATCAAGATGTTCGTCATCAATGACCGCTGTGATAAGACGCATGTCTCGAGCTTCTTCGGCACTGATGGGTTCGGAGAGCAGTAGCTTTTCAGCTGCGCGAGGATATCCGGCAGCTGCAGAGAGAACGACAGCAGTGCCCCAGCGAGGCGTTCTGGCAAGAGCTACAGCGGGCAGGCTGAAAAGCGCATGCTGATTGGCATAGACAAGATCGCACCAAAGGAGAAGTGCAAAAGCTTCGCCGACAGCAGGGCCGTTGACTTGTGCGACGATGGGTTTCTTAAAGTGTTGAATCACTTCGAAAAAGTCGGCTGCCGCCGCATCAAGAGCAGCCTCCTGCTTCAACGCTTCCTCCAGGTCGGCGCCGGCGGAGAAGACGCTTTCGGCGCTGCGAAGAAGCACTACGCGGATTTTAGGGTCAGCGTCTGCTGCGCGAAGCTGGCGTGCCAGTTCCGCAAACATCTCGGCCGTAAGGCTGTTGCGGCGCGTAGGGCGGCTGATGGTGAGGCGAAGAATGCCAAATTCGGAGGAGGAAAGGATGGACATGGAGGCTCCTTCAAGAAGGCGAGCTACTGCTGAGGCTCGGGCGGTCAAAGCGGCGTCCGTCAAAAGCTGGGCCCTGATTATAGGGGTGAAGGCGAAAGATGCTCAGGCTTAGCGGCTGGCTGGAGCACCTTGGCCCAGCGCCGCACTTCGCTGCCGATTCCCTGCGGATTTTTTTCTACGACAAAGCCGAGGGATTGCATCATCGCTTCCATGGGATCATTGCCGCTGAGGACGTAGCCTACAAGTTTGTTGCAGCCTTCTTGTGCCGCTTCTTTCTCGAGACGCTCCATAAGAGTGCGGGCTAGACCGAGCCGCTGACAGTCGTCACGAACAACGATGCCGAACTCAGCTTCGCCGGCGATTTTGGTTTTATGCCAGCGTCCGACAGCTGCGATGGGGGCGTTGCTGGCGTCGGGAGCAGATTCGCTTTCGGACACTTCTGTTGCCGCCCAGGCGCCTTCGCGCCCCCATTCGGGCTGGCAGAGCATGGCCATGCGCTCGGACGAAATTGGGGCGGCTGTATGGAAGCGTAGATAACGGGAACGTTCTGAAAGCGTGCTGATGAAGCGCTTCATCAGCTCAAAGTCTTCTTCAAAGATCGGGCGTAGATAGAAGCGCTTTGCTGGTTTTTTATCGGCAGAGCGTCGGCGAAGCATGAGCTCCTCGGGTTCGCTTGGCGGGGCCCGGCGGGCCGTCAGGTGCGAATGCCTGGCATCCGGCTCAAGCGGCGCATCGTAGAGAGAAGCTTCTGCTGAAAGTACGGCAAGGCGGTTCTCAAATGGCACGACGGGTTCGAGCTGCAGCGACAAAATGGCTGGAATGGCCTCTGCAATGTCAGACAAGCGGCAAAGTGCCAGCGCAATGAGCAGACGATTGGCCGGGGGCTGGCCGCGAAAGCCCGAGAGCATGCGGTCCGCTTCAAGGCTGGAAGCGAGGTGCAGTGCTTCATTGATGCCTAAGGGCGGCAGTGCGCAGATGCGGTCAAGGTAAAGCGTTCCGGCGATTCCGGCTGCGGCATACTCGATGACGGGGCCGAGGACGGCATCCCGGCGGATGCCGAGACGTAGCTCCCGCTGAGCGGGATGCGGAGTCATTTTCTCGACAATGATGCCCTCGGGCGTTGCAAGAGGAGAGCCGGCGGCTAGGTTCTGAGTGATCAGGCGCCAAGCCTGTTCAAGTGCTTCTGGGGTGGCAATGTCAAGGAAAACCAGACCGGCTTCTGTGCGTCGGCCTAATCCTGTTGCGGCGGCCTTAAGTGCGATAGGCCAGCCGAGATCGTTAGCGGCGAGCCGTGCTTCCTCAATGGAGTGTGTGATGCGGTGCGGTATGGTCGGGAGGCCTGCCAGGCTCAGAAGCTTGGCAGTTTCTGCTGAAGTTAGTCGATGTCGCCCGGCGACAAGTGCACGGCGAAGTAGCGATCGGATCTCTGCGAGCGCTTCAGCGGAAAGCCGTTGTCGCGCAACGGTTGGGGGCAGGCGCCTGCCTCTTTGAGACTGAGCATGCTCAGCGAGAAGCCCCAAAGCTTCTGCAGCAGCCTCGGGCGATCTAATGGCAGTCAGACGCACATCCGGCATTGCGGCAAGCGTGCGTTTGACGATGGGCGTCGCTTCTTCGCTTGCCCATGTAGCAGCAATCGGCTTGAATGTCCGGAGAGATATGGCGGCGAGCTTTTCCATAACGGGAGAGAAAGCTGTCATGGGGCTCGGCGCAACAACAACCAATGCGCTGTCAATGCCGGGATCGGCCAGCGCAGCGTCAAGCGACGCTTCGAAGCGCGCAGGGCTAGCGGCTGGGCCAATGAGAAGAGGATTGGCCGGCATGCTCTCCTGAGGGGCAAGCGCATGCAGTGTCCGAATGGTCGTATTGGAAAATCCGGCGATGCGAAGTCCGGATCGAGCGGCTGCGCTGGCAGCAAGGGCGGCGAAGCCGGTGCCGTTAGAGAGGACGGCGACGCGGGGGCCTTGCGGCAGGCGTCCGCGAGAGAACGCATCGATGGCCGCGGCAAATGCGGCAAAAGTCCGCACACGCAATGCGCCTGCAGCTCGGCATAGCGCATTAAATGCATCATCCTGCCCGGCATCTGTGCCGAAGCGGGTCGCAGCCATGCGATCAGCAGCGAAGCTGCTGTCCGGACTCGCTCTGAGCACGATGACCGGCTTTTCTCGGGCGGCTGCCCGCAGCGCCGTGAAAAATGTTCTGGGCTGCGGGAGCGCTTCAATCTGCAGCGCAATGAGTCGCGTGTCTCGATCTGCAGCGAACCAGTCGATCCATTCGGCCATGCTGATGTCGAGCTCAAGCCCAGCGTCCACGATGCCCGAAAAGCCGATGCCGGTTTCGGACGCACGTGAGAGAAGCGCAGTGGCGACAAGTCCGGATTGAGCGATAAGCGCCGTTCCGCCCGCCTTCGGAAGCTTTGGCCAGCAACTGGCGTTGACGCCTCGGACTGGCGACATCAGGCCAATGGAATTCGGTCCGATGACGCGAGTGCCGATGCGGTGAGCCGCAGTGAGAAGAGACGAAATTTCCGAGCGTTCAGAGAGCAGTCCTTCAATTTGCGGAGCGAAGAGCACGAAAGCAGGATGCTGAGGCGCGAGACTTTGAAGAACAGCATTGGTTGTTTCAGGCTTTACTGCGATGACAGCGAGGTCAATGCGACCGGGGATGCGAGCAGCGCTTGCAAAACAGCGGACGTCGCCCAGGTATTTGTATTTAGGATTGACGGGATAGATTGCAGACAGGCCGGTTGATGCGCGGATGGCGCGCCAAATGTGGTAGCCGCGGCTACCTGGGCGGTCGCTTGCGCCGATCACGGCAATGGCAGCTGGTGCGAGCGCTCGATCAATGGGGGCTGGAATCATGGAGCGTGCAACAAAATACAAATGGATGTCGGCTGCTGGATGAATGCTTCGCCGATGAGCGTCATTATGGAGGAGGAAGGGCGCGCGGCAGCAAAGGCGCTCTTTTCGCTAGCCCTTGTTAGACTCGAAGAAGGAGAGGCTTCGGCAAAGAAAGGCTTCTCTGCATTCCTTGCCCTCATTTTCCCCTTGCAGGAGAGTCTATGAAAGTCAACGGCATTCCCACTCGCACCATCCGTTCGCTCAATGGCGGCGCTGCGCTTGAGATTATTGATCAGACGCTTCTGCCCTACAGCTTTGAAAAGCGTGTGCTGGAAGATTGGCGGGACTGCGTCGAAGCCATCAAGGAGATGCGCGTGCGCGGCGCGCCTCTCATCGGAGTGACCGGGGCCTGGGCTGTTGCGCTAGCTGTGCGAGAGGACCCTGCAAATGGTCCGCTGATTCAGGCTGCCGAAGTCATTAAAAATGCTCGTCCGACAGCTGTGAATCTCGTTTGGGCGGTTCAGAAGATGCTGTCGACGCTTCTGCCGCGGGATCCGTCGCTGCGGCTGGACGCGGCTGTAAAGATGGCTGAGGAAATTACGCAGGCGGATGTGCTGACCTGCCGTGCTATCGGTGAGGCAGGGGTAGGTATCATTTCTGCGCTTTATCAGAAGCTGCGTCGACCAGTCAACATCCTTACGCATTGCAACGCAGGCTGGCTTGCAACGGTGGATTACGGAACGGCGCTGTCGCCAATCTATGCGGCGTTCGAGCGGGGTACGCCGCTGCATGTCTGGGTGGATGAAACGCGACCGCGCAATCAAGGCCTTTTGACGGCCTGGGAGCTTGCTCAGCAAGGCGTGCCGCATACGATTATTGCGGACAATGCCGGGGGGCAGCTGATGCAGCACGGCGACATCGATCTTGTAATTGTCGGGGCCGACCGAATTACACGCCGGGGCGATGTGGCCAATAAGATCGGCACTTATCTCAAGGCGCTGGCCGCCTTTGACAATGAGATTCCTTTTTATGTTGCGGCGCCTTGTTCGACGATTGATTGGAAGCTCACCGATGGCAAGCGCGAAATTCCTATTGAGAACCGTTCGCCCGCAGAGGTGCTGAACATCCGTGGGGTCGACAGCACCGGCAAACCTTCAACGTTGCAGCTGGCAGCGCCTACGGAGCCGGCAGCCAATCCGGCTTTCGATGTAACGCACAATCGCTTCATTACAGGGATCATTACAGAACGAGGCGTCTTCAAGCCAACGGAGCTTGCCGCAGCCTATAAGGATGTTTGTGCACTTTCCGGGCAAAGTGGCGTTTGAGTGAGGGAATGAGCATGGTTGAACTAAGGCAGGCTGAGGTGTCGGAAGATAGCCCTGCGCTGCGACAAGCGGTGATCGAGACGGCGCTGGATATGAATAGGCGCGGCATTAACGTCAATAAGTCCGGCAATGTGTCTGTCCGAGCTGTTCGCGGCGGCAGGCAAGGCTTTCTCATCACTCCAACCGGAGTGCCTTATGAGGCGCTCGAACTTGCCGACATCGTCTTCGTGCCTTTTGAAGAGCCTCTTTCGCTTGCTCATGCGGCAGGCCGCTGCCTGGCTTCGTCTGAGTGGGAAATGCATGCCCGCGTGCTCCTGAAGCGGCCAGACATGCAGGCAGTCGTGCATACGCATTCTTGCTACGCTACAGCGCTGGCCTGCCAGGACTTGCCGATCCCGCCCTTCCACTACATGGTGGCCGCTGCGGGAGGCACATCCATCGATGTGGCGCCATACTGCACATTCGGCACAAGTGCTCTGGCCCAAGAAGCTGCAGCGGCACTGGCGCAGAAAAATGCCTGCCTTTTGTCTCATCACGGCGTGCTGGCCATCGGGAAGACGCTTGAACGTGCATTGGTGCTTGCAGCTGAAGTGGAGAACCTTGCGCATCAGTACTGCGCGGTCAGAAGCCTGGGTGAACCCAAGCTGCTGAGCGATGGGGAAATGGCGCGCGTGCTTGAGAAGTTCCGCACTTACGGCCAGCCGCAGCGCGCAGTCAGCTGAGGGAGCAAATCATGACTAGACAACTGCCTCTGCCGCCAAAGGCTTGGAGGAGAGCTGACGGCTCTATTGTTGCTTGTACGGAATCCGTAAAGGTTCTGGAAGACAACTGGCGCGAAGCTGCGGAGTTGCTGACGGATTTCTTTGAAGACGCAATCCTGCTTGGCGTTTCTAAAGCCGAATTCCGACGCGCCATGCATGAACTTGCTGACGGAATAGAGTGCGCTTATGAGGAGCAAGCTAAGACAGGCGCTAGCTCGCTGGCACCAGATGGCAAGAAGCAAGATTAGGAGGCAAACCCATGAGATTAATGAAGCAGTTGGCGTCGCTTGCGCTGCCGTTGGCTGTATTGCCGGCGTTGCTGGCCGGCTGCGCTCATCCGGATCTGATTGATCTGCAGACACCGGAATCAGCGGTTGTTGAGCGCATGGGACCGCCAGATGCGCAGACTGCGCTACCTGATGGCTCCAAGCGCCTCGTTTATTCGATGCAGCCGATGTCGCAGCAGGTCTGGTGGTTGACGATCAGCGCTGACGGCCGCCTTCTCTCCAAAGAAAATGTTCTGGACCGCAAGCACTTTGCGTTGATCAAGCCAGGCATCTCTACGGAGAAGGATGTGTGGAATCTCTTCGGCAAGTGCGCTCAAAAGTATGAATTTCGACTGAAAAATGAGCACGCATGGATGTATCGCTTCTTGGATGACGGCTTTTTTTATATGGCCTGCTGGGTGCAGTTCGACACGAAGGGCGTTGTGACAGAGGTGGGGTATACCACCGACCCATGGCATGACAACGACCACGACTGGTTTTAGCTGAAGGGCAAATCGGCTCCAAGGCATGGCATAGTTGCATGTTTAATCGGCAACTGCAGCCACAAGACAAGGAGCCCTTTCGTCATGCCGAATGTCAGAGAGCGCGATCGCATTGCACGCGTGAAAGCGGCAGCAGAGTTGCGTTGGCCTGAAATCTTCGCTGCGGCAGGAATGGATCCGGCGCATTTCATGCGGCAGAACCGGCCATGTCCCCTCTGCGGGGGCTGCGACCGCTTCAGCTTTTTCGCAAAGGAATTCGGTGGTCGCTGGTTCTGCCGCGGCTGTGGCGCGGGCGACGGCATAGATCTTGTAATGCGCTTTAGGAGGTGCTCGTTTTCTCAGGCGCTTGAATTCATAGCAGGCGTTCTTGGCATTTCGTTCGAAAGGCCGCGCTTCTCTCCTGCCGCCACAGGCAGCAAGCGGTCCAAGGCGGAGATTTTGAAGACGCTTGAAGCGGTATGGGAGAGAGCGCTTTCTCTGAAAGATGCACCGGCGGATAACCCCGTGCGGCGATATCTCTGCTCCCGCGGCCTGGCAGACTGTAATTGGAGTACGGAGCTACGCTGGCTTCCGGAAGAGCCTTATTGGGATTCTGCAGATGGTGGCGGCATGCCCAAAAAGGGAGGCGTTTGGCCTGTCATGCTTGCTCGCGTTTCTGCGATGGACGGATCCCTAGCCACTCTGCATCGCACCTATCTCACGCCTGACGGGCGCAAAGCGCCCGTTCCTTCACCCAAAAAACTGGCTTCAGGCGGAGGTGCCGAAGGCTTCGTCCGGCTTTTCCCACCGTCCAATCTTCTCTGCCTGGCTGAAGGCATAGAAACAGCGCTTGCCGTTCATGTGCTTACGGGGCTGCCTGCATGGTCTGTCATTTCACTTTCAGGCTTCAAGCGCTTCGATTGTGTACCGGCAGGCGTTCGATCCATACGCATTTGCGGGGATAACGATTCGTCCTTTGCTGGGGCTGCCGGCGCTTATGAGCTGGCCGCAAGGCTGCGTCGGGCAGATCCGACGCTTGAGGTTTCTGTCAGCCTGCCTGACCTTCCTGGCCAAGATTGGAATGATGTGCTGCTTTCGCAGCAAGCTCGACAGCCGTTCTGAAACGCAGGAATGCCTGCGAGATCAGGATTTGCCGCTATTTTGGGCGCGCTTGGTAAGCAGCGTGGCCCAGACACCTGCAGCAATGATGACAAGAATGCCGATTGTCGACTGTAGGGTTAGGGGCTCTCCAAAAAAGAGCAGTCCCAGAAGTGCTGCAAATACGATAGCGGAGAATTGCAGCACGCTAGAAAGAAGCATGTTTCCAGCGCCCCAGGCGCGTGTCATGCAGAGCTGGGCAGCGGTGGCAGAGGCTCCCATGCCGAGGAGGGCGGGCGCATCTCTCCAGCTGAGCGGAGAAAAGCTCTCTAGGAGAAACTGCCCGGCGAATCCCCAGACGGTCCCGAAAGCGGTGAAATAGAAGACAATTCGCCATTCCGGCTCATGCATGGCGGAGAGCTGCTTGACTTGGTAATAGGCGAGGGCAGAAAAAAGACCTGCAGTCAGGCCGACGAGTGCAGGAATTTCATCGCCGTCGCGGATTTCCGGATGCAGAACAAGAACGATGCCGATAAAGCCGAGCACAATGGCAGCGAGCAGCTTGGGCTGCAACGGCGAACCTCGTCGCAGGGCTAGCACCGTCAGAATGACCGCCATATAGAGCGGGCTTGTGTAGTTAAGCGTCATTGAGGTGCCAAGCGGCAGATGAGCAATGGCGAAGAACCAAATTGTCAATGCAAAGGTGCCTAGGAAGCTTCGCTTGATGTGCGACCCCAAGACACTGGTTTTCAAGGTGCGTCCTGTCAGCATGGTCCAGGCGGCGATGACGGCGACTCCAAAAAGCGAACGGTAGAAGACGAGTTCGAATGTGCCGAAGTCGGAGGCGCCGAGCTTTGTGCAGGCGGCCATCAGCGCAAAAAGAAAAGCTGCGGCAAGCATCCAGAGGCTTTGCATAGGCTTGAAGAAGGGCGGCAGGGAAAAAAGAACCCCGCAGGGCGAGGGCCCGGCGGGGCATCTGTAATGCACACGGGCCCAGGGTCCGTGTGCATCTGACAGGAAGATGTGCGTTTGTTTACGCTTCTTCCTTCTTCGGTTCGCGGCGCAGGCGAATGTGGAGCTCGCGCAGCTGCTTTTCATCGACTTCTGCAGGTGCTTGAGTGAGCAAGCACTGGCCACGCTGGGTCTTCGGGAAGGCGATGACGTCGCGGATCGAATCTGCACCGCACATCATCGTGACGATGCGGTCCAGACCGAAGGCGAGGCCGCCATGAGGAGGCGCACCGAACTTGAGGGCATCGAGCAGGAAGCCGAACTTTTGGCGAGCTTCTTCTGGGCCGATCTTGAGCGCGGCGAACACCTTCTCCTGAATGTCTTCGCGGTGAATACGGATGGAGCCACCGCCGATTTCCCAGCCATTGAGCACGCAGTCATAGGCCTTGGCGTAGGCGTGTTCCGGATCGGTGAGAAGCTTATCTTCGTCGCCGTCGAGCGGGCAGGTGAACGGATGGTGGCAGGCCACCCAGCGGTTTTCCTCTTCAGACCACTCGAACATCGGGAACTTGACCACCCAGAGCGGCTGCCAGCCCGGCGTGAAGAGGCCGGTCTTCTGGCCGAATTCGCTATGGCCGATCTTGAGGCGCAGAGCGCCAAGGCTATCCCAGACAACCTTGGCTTTGTCGGCGCCGAAGAAGATGATGTCGCCGTTTTGAGCGCCGGTACGCGTCAGAATGCCCTGAATCTCCTCATCGGAGAGGTTCTTGACGATTGGGGACTGCAGTCCTTCGCGGCCGCGAGCAATGTCATTGACCTTGATATAAGCAAGGCCCTTGGCCCCGTAGATCTTGACGTAGTCGGTATAGCTGTCGATTTCAGAGCGCGGCAGAGCGGCGGCGCCCGGAACGCGCATGGCGACAACTTTGCCGTTATGGAGCGACTTGACGCCAGAGAAGACTTTGAACTGCGAGTTGGCGACGATGTCGGTGACTTCCGTGAGCTTGAGGCTAATGCGCAGGTCCGGCTTGTCGGAGCCGTAGTTGGCCATCGCATCGTCCCAAAGCATGACGGGGAACGGGTCCTTGAGATCGACATTGAGGACGTCTTTGAAGACGTAGCGCACGAGCTTTTCCATCAGGTCGCGAATTTCGTCCATCGTCATGAAGGACGTTTCGATATCGACCTGAGTGAATTCAGGCTGACGATCGGCACGGAGGTCTTCGTCGCGGAAGCACTTGACGATCTGATAGTAGCGGTCAAACCCAGCAACCATCAGCAGCTGCTTGAAGAGCTGCGGCGACTGCGGCAGTGCGTAGAAGCAGCCTTCCTGCAGACGGGAGGGCACGAGGAAGTCGCGTGCGCCTTCCGGCGTCGAGCGGGTCAGGTCCGGCGTTTCAATGTCGATAAAGCCGTGCTGATCGAGGAAGCGACGGAATGCCATCGCGGTGCGATAGCGCGTGCGGAGATTGTGCTGCATCTGCGGACGGCGCAGGTCGAGTACGCGGTACGTAAGCCGCGTGGTCTCGGAGAGGTTTTCGTCGTCGAGATGGAAGGGAGGCGTGGCCGAAGCATTAAGGATTTCGAGCTCATGGCAGAGCACTTCAACACCGCCCGAAATGAGATGCGGGTTCTTCGTGCCTTCAGGACGAGCGCGGACGATGCCGACCACTTTGAGGCAGAACTCGCTGCGGACTCTGTCGGCCGTGGCGAAAACATCGGGGCGGTCCGGGTCGCAGACAACCTGAACGATGCCTTCGCGGTCGCGCAGGTCGATGAAGATGACGCCGCCGTGGTCGCGACGGCGATGGGCCCAACCGTAGAGGGTCACAGTCTGGCCGATGTACTTTTCATCGACCAAGCCAGAGTACACGGTTCGCATAAAAACTCCCTGAATGGCCGGGCGCCGCCCGGCCGGATGACTAATGAGGCGCTTCACGAAGCGAGCTCGCTTCGGAAGAACTTCACGCAATCGGCCGTCCGAAGCGCTAGAAGGCGCATCGAACTGATGTTTAAGTTGAAGCGTGCGCTTCTTGAGCGCACAGCCTTCCAAAGTTTAGCGCCAACGCCGATCCGTCAAAAAGCAGTCTTCTAAGGCGTTGGGCCGATGGGGCTTGCGGCTCTGCCGCTTTCAGCTGTTCTTGCGGTGAACGGCTGGAACAGCCTTCGGGCCTTCATTGAAGTCGGTCGCAGCCCAGCCGCTGCCCTTGAGCTCGAAGCCAGGGGCGGAGAGCTCCTTGCGGAAGGTCTCCTTGCCGCACTTGGGGCACTTGGTGAGCGGCTTGTCGCTCATCTTCTGGAGATACTCCTTCTCAAAGCCGCAGGAGGTGCACTTATAAGCGTAGATAGGCATGTCGAGGTTCCCGAAAGGAAAGTCAAATCTTGAGGCTCCGCATTATAGGATTCACCTCGACAGGCAAGCCGCTGAAACGGCAGGCTTCTCTGCGCAAAGCGCCCGATTGTTGATCTTGAGAGGCTCTAACAGCAGGAAAAAGGCCCGTTCGCGTCGAGCGGACGGGCCAGAGATCGGGGCGGCCTAGGCGGCTACCTTGGTTTAATGTTCGTCAATCATCATCTTCCTTACGCTGGAATTTCGCAGCGAGCTCTTCTTGCTTCGCCATCGGCAGAGGCTGATAGCTTGCGAGTTCCATCGTCCAAGAACCTGTGCCTTGCGTGATGGCATGTAGCCGCGTGGCATAGTTTTCAAGCTCGGCAAGCGGCACAAGGCCAGTGATTTCCATGATGCCGCCAGGCAGCGCTTCAGTATTGGACACTTGGCAGCGGCGGCTGGCCAGGTCTCCTGCGATGTCTCCCATGTAGTTGCTCGGCGCTGTCACTTCAATTTTGACGATCGGCTCAAGAATGCGAGGCGCGGCTTTGGAGAGCGCGTCAAGAAACGCCTTGCGGCCTGCCGCGACGAAGGCGACTTCCTTCGAATCAACAGGGTGGCTTTTACCATCGTAGACGGTCACTTTCACATCTTGGATGGGGTAGCCTGCGACGTACCCGCCATCAAGCACTTCGCGAACGCCTTTTTCCACTGCCGGGATGAGGTTGAACGGAATGACGCCGCCTTTGACCTGGTCGACGAATTCAAAGCCAGCGCCGCGCGGCAGCGGTTCGATGCGCAGATAGACCTCGCCGAATTGACCTGCGCCGCCGGTCTGCTTCTTATGACGAGCATGCCCTTCGGCAGGTTGTGAAATCGTTTCACGATACGGAATTGAAGGCGCGGAGGTTTCAACTTCGAGCTTAAAGTTAACTTTCATGCGTTCGAGAATGGAGCGCACGTGCATGTCAGTGAGGCCGCGAATCACGGTTTCGTTTAGCACTGCATCGTGGTCAACCGCCATCGTTGGATCTTCGGATTGAAGCTTGGCGAGGACTTCGTTCATGCGGCTTTCATCGCCGCGGCGAGCTGGCTTGATGGCGAGGCCGTACATGGGCTTCGGGAAGCTGATCGGATGCATACGCACGCCGGACAGTGATGGATCGCCATGCAGCACAGAGCCATAGCGGAGTTCTTCAATCTTCGCGAGGGCGCCGATGTCTCCCGGGCAGAGTGAATCGGTTTCAGACGTGTTTTTGCCTTGCAGGATCAACGGGTGCGCGGCTTTGACGCCTTTCTTGCTGTCGTCAACGTAGATGATGCTGTCCTTTGTAATCATGCCCTGATGCACGCGGAAGACGCCGATTTTGCCTATGTAGGGATCGTTCACTACCTTGAAGACTTGAGCAATGAGCGGCAAATTCTTATCCGGCACGGTTTTGTAGGGCGTCCCGTCGGCATTGACGAAGAGTGCATCGTTGGCCTCCGCAGGGCTTGGAAGATGGCGGATGATCACTTTCATGAAGTCGCGGATGCCGATGAGGTTCTTCGCTGAAGTGAAGCAGACAGGAATGACGTGTCCTTCTCGAAGAGCCTTGGTGACGAGCGGGTGAAGCAGACGAGGATCGACATTGCCCTCTTCGAGATATTTCTCGAGCATTTCATCGTCTTCTTCAATGATGCGTTCGATGAACGCGCGGTGCACGTCTTCAACGCTCATGATGTCGGATTCGCCTGTATCGCGGTCGAAGCAGTCGATGACGCGAGTGCGGTTCTTAGTCGGAAGGTTGATCGGCAGTACGCCGGGGCCCCACGTTTCGCGGAGCTCTTCTAGGAGCGCTTCCAGATCGACATCCGGTGCGTCAAATTTGTTAACGACGATCATGCGGCAAAGATTGCGCTCCTTGGCGACTTCCATCATGCGGCGGGTGAGGAGCTCGGGGCCTTTCGTCGCGTCAATGACTGCTGCAACTGATTTGACGGCGTCGAGCGCAGAGAGATCTTGCCCGAAATAGTCGGGATAGCCCGGAGTGTCGAGCACATGGATGCGGACAGGCGTCAGGTCCGGTAGCGCTGTATCGATATGAGCGACAGCCAGACGAATCGAATGACCGACTTGTTTTTCAAGCGCATCGTTGTCGCACATTGTGTTGCCGCGCTCGATGCTGCCCAGTTCGGGGATCATGCCAGAGCGGTAGAGCATGGCTTCAATCAAGGAGGTTTTGCCGCAGGAACCATGCCCTACCAGCGCTACGGTACGAAGATTCTCAGTGGAATAGTTGCTCATGGCCGACCTCTTCGAAAAAAGTAAGCGGATCAGTCCATTGTGCGCTTAGCTATTTGGAGGACGGCTCCGTCTCTCAGGCGGCTTGACTTGTGTCGAGCAACTCGGAAACGGGTTGGCGTTCTACAAGAGAAAAGAGAGAAAATTTATCTTTTATGAGCATTCAGCAGGATTAAGTTCAGCAATTCCTGAATGCTTTGTCTGCCTTCAAGGGATATCTAGCTAGCCGCTGAAGGGTGTAATGGCAGAGAAATAGTGAATTCCAAGCCGTGCGGTTGGACGTTTTTGACGGAAATCGTGCCGCCCTGACTTTTAACGGCAGATTGCGCGATAGCTAAGCCGAGTCCGAAGCCCGTTCCGGTTTTTTCGCGGCTTCCCCGAACAAAGGGATCAAAGATGTGATTGAGCTCGGCAGCGGGCATGCCTGGGCCTTCATCTCGACAGCGAAGAATGAGGCTTTGAGGGCCTCGATCGAGTTCAAGGTGCACTTCGCCGCCGTCTGGCGTGTAACGAAGGGCATTGCGTGCAAGATTTCCGAGAGCGCTAAGCAATGCATCTTCATTGGCTTTGAAAATAATGTCTTCTGCGAGATGATCGCGTAGCGTCGCTTTGACGCTACGCGTACGGCCTTCAAATGCAATGGCTTCGCGGACAGTTTCAACCAACTGGCGTGCAGAAATAGGACGCGTGGGTAATTCAGCGCTGTCTTCCAGGCGTGCATAGGTCAGCAATCCTTCAATCAAGCGGTCGATCGCATGTACTTCCTTTTCGATGCGGTCCAGACTAGACGGGATGTGCTTAGGATCGACTCGCGCCAGCTCGAGGGCTACGTCAATGCGTGCGAGGGGACTGCGAACTTCGTGGCTAACGTCATGGAAGAGCCGCCGTTGCCGCAGTACGAGCTTTTGAATTCGATTAGCCATGCGGTCGAAAACACGAGCAAGCGCTGCGATTTCGCCGCCGGCGGGGCCTATGGATTTCTCGACGCGCACGTCGAATTCACCTAAAGCAAAGCGTTCCATCGCTTCGTCTAGCCGTCGTACAGGACGTGTATAGAAGAAGGCAAGCGCCCAAGAGACGATGAGTGTAATGACCACGATAGTCAAGACGGCAACGCCTGCAGGAAAGCCATCGCGGAGAAAGAGAAACTGCGGAGGTTTTTTCCCTGATGCGGAATAGGTGGCGAAGACTAAATAAGGCTTTCCGTCGATTTCCAGCGTGCGTACAGCTTCATCAGGGAAGTGGCCTGAATAGGCTTCTGTTGTGAAGGGCTCGCGACGCATGGCTTCCAGCATTAGCTTGGCACGTTGAGGCACGGCTCGCCCAGAAAGTTCGTTGCCCGTTCGATCCATCACCCAAACGATGGAGTGCTTGTTGGCGTTGCTTCTGAGCCAGGCAATCAAACCTTGCGTGCCGCCGTAGTGGTGGATGATTGCGGCGGTTTCTACGGCGCGTTGTCCAAAGTAGCGGGTATCTAGCGAGCCCAGAATGGTATCTAGGTGGCGTTGGTGAGAAATCGATGAGGCTATCCAGACTGTGGTCGCTGTTGTCAGAATGACGAGGCAGAGGCCGGCGAAGAGGCGCCAAAAAAGACTGTTGAAGCCGGGAACGCTTCTGGAAAGCTTGGTCATGGCGAACTCTTGAAGAAGGGGGCAACGCCTCGACAGCGCTACTTCTCTGGCGGTAGCGGTGTTGAGGAGTGCACGATCAGCTGGTAGCCGACGCCACGAATGCTGTCAATGGTGAGCGCGCGTCCGACGGTATGAAGAAGCTTGTGCCGAATCGAAGAAACATGCACATCAATCGCTCGATCGTAGGGCCCCATAGGACGGCCGAGCACTTTGGGGTAGATGTCTTCTTTTGAAACCGGGTGGCCTGCATTGCGGGCAAGAAGCTCGAAAAGCGTAAATTCCGTGCCGGTGAATTCGATTGGTTGGCCGTTGCAGGTGACAGCGCTGCGCTTCGTAGCGTCAACGGAAACAGGACCGACGACAACAGGCGCAGCGGTTGCGGCTGTCTGCCTAGAGCGGCGCAGAATGGCATTGATGCGCGCGACGAGTTCGCGCGGCGGACAAGGCTTGGGAACGTAATCATCCGCTCCCAGCTCGAGGCCTACGATGCGGTCAACAGGATCGCCGCGCGCAGTAAGCATGAGAACAGGAATTTGGCTCTTCTGGCGAATTTGGCGCAACACGTCAACGCCACTCATGCCGGGCATCATTACATCGAGCACCACGAGGTCGAAGGTATTTTTGGCTAGCAAAGCCAAGCCGTCCGCACCATTGTGTGCCGGCGTGACTTGAAAGCCTTCCAGAGTGAGGTAATCGACGAGAAGCGTGACGAGCTCGACGTCGTCGTCAACGATCAGAATGCGCCGGGCCGTCTGAAGCATGGCTAGAGATCCCAAGGTCTGATGAAAAGCAAGTATTGAGGCGATCTTAACAAAAAGAAACTGAAAAGACTTCTTACAGGGTCCTGGATTGAATTAACGCAACACAGCATCGATTTAGGAGACGGCTTGTGCACAATGAAGTGAACAGAAAGCATTGTCAAAAGACGGATGTTGCATAGGGCGTCTGCCGTCGTTTTAAGCGAAACAGTGGTTCCGCGCGATTCAATGGCGGTAGTTGCATTAAAAGTGCGTCAATGCAATCCTGACAGGCTTCTTTAGAGAGAAGTAAATGACCAAGATTCGCTTATTTGCCTTAGCTGTTGCTGCAGCCATTGCCGTGCAAGGGTGTGCCGTCCAGGCTCCCGATGCTGCCCGCATGGCGGCGGAAGTGACGCCATCGGCCTGGACGCGGACTTCGCTGCCGGCGGGCGACATCGCGTCCTACCGAGATTTTTGGCAGCGTTGGAACGATCCGGATCTTGTTGCTCTAGTGGAGCGCACGCTCGATGCCAATACCGATATTCAAACGGCAATGGCGAACTTGCGAGCTGCGCGTGCCAGCCTGACGTCAGCTAATGCCGCGCTCTGGCCGACGGCTGCGCTGAATGGCGATGGTCGGAGATCTAAGGCAGGGAGCGCCTATTCGACTTCCTATTCGGCTGAAGGATCAGGCGCCTGGACGCTCAGTCTGGGCGGGAGCGAGTTCTTTACTGCTGATGCGGCGCAAGAAAGTGCGCTTGCTTCTAGCCTGACGCTTGAAGATACGCGGGCAATGACCGTTGCAGAGGTTGCTCAAGCCTACGTTAATCTGCGTACGGCGCAGGCGCAGCTCGCCGTAGTGAAGGAAACCCTGGCGAATTATGTAGAGACTGCGGATACCGCTCGCTGGCAGTTCGAAGCAGGTATGGGCACAGCTTCGGAAGCGGAAGATGCGCTTGTACAGCTTTCCACGGCCATGGCGCGCATTCCTCAGCTCGAGGGCAGCATTGCCGAGTATCGCAACGCCATTGCTAGGCTGGCAAGCCTGCCGGCGGATAAGCTGCCGATTGCCGCAGAGCGTGCGATTCCTGAGCCGCCTGAAGGTTGCGCCGCCGCCATGCCGGCACAGGTGCTTGAACGGCGGCCGGATGTGAGAAGCGCGTTGCATTCTTTGCAGGCGGCGGTATATCGGCTGCAGAGCGCCAAAGGGAATTTCTTCCCGTCGCTTTCGCTCTCAGGAAATATAGGCACGACGGCAGCAACCATCGGTGCGCTGGGGGCGTCAGGGACTGGCGTTGCCGGCCTTATGGCGGCACTCAGCGTGCCTGTGCTGAATTGGGGCAGTCTCATTGCTGCCGAGGAAACGGCGGCAGCAGAGCTTGATCAGGCGAGGGCGCAATATCTTGCCGTACTTCTTTCTGCATTGGAGCAGACGGACAACGCTCTCTCCGGCATTGCTAATGCTGAGCGGCGAGCGCTCAATCTGACGCGTGCTGTCAGTCATGCACGCATTGCCGAGCAGCTGGCTCGCTACGAGTACGAAACGGGGGTTGGCGATTACGCGATGTTGCTGACGACGCAGCGCTCGCTTCTTTCGACGCTTGAGTCTGAGCTTTCCAATCGCGCTGATCGCGCCAACAACTACATCATGCTGTATCGCGCTGTCGGCGGCGGATGGGCAGTGCAGGCTGCCGCGGCTGAACAAACGGAGAAGAGCGCTCAAAGCAATCGGTCGACAGATGTCGGGCTTGAAGGACGAGAAGGAAAATGACGATGGAGAAGTTTGTTTCAACCAACGAGAAGGCGGAAAAGGCGCGTACGGCCGCATTGCTGGCTGATCCTCGCCGTCCTTGGTATGTGCGCGCACTGGTGTGGACAGCTGTCGCTGCCGTCTGTGCAGGCGGAGCGTTTTGGTGGTACAGCAGCCGCACAGCAGGACCGCAGGTGCAGTATGTGACGCAAAAGGCCGTGCGAGGCGACCTTGATGTCACCGTTTCTGCTGACGGTACGCTCAACCCGATGCGTACAGTGACGCTGGGCTCCGAACTTTCTGGGATCGTCCGCAAGGTCAATGTCGATGTCAATGATGAAATCAAGACTGGTCAAGTGCTGATTGAGCTTGACACTCGAAATCTCGAAGCGTCCGTAGCATCAGCCAAAGCTTCTCTCTCAAGTGCGGAAGCGAAGCTCGCAGAATCTCAGGCGACGCTTCATGAAGCGCAGGTTCGCTACAACCGTCTCAAGGAGCTCAATAAGCTTTCCAAGGGCAAGATGCCGTCTCGAGCGGATCTCGATCAGCAAGAGGCCACAGTAGAGACTGCGCAGGCATCAGTGCAGTCCGCGAGAGCGTCGATTGAAGATGCGCAGGCGACGCTTGCGCAGGCGCAGACGGATCTCAGCAAAGCCGACATTAAGTCGCCAATCGACGGCGTTGTGCTAGCCCGTTCAGTGGAGCCGGGCTATGCAGTGGCGGCAAGTCTGCAGGCTGTAGAGCTTCTGACGCTAGCTACTGATTTGCGGGAGCTAGAGCTTCAAGTGAATGTTGATGAAGCGGACATCGGCGTCGTTAAAAGCGGACAGAAAGCTTACTTCACGGTAAGTGCCTATCCCGATCGGCGATTTCCTGCAACGCTCAAGAAAGTTGCCTTCGGTTCAACGGAGACGGAGAACGTCGTTACATACACGACGTATCTCAATGTCGACAACAAGGAGCTTTTGCTGCGCCCCGGCATGACGGCTTCGGCAACGATCAGCACTGCGCATAAAAGCGATGTGCTTCTCGTGCCTAATTCGGCACTGCGCTTTCGGCCGCGAACGAACTCGGATGCTGCGGGCGGCGCCAATATGATGATGCCGCGTCCGCCGCATGACGGCGCTGAAAAGGTTGTGAAGGAAATGACGAACCATGGCGAGCGCGAGCGCACCATCTATGTGCTGCGAAATGGCCAAGCTCAGGCGGTGAGCGTCATTGCAGGACTGTCTGATGGTTCGCGCACAGAGATCGTTTCTGGCGATCTGTCAGCTGGCGATGCTGTGATTGTGGATCAGCAGAAGGCTTCGAAGTAAGCCATGGCTTGTTCAAGCAACGGAGGCAAAGATGACCGGCAACGACAACTGCGGACCTGAAGCTGAGCGCCCGGTGCTTATCGAATTTCGAGGCATTGGAAAGCGCTATGGCTCAGGAGAAGCGGCGTTTGTAGCGCTGCATGCCATCGATCTCAAAATTCACGAAGGCGAATTCGTTGCAATCATGGGACCTTCAGGCTCTGGGAAGTCCACAGCCATGAACATCATCGGCGCACTAGATCGGCCATCCTGGGGGGAATACCTTTTCAGCGGCGTGCATGTCGAGAATTTGACAAACGATCAGCGAGCACTGCTTCGACGCCGCTATTTGGGCTTTGTCTTTCAAGGCTTCAATCTGCTGCCAAGGACCACGGCATTAGAAAATGTCGAACTTCCGCTTGTTTACAGGGGCCTTTCACGCGCAGAGCGGCATGCGCTGGCGCGTGAGGCGCTCGACCGAGTCGGCCTTTTGGAATGGGAAGACCATACGCCGGCGGAGCTCTCCGGCGGGCAGCAGCAGCGCGTGGCCATTGCGCGCGCCATTGTGATCAAGCCCAAGCTTCTTCTTGCCGATGAGCCGACAGGCTCACTGGACAGTGCGAGAAGCGTTGAAATTATGGAGTTGCTTCGCGATCTCAACCGGCAGGACGGCATCACTGTTGCTCTTGTTACGCATGAGCCCGATATGGCGGCGTATGCGCGGCGACATATTCTCTTCAAGGACGGCAATCTCATCCGCGATGACCAAGGCCTTCTTGGGGAGGGGCCAGGCGCCATTACGGATGAAGAACGGAGGATGATGTGATTTGGAATGCATTTCTTCTGGCGCTGCGCCAGATCTGGCGCAATCCGATGCGCAGTCTCCTCACGGTGCTAGGCGTTGTCATCGGCGTAGCGGCCGTGATTACGATGGTGACGCTGGGTAACGGCGCGTCGACGGCTATCCGAGAGCAAATCGAGTCTTTCGGCAACAATCAAATCATGCTGCGGCCGGGAATGCGCTTGGGGCCGGGGCAGAAGGTGGGCGCTCCTGACTTTAAAGTTGAAGATGCCGATGCTCTGGAAACGCAGATTTCCGGTGTGGAAGCTGTTGCGCCGCAGACCTCGAAGTCGATGACGATTGTAGCCAATGGCCGGAATTGGCAGACAAGCGTGATAGGAACAGATTCTGCCTATTTCACGATTGACAACCGAGAGCTCCAGGATGGGCGCTACTTCGAAACAGCTGAGGAGCGTTCGGGTGCAGCGGTCTGCGTTATCGGCGGCACGATTGCTCGCGAGCTCTTCGGCGGCGAGGACAATGTCGTCGGTCAACAGTTGCGCACGGGCGGTTTTTCCTGCCGCATCATCGGCCTTTTGAAAACAAAGGGTACTGGAGCGATGGGCAATGATCAGGATGATATGGTGATCATGCCGCTCAAGACCGTGCAGCGCAGAATCTTGGGCGAAAGCCGCGTTGCTGCTCTCATGATTCGCATGAATCCGAATTCCGATCGTGATCGCCTTAAAGAGGCTATTCGCGATTTGATGCGTGAGCGCCGTTCGCTTTCTGCTGGCGATGACGACAATTTCACCATCATGGATACAGCTGAAATTGCTGCAAAGGTGGCCTCTACGACAAAGATCATGACAACGCTGCTCGGCGCTGTTGCTGGCGTTAGCCTTCTTGTGGGCGGCATCGGCATCATGAATATCATGCTGGTTTCCGTGACCGAGCGGACGCGAGAAATTGGCATTCGGCTTGCTATTGGTGCCCTGGGCCGCGAAGTGCTACTGCAGTTTCTTATTGAGGCGCTGATGCTGGGCTGCCTAGGGGGGCTTCTCGGCGTAGGGATAGCTCTTGCTGCTTCTAAGGGTTTATGCGTCCTTATGGATGTGCCATTTATTTTTGATCCGGCCATCAATATCCTGGCTTTCACTGTTTCAGCGCTGACTGGCATCGTCTTCGGCTATTTCCCTGCCCGTCGAGCAGCGAAACTCGATCCCATCGAAGCCGTACGCCACGAATAGCTCTTCAAGGGGCATAAAAAAGCGCGCACTTCCTTGTCGGAAGGCGCGCTTTTTGCCGGTGCTCATTCGCTTTGCAGCGGTGCGGCTCTCAATTTAGAACGGCACATCCTCTTCAATGTCATCGATCGGCGATGAGGTGGCAGCTGGCGAAGCCTGAGGCGCAGCAGGCGATGCCTGAGGAGCGGCTGCTGCCGGGCGCGATGCCGGCTGACGAACGCGCGGTGCAGACTCAAAGCTGTCGTCCATCGGAGCATCTCCTTCAGGCCGGCCGCGAGAACCAAGCTGAAGGTTTTCGCAGATGATTTCCGTCGTGTAGTGATCTGCCCCGGCTTGATCAGTCCATTTGCGCGTGCGCAGCCGCCCTTCGACCCAGACGTTGCTGCCCTTCTTCAGATAATCGCGGGCAATTTCCGCGCTGCGTCCGAAGACGACGACGCGGTGCCATTCCGTTTCGGTTACCTGCTGGTCGTCGCGATTGCGATAGCGGCGGTTCGTGGCAACGCGCAGACTTGCAATGGCGCGGTTGCCGTCAGGCGTGTAGCGCACGTCGGGGTCCGCACCGAGATTGCCGAGAAGAAAAACCTTATTGACAGAAGCCATGATGAAACAACACCTAGCGTATGGAAGCAATGGGTAGACAAACGATTTCGAATTCGGCAGCGCTGCCCGCGCAGCCGTCCGCTAGGACAGCTGGAGCGCGCTGCCAGGCTCGCGGCGCGGTCGCGGAGGCTCCTTCAGGCCGGCGGCCGAAGCGAACCACAGAAGCATAACAAGAAGCGCAGCGGCGAACACAGCGTTGCTTCCCCAATGCTGCGCAATCCAGCCTCCGGCAGCGCCGCCGATGAAGAGTCCGATATTCTGCGTGGTGTTGTAAATGCCGAGAGCAAGTCCTTTGTCTGCTTTGGGCGCTTCACGAGAAATGAGCCCCGGCAGTGTAGCCTCCAAAACATTGAAGCCGACGAAAAAGAGGGCAAGCAGAATGGCCGCTTCCCAAAGGTTGTTGAGGAAAAGCGCAAGTAGGAGGAATACAACGGCGAGGAGCAATACGGCTGCGCGCACGACGGCTACCGTTCGTCCTCGGCGTTCTCCCCAAGCGATGGGCGGCGCCATTAAGGCAAAGCCAACGAGAACGGCGGGCAAATAGATCCACCAGTGGTGCGCAGCAGGCAGCCCTAAAGATGCGAGTCGTGTAGGCATGACGACGAAGATGGCGGTGAGAGCGGCATGAAGGGAAAAGATGCCAATGTTGAGGCGCAGGAGCTGCGGGTCGGTCAGAATCTGCTGCCAGGGTTTGTGCACAGCCTCTTCTGGCAGGTCGCTTGGGACCTGAGACGGTGCATCGGGGACAACCTTCCAGATCACCCAGACAGCGGCGAGCGCCAGAATGCCCGTGAGGCCAAAAATTCCGGACACGCCGACAGCTTCAGCCAGCAGCGGAGAGATGATGAGTGATAGCGCGAAGGTGAGCCCGATAGATGCCCCCACCATGGCCATGGCCTTGGTGAGAACGCGGTCGCGTACGGAATCGGATATGAAGGCTGTGACGGCAGCAGAAATGGCGCCGGCACCCTGCAGCATGCGGCCTAGCATGATGCTCCAGATGCTGTCGCTCGCGGCGGCCACAAAGCTGCCTGCAGCAAAGATGAGGAGCCCGGCGGCAATGACTGGCTTTCTTCCCAAGCGGTCGGAGGCAATGCCGAAAGGAATTTGCAATATGCCCTGCGTCAGGCCGTAGATGCCAAGCGTTACGCCGACGAGAAATTCACTATCCCCGCCGGGCAGATGCCTGGCATAAACCGCAAAAACAGGGAGAATGACAAAGAGTCCGAGCATGCGCAGAGCAAAAATGCTTGCGAGCGAAATGCTGGAGCGCTTTTCGCGGGATGTCATGCAGAAGGCGGCTTTGGCGTCACTGGGCGTAAACATGGATATCGGCAGAACAGAAGAACGTCGCGAAGAGGGTCGCGAAAGCGAAGTCGGTTATAGAGGAAAACTCCATGAATAACCTTAAGAGGGCAAGTCTGTGCATGTCTGACGCCAACTGGCTCATTGTGCGAGGCGCACGGACGCACAATCTCAAGAATATTTCGCTGCGGCTTCCGCAAAAGGGGCTTACGGTTGTTACAGGCGTTTCTGGATCGGGGAAGAGCTCTCTGGCTTTCGATACCCTTTTTGCTGAAGGGCAGCGCCGATATGTTGAAAGCCTTTCAGTTTATGCCAGGCAGTTCCTTTCGCTGCTACCTCGCCCCGACATTGACGGCATCGACGGTCTATCTCCTGCCATCGCTATCGATCAGAACTGCGGACGCGCCAATCCTCGCTCCAATGTTGGTACGGCCACGGAAATTGTTGATTATCTGAGGCTTCTTTATGCCCGCGCAGGCTCGCCTTATTGTCCGACACATCATCGCAAGCTTGAGGCGACGCCCATCGCCGCGATGGCAGACCGAGCCATGGCGCTGCCGGAAGGCACGCGGCTCATGATTCTTGCACCGGTGCATCGTCATTCAAATGCGGATGTGCAGGCGTTTTTCGAGAAAATGCTGGCCTCAGGCTATACGCGCTTTCGTGTTGATGGCGAAATGGTTGCCGTCTACGACGGCAGCGAGGCGGTGCAATGGCAGGACGGCGCTTTGCATGATCTCGATGTGGTCGTCGATCGCGTCAAGATCCGTGCTGATGTGAGAGAGCGGTTAGCGCAGAGCTTTGAAGCCGCGGCGGCGCTTGCCGGAGGAAAGACACTCGCCGTGAACATGGCGACGGGCGAAGAGATGCTCTATTCCTCTTCTTTTGCGTGCCCGCTTTGCGACTATGTCGTGGGATCGCTTGAGCCTCGCCTCTTTTCTTCGGCGAGTCCTCGAGGCGCCTGTGCGGCTTGCGGAGGCGTCGGCGTGATGCCTGATGGAACGCCTTGTGCCAGTTGCGGCGGCACAGGGCTGTGCGCTGCTGCACGAAGCGTGTTCCTTGAGAGTGCGGAGCGCAATGAGCGCTGGAGCATTGCAAATTTGGGGTGTATTCCGCTCGATCAGCTTGATGCCGTCTTTTCATCGCTTCATTTCAGCGGCCGTCAGCAGGCCGCAGGAGAAAAGATTCTGCCTCTCCTTCGGCGCAAGCTTGCGCTGCTGGTCGATCTTGGCCTCGGCTATCTCACGCTGGACAGACGTGCAGATACGCTGTCAGGCGGCGAGCTGCAGCGGCTGCGCCTTGCTGGGCAGATTGATTTGGGGCTTTCAGGCGTGCTTTATGTGCTTGATGAGCCTTCGATTGGCTTGCATCCGAGAGACGGGCGGCGCCTGATCGAGAAGCTTCAGGCACTTCGCGACTTGGGCAATACAGTCGTGGTGGTCGAGCACGATGAAGAGATGATGCGTGCCGCCGACTGGCTGATCGACATGGGGCCGGGGGCTGGAGAATGCGGCGGGGAAGTGGTGGCTTGCGGTACGCCGCAGGCGGTGATGGCTGATCCGGCGTCTATAACGGGCGCCTTTCTGTCCGGCCGGCGGCATGTCGTTGCCGAACGGCCGTTTTTTGATCCAGTTGCCGCAAAGTGGCTGAGACTTAAGGGTGCGCGAGGTCGTTCACTCAAAAGCGTAGATATTGCCGTACCTGCCGGAGCGCTGACTGTCGTGACGGGTGTTTCAGGGTCGGGCAAGAGCACGCTTGTGAATGACACGCTCGCTCCAGCGCTTCGTCGCGCCTTTCATCAGGGGGAAGAGAAGCCGCTTCCTTACGACTCGCTGGATGGCTTGGATGTGTTCGACAAGGTCATTTCCGTCACTCAGGCGCCGATCGGGCGAACGCCTCGTTCAAATGCGGCGACCTTCATGGGGCTTTTTTCTCTGATTCGAGAGGCGTTTGCACAAACCCTTACGGCTCGCGAGCGCGGCTACGATGCCCGCCGTTTCAGTTTCAATGTCAAGGGTGGCCGCTGCGAAGCCTGCGAAGGAGAGGGCGTGGTCAAGGTTGAGATGCAGTTCCTTCCTGATGTGTATGTGCCTTGCGAGGTCTGTGGCGGCACGCGATACAACCGTGAAACACTCGAGGCGAAGCTCAAAGGGCTCAGCATTGCGGAGGTTCTTGAACTGACGGTTGACGAGGCGCTCAAGTTCTTCGCCGCCTATCCTCAGATCCTGCGCCGGCTGAAGGCACTGGCTGATTCGGGGCTCGGCTACATCCGTCTCGGGCAGAGCGCAACAACTTTTTCCGGCGGCGAAGCGCAGCGTCTCAAGCTCGCCGCAGAATTGGCGCGGCCGGACACTGGTCATACGCTTTATCTTCTGGACGAGCCGACGACGGGGCTGCATCCAGCGGATGTGTCGCAACTCCTCAGCGTTCTGCGGCGTCTGACAGCGCTCGGGAACAGCGTCTTGGTCATTGAGCACGATATGGATGTGGCGGCTGCGGCCGACTGGGTGATTGACATTGGGCCAGATGCAGGAGAAGCAGGCGGCAAATTGGTTGCAGCCGGAACGCCAGAAGAAGTCGCTCGGACGGAAGGCAGCGCAACGGCGCCTTATTTGGCCGCAGCTCTAGCTAAAGCGCGGAGCAGCATGCCGAAGAAGACGGCGCATCAAAGTCAGGGGAGAGACAAGAGGGGCGTTCAGCGGCGGGGAGAAAGGCCATGACGGCTGTATTGATCGCTGGCGGCAGTGGACGGCTTGGACGCGCGCTGGCGGATCGGTTCAGACACGATTTCCCTGGATTGCAGATCAGTGCGCCTGGACATGAGGCGCTTGATGCTTCAGATCCGCAGGCTGTGGCATCCGCCGTGGCAGCGCTCCGACCGCTCTGCCTTTTCAATGCTGCCGGTTTTACCAATGTCGGCGCAGCCCAGGGCGCTTGGGATGCGGCGTGCCGCGCTAATGCTGCAGCGCCTGCTGCACTTGCGGATGCGGCATTGGCTTCGAAAGCTTACTTTGTGCATTTTTCAACAGATTATGTTTTTTCTGGAGTCGGTCAGACGCCTTGGACTGAGGCGGATGCCGCCGATCCGTTAGGCGCTTACGGCTTAAGCAAACGGCTGGGTGAAGAAGCAGTGATCGCTAGATTCCATCGCGGGCTTGCCGGCGTCGTGATTCGAGCTGGCTGGCTTTACGGAAGCGGGGATGCCCGCGAGTTCCCCGCGCGCATTCTGACAAGTGCTCTTGCCGGAGAGAATTTGTGGGTGCGAACGGATCAAACGGGCAAGCCAACCTCTTATCGGGCGCTTGCTGAACTGAGCTCTCGCTTGTTGGCTCGGCGTCTTCATGATGCGAAAGCGCTGCCTCAGGACCTGCTTCATTTTGTGCAGCCCGGCCCTTATGTATCGCGCTTCGAACTTGCACGGTTCATCCTCGAGCGCGGCGCCTGGCATGCTGCCGTCATGGGACGGCAAGAGGCGGCGGAACGTCTCAAAATCGCAGCGGCCCGCTTGAACGGCGGGCCGCTAGCTGAAGATTCTGAGCATCCGGCGAATTGTCGGCTTGACAGTGGAAAACTCAAAAAGTTGATGTTAACTGACTGTTATTTATGGGAAGACGATGTGGATAACTTCGTGGAAAACTTCCTAATTCGCGAGTTGTCAACAGGCATTATTCCGAGCTTGACTTCGCAGCAGCATTGAGTTCTGCTGCGCGCGTCTGCTCGAAGCGCCAGGCGTCGCGGCACATATCGTTGATGTTGTAGCGCGCGTGCCAGCCAAAGAGTTTGGCCGCGAGGGTCGGATCGCACCAATTGGCTGCAATGTCCCCGGCGCGTCGCGGCGCAATCTTATAGGGGACCTTGCGACCGCTCGCTTTTTCAAACGCGTGGATGACTTCGAGCACGCTGTAGCCGCGTCCGCAGCCAAGATTGACGGCGATCCAGCCGGGATGATCGGCAACGTAGGGAATAGCTTGAGCATGGCCTTCTGCCAGATCCATGACATGGATGTAGTCCCGTACGCCTGTGCCGTCCGGTGTGTCATAGTCGTCGCCGAAGACTTGCAGGCAGGGAAGCCGACCGTTGGCGACACGGGCAATGTAGGGCAGCAGGTTGTTTGGAATGCCGTTGGGATCTTCGCCGATCAGTCCCGAAGGATGAGCGCCAATCGGATTGAAATAGCGCAGACACACAACGGCGAGTTCCGGCCATGCATGGCAGACATCTGCGAGGATCTCCTCGATCTGCAGCTTTGTACGGCCGTAGGGATTTGTAGCCCGGCCTGTCGGACAGGCTTCTGTAAGCGGCAGAGTGGTCGGTGTGCCGTAGACGGTGGAGGACGAACTGAAAATCAGACGGGAAACATCAGCGGCTCGCATGGCTTCCAATAGCTTGATCGTGCCGATGAGGTTGTTGTCATAGTACTCGAGAGGTTTGACGACGGATTCGCCGACAGCTTTGAGGCCTGCGAAGTGAATGACAGCTTGAGTTCCAGTCTCCCGGAAAGTCTTCTCAAGAAGCGCTTCATCGCGGATGTCTCCTTTGACGAAGCGCGGAGGGCGCCCAGCGATCTTTTCAATACGGCTGGCTACGCTCTCGTCTGCATTTGAAAGATTGTCATAGAGCGTGACGTCATGCCCGTGGGCCAGAAGCGCCACTGCAGTATGCGAGCCGATGAAGCCCATGCCGCCAGTCAAGAGAATCCGCATTGCCTCTCCTTTAAGATAAAAAACAATAGCGCTAAAGCGGAAAGCTTCCGCCAGCGCGGCGTCCGCTAGTCTAAAGGGAGCGGCGCCGCCTTGAATGATTTGGAGCGCTGATCTGCCGGCAGTTTTTGTCATGTCTTGCTTTCGATCTCTCGCATTGAGGCGGCTTGCTGCCGCACTTGCTGTGCTTGCTGCGGCGGCTGAATCTTTTGCGCTTTCTCCCGATGCGGTTCGCGCGCAATGCCGAGCACAGGGGCGTCCCTGCATCGGTCTAGTGCTTTCTGGCGGCGGAGCTCGCGGCTTTGCGCATGTCGGCGTTATTAAGGTGCTTGAGGAGCTCGGCATCAAAGTCGACGTGGTGGCCGGCACCTCCATGGGTTCCATGGTGGGAGGCGCTTATGCTGCCGGATTTTCCTATCAGCAGCTTTATGACGTTGTCACCGGCGTCGACTGGGATCAAATGCTCAGCGGACGAGGCGAGCGCGCCGTCCTGCCCTGGCGCAAAAAAATAGATGACTACAAAAGTCTGCCTTCATCAGGCATTGAAATTGGTTCTGACGGCACGCCGAGGCTGCCGGAGTCGTTTGTGCCTTCCGAGGAGCTAGAGCTTTTCATCAATAGGGAGACGGCAGCGGTAGCGATGGTCGAGGATCTCTCAAAGCTTTCCATTCCGTTCGCAGCCCCAGCTACCGATCTTGTGACAGGGGAGCGTGTCGTGATGCAGCAGGGCTGCAATTTAGGCCAAGCGATGCGAGCGTCCATGTCTGTGCCAGGCGTCTTTGCCCCTGTACCGTTTCGAGGGAAGCTTTTAGCCGACGGCGGATTGACGGACAATCTGCCGGTTGATTTGGCGCGTGAAATGGGAGCAGACGTTGTTATCGCCGTCAATGTCGGCACGCCGCTATCAAAGCGAAGCGAACTCGGCAGCGCTGTCGGCGTGATGGCGCAAATGGTCAATCTTCTTACGGAGCAGAACGTTGAAAAGTCCAAGGCGAGTCTTAGACCGTCAGACATTCTGATCACACCGGATTTGGAAGGCTTTTCCAGCGCCGACTTAAAGCGCAGCGCGGAAATCATTGCAAGAGGCGAGGCAGCTGCTCGAGCGGCTGTTTCTGCGCTGGCTAAATATGCTTCGCCAGCTGAGGATTATCTAGCGTGGAATGAGGCTCGTGAAACGCCTTATCGGCATCTTTCTGATCGGCATAACATTGCCAGCGTCCGCGTTGCGAGCCGCCGCTCCTCCTCGGTTCCTCCAGAACGTGTACTTGAGTCGGCTGACTTGCCGCCAAAAGGCGAAATGACGACGGCTGCGATTGACGATGCGATGAGGCGAGCTTGGGCTGATGGCAGCTTTACAACCGTTACCTATCGTTTTGATCCCGGGCCTAGGGGAACGGAAGTGCTTGTCATCGAGCCGAAGGAAAAGCAGCCCGGCTATTCGAGCGTGCTCTTCGGCGGCTCGATTGAAACGGACTTCAACGATGAAAGCTCGTTCAATGTGCTTTTTGCTCATACCTGGCATCTTCTCAATGCCTGGGGAGGCGAGTGGCGCAACGAGCTGCAGCTCGGAGAAGAGCAGCGCGTGAGAAGCGAATTTCATCAGCCGCTCGGAGCGGGTTCTGCCTTGTTCCTTATGCCGTCCTTTGAGTACTCCCGTCAGCCCTATGACGTTTGGGAGCACGGGGAGCGCATTGCTGAGCGGCGCAATGAATCCATGCAGGCCGACCTTATGCTCGGCACGGCGATCGACCGTCTTGGCTATGCGGGGCTCTCTGCCGGTTGGTTGCGTCAGAAAAGTTCGCGCGAAATTGGCATCGAGCGTTTGAGCGAGCGCCGCGGCGCCGAGTCGGGAGCTTATGCAGGAGCCATTCTCTTCCTTGACACGCTCGACAACATTAACTTTCCGACGACGGGCTTTCGCCTGCGCGCGGCAGGAATGAAGCTTCAATCTGGTGCCGGGGATTCTGGCACCGATTACTACTACCGTCTTGAGGCGCTGGTGCCTTATTCGATAGGGCGATGGACGATCATTGCAAATGGCGAGATCGGCCGTTCGACGCAGACCAATGCTTTTCAGTTGGGCGGGGCCTCGCACCTTGCGGGGTCGGCATATGGGCGCTGGACGGGATCTCGTCTTGAATACGGTAGCCTTACGCTTTCGCGGAACGTGTCGGATCTTCTGGGCTTTTTTGAAATGCCTGTTTGGTTAGGGGGCAGTTTGGAAGCTGGGCGCGTATGGAATCCTAATGATCCGACGAGCCTTGAGAGTTCCAGAACTGATTGGCATCAGTCGGGATCAATTTTCCTCGGCATCGACAGCCTCATAGGCCCCATTTTCCTATCAGTCGGACATACTTGGGATGAAGGGTCGGCAGTTTTCTTCCGTTGGGGGCGTCGCGACTGAGGCGTTCTGCTTGAGCGGCTATGCCGTTGCCGTGAAGTGCGCCCGTTTCTTAACGGTGTTGAGTCTCTTTAGAGGCGGCAGGCAAATGACCGACGACAAGCCGAAGCGCCTGTAGCGACAGATTGATTTCGGCAGAGAACAGCAGCGCGGAAAGCACAATAAGCGCAATGGCTGCAACAAGCACAATGCCTTCAAGAGTAGGCATTGCAAAGCTGAGGAAGTGCGAAAGCACACTGATGGTAACAAGAACAGCCGAACAAGCTGCCGACAGCGCTACGCTGAGCATGCCGCGCCGCAATAAAGAAGCGCGCATGAAAATCAAATCAATTTCAGTGTCAAGGTCTGCGAGTGATTCAATAGACGAATCAATGGCCGCTTCTCGCCTTGCCATAAGCTGGCGGATGCGGTTGGTCGTGTGGTTATAGCGGTTGGTCATGCAGATCATCAGCAGGCCAACGCCGGAGATGAGCGTAATAGGGGTAAGCGCTGTGGCAAGCACTTGATTGAATTCAGTAACGCTGATCATTTGGCTTGCTCCTTAGTCGATGACGCAGATGTTTGGGATGCAGGCCGCATAGGACGCGGCAGGTGCGTCACAGCCATGCTGAGCGCATGCAACGAAAGACTCACTTCCAGGCAGAAAAAAGCTGTAGAGCTGACAATGAGGATGAGTGAGCAAATAAGCCAGAAGGCGGACAGCGTGACAAAGCTCTGTCCTGTGAATTCAGAGCAGACATTCGTGGCGACAAGCAAGCCGGCGCAGACGGTGGAGAGCGTCAAGCACAGCATGGATCGGCGCAGATTGGATGCACGCCTGAAGATAAGGCGGATTTCGCGATCAAGATCGGGTTCGTTTTTGAGGCCGCCGTCTTCGCGCAGTTTGATGAGTTGGCGGATGCGGTCTGTTGTGTGGTTGTAGCGGTTCGTCATGCAGAGGAGCATCAGGCCAACGCCAGAGATGAGCGTAATCGGCGTGAGCGCGGTGACGAGCAGATTATGGAAGAAGTCCATGGCAGTATGGAACTTATAACGAAGAGGGAAAAGCAGCAGAAATCCGCTGGATGTAAAAAGCCCGTGTGCAGCACGGGCTCAAGACGACGGGAAATCAGTTCTTGGAAGATTCAGCGGCTTCAGGAGCAGGTGTTCGCAGAAACGACACAAGCTTCGGCTGTACGATGCGCTTGAAGTCTTCGGCATCAATGATGATTGAAGCATCAAGCTGTCCGGCGTTAAAGGCGATTTCCTTGTAGCGCGTGAAAAGCGTCGGATCGGCGACAAGCAGCAGATCCGGATGGAAGCTGACAGGAGGTACTGCGCCGAAGACGCAGCCGGTAAGCTCCATCACTTCATCGGGCGAAGCAAGCGAAGCGCGCCGACCACCAACAGCTGCAGCCACTTTAGAGAGGTCTGCCTGCATGTCAGCAGGTAGCACGGCGAGGACATGCTGCTTTACGCCGTTGCCTTTGACAGTGCAGCAAAGAGCTTTAGCGCCCTGGCCGAGCTCCGTGCCGCGGATTTCTGCCACAGACTGGCTGGACTTGCCGCCTGCCGCGTGATGAACTGCGCGATATTTGGCGCCGCCTTTGTCAAAGAGAGCGCAAAGTTTTTCAAAGACATTCTCGACCATGGCACGAGCCCCCGAATGATTTGAGCGTGCCGGCGGCGCTGCTGACGCAGCATACAGTGAAAAAGCAAAAAAGCCGGAACGCCCTGAAAATCAAGCGCATTAGAATAGCCCGAACTATCGGCATCCGCCTGAGGGCTGCCGGTCTTTTTGAGCACATTTTGCTGAAAACCAAGCGTTGGGCGCGTCTTTTCCGTGCGTTGCTGCGCTGTTTGCTTTTTTATAGGAGCAATTTGAGTTGAATTCGCCTCTCTCTGGCACCGTCCTCTGCTTTGACTTCGGACTCGCACGCACGGGAGTCGCTGTTGGTAATACGCTTACCCGTTCAGCAGAGCCGCTTGAAATTATTCGGGCTACATCAAACGATGCGCGCTGGGCCGCTGTCGAGCAGCTTATCCGAGAATGGGAGCCGGTTTTTTTCGTTGTCGGCGTACCGAGACATCCTGATGGTGCGGCAGGCGAGCTGACGGCACGATGCGAACGCTTTGCTCGGCAGCTTGCTGGTCGTTTTGGCCGACCGGCCTACACCGCAGACGAGCGGTACTCGTCTGCGGTGGTGGAGGACGGTAGCGGCGAGAAGATCGATGATCTGTCTGCTGCCATCATCCTGCAACAGTTTTTTGATGAGGACGCGGCGGCAGAAGCGGCGACCTCAGGCAATCAAGTCGAGTAACGTTCATGCGCTATGTTGCTGGCGCCTTCCGCCTTGTGCTGGTGGCGCTTCTCATTCTCGTCATCCTATTCATCATCTATTGCCTCTTTCCTTTTGTGAAGGGACGCCGCCGGGGTCGGCTCATCCGCCGTGTTTCGGGCTGGATCCCAGCTGTGCTAGGCATCAAGGTTCATGTCAAAGGCCGCATCCCGGACGAAGGCGCCAGGCTTACAGGCTGGGCAGACTCAGGCCGAGGCTACATGGTATGTGCGGATCATATTTCCTTTGTTGACGTTTTCGTGATGAATGCGCTCATGCCCGTGCGCTTCGTTGCAAAAAAGGAAATTGGCAATTGGCCAGTTTTTGGAACCATTACAACGGGAGTAGGCACGATATACATTGACCGCTCCAATCGCCGGGCGGTGCTTGATGTTGCGCGCTCAATGGCTGAAGTGCTGAAAGCAGGACAGAACGTGCTTTTCTTTCCTGAAGGCACGACGGGGCCTGGTAATTCTCTGCTGCCGTTCCATGCCAATTTGTTCGCTGCGGCTGTTGCTGCAGAGGCGGAGATTCTTCCGGTAGCGATCCGCTACACCCTCCATGGCGAAACGACGACCATTACGTCGTACAAGGATCTCTCGCTCTGGGAGGTGCTGAAGCGCATTGTTTTAACATCGGGACTGGCTTGCGAGATTTCGATTCTTGATCCGATATCGGCAGCCGGCCGGGATCGCCGCGAATTGTGCCTGGAAGCTTCCCGCGTAATGGCGGCAGCGCTAGGTATGTCAGATGCGACAGCGGCGCATGAAGAGGCAGTGCGCCGCCATCGCGAAGAGCGGCTGAAAGAAATTGAAGCCAAAGAAGCGGTCAAGACCAGTCAGGAGGAGGAAGTCTGAAAGGCTACTTGCTGGACTTCTTGCTTTTCTTGCCGTCCTTCCGATCTTTTTTCTTGGACGAGTAAGCCAGAGGATCTGCCCAGCAGGGGCAGGGTTCTCGGAAGAAGCGGCGGTCTGGAAAGCGTACGGCGGTGAGTTCACCGCCCCAGAGGCAGCCAGTATCAATGGCGATGATGTTCGGTCGGTTGATGAGGCCGAGCATTGACCAATGGCCAAAGCAGATGACGGCGTCAGCTGCTGCTCGCGCAGGATATTCGAACCAAGGAATGAGTCCGGCCGGCGCCGAACGGATGCCTTCCTTCTGCTCGAAGTCAAGCGAGCCATCCTGACTGCGGACAAAGCGCATGCGTGTAAAGCCGTTCAGTATGGCTCTCATGCGCTCCGGAC
>CAJKSP010000024.1 GCA_905202595.1 uncultured Sutterella sp.
AAGTGTGTGGAGGCATCGGTCGCTTTTCACCAACTTTGACTAAGAACCAAAAAAAACGGACGGCTTTCGCCGTCCGTTTTTCAAAATCTGGTGCCTCCTAACTGACTCGAACAGTTGACCTACCGCTTACAAGGCGGTTGCTCTACCAACTGAGCTAAGGAGGCGGAAAAGATTTAATTATAGACAGATCCTTCGCGACTGTGCAAAGCAAAGGCTGATTTTTCCACTCATCCCTACTTTACTCGCATCGGACGACGGAACGCAGCCGGCTGCGAAGAAGCTGGCTGCGCTGATACAGCGCTTCCGCCACACATCTCGGCAACAACTTCAGCCGGCGTTTCCGTCACCTGCAGCATTGCCCCCTGTTCCGGCGCTTCGGCACTGGCGACAAGCGCTATGCGATTCAGCGGAATCTTCAGTGTAGAAATGGCATTGTCCTCACCGAAGCGGGCTTGAAAAGTCATCCAGTGATCGTTCACTGCGTAGTTGTGAATGGCCTCATCGGATAGATCAAGAACGATCATGCCGTCGCGGACAAAGTCCTGAGGCACTTCACAAGCGTTGTCTACATCCACCCAAATATAGGGGGAAGTGCCGGCTTCGCGGCAATAGTCGCGAACGCCCTCAATGATGCTCGCATGGATGTTGGGCATGAAAGCACGCTCCTCACTATTGAAAGAGAGTGTGGATGAAAGCATACGCAAGGCCGGCATACAGCCGGCCTTCGCTCGCTGCCTTAATTGCGCATTGTGCGTTCCTGAGGCGTCATCGAATCGATGAAAGCCGGGCGGATGAAAAGGCGCTCACGATAAGTTTCGAGTTTGCCGGATGTGCTTGGCATCTCGATGCCGTAATGACCCAGGCGCCAGAGAATCGGAGCAAGAACCGCATCCACCATGCCGAAATCGTCAGACAGGAGGTACTTGGTGTCGCCAATTCTCATGGCAAGCACTTCAAGATTCTCGCGAAGATGCAGGCGCGCACGCTGTTTTTTCTCTTCCGGACTCTTGAGATTTTCAAGCACGCGGACAAACGGAAAGAGCTCGCGCTCGATCACATGCAGGAAGAGGCGCGTACGAGCGCGTCCCACCGGATCAGGCGGCATCAGCTGCGGATGAGGAAAGCGCTCGTCAATGTATTCGTTGACCACGAACACGTTGTAGAGGAGCAGATCGCGCTCGACCAGCACCGGCAGCTCGCGGTACGGCGAAAGCGTCGAGATGTCGACGCTGTTTTCCGTCCCGGTGAGTCCGTCGACATCGATCGACTCGATCTGAAAGTCGCATCCCTTTTCATTGAGGATGATGCGGCTCATTTGGGAGAACGGGCACGTCGGTCCCGAATAAAGGGTCATCATAGGTATGTGTTCCTGTCGCCTTGACTTGAACATGCAGCGGCCACGGAACGGGCCGCGGGGCAATGATTTTAACGAAAGCTGGCCCTATTTGCTGTAATACATAAATAAAGTCTGCATTTTTCGCTTAGTGCGCAAGGGCATAAAAACAATTGCAACAAAATATTTCTTTTTGTGCTGAACTGGGCTCGCCGTATTTACGGCTATGCAGGATTGTCGACATTAATGAAGCGCGTCTCGGTGCCAGGGAACTGCGCTTCGATGCAGCGCATCAGCGCCTGAACGCCAAACTGCTCCGTTGCATAGTGCCCGGCAGCAAGATAGTCACAGCCGAGCTCCCGCGCTTCATAGGGCGTGCTTTCACGAATTTCGCCGGACAGATAGAGTTCGCAGCCTGCTGCGGCAGCTTGCGCAAGCATGCCTTGTGCAGCGCCGGAACACCAGCCGATGCGCCGCACCATTCGATTTGGATCGCCAATGAGAAGCGGCCGGCGGCCAAGCGTCCGCTCGACGCGCTGCGCGAAAGCGCCGACAGTAATACTGCCGTCAATAGGCGCGCCGACGCGCAGGAAGCCATGCTCGCCCAGACATGCATCCGTGCGCAGTCCGAGCAGCCGGCCGAGTTCCGCATTGTTGCCTGACTCTGGATGCGCATCAAGCGGCAGGTGGTAAGCAATGAGCGGCATATCGTGCTTGATGAGAAATGCCAGCCTTGCATGCTTCATACCGGTGACTTCAGCCGGTTCACCTCGCCAGAACCAGCCATGATGAACCAACACGCCGTCTGCGCCCCAGTCCGCAGCCTTTTCCAGAAATTCCAATGATGCGCTCACGCCGAAGGCAATTCGGCCGAGCTCTGTGCGTCCCTGAACCTGAAGGCCATTCGGGGCATAATCCTGAAAATCTGCGCTCTGGAGATAAACATCCAGCCAGCGCACTAATTCTGCTGTCTTCATGGGCTTCTAAAGCTCCTTCTTTTTGTTGGCCAAACCAAACGACATGCCGTCACCGTCTGCTGAAGCGCCGCTTGTCAAGCGGCTTTGGCTCATCTTTTCACAAGCCGTCACGGTCTGCTGCGCCGCTGCGCTCGTCTTCGAGCTGTTTCACGGCCGCCCCGACAAAAGCGAACAGATGCCGCCTGACCTCATTGAAGCGATTGCGAGCGGCGGCCTTGCTCAGGCAGCCAACGATCACAGCACTGCTGCAGAAATCGCCGCTCCGTCGGTCGTCAACATCTTCACACGCAGAGAAGTGCCTGGCGCGCACGCCGAAGAGCTCGGCAGCACCTGGAACAGCGACCCCGAACTGCACATGCGCGCGCTCGGCAGCGGTGTCATCGTCTCGACATCGGGCGACGTCCTCACCAATTATCACGTGGTAGAAGGCACTGGCAGCCTCTTTGCCGCGCTGTCTGACGGTCGCACCTTTGAAGCCAGACTGATCGGCAGCGATTCCGAAACCGATCTCGCCCTACTCAAAATCGATGCAAAAGACTTGAGCGCAATCACCATCGGACGCAGCGAAGACCTCAAGGTCGGGCAAACCGTGCTGGCAATCGGCAATCCTTTCGATGTCGGTCAGAGTGTTACGGCCGGCATTGTCTCCGCTCTGGGCCGGCACGGCTTCGGGCTCAACAACTACGAAGATTTCATTCAGACCGATGCGGCCATCAATCAAGGCAACTCCGGCGGCGCGCTCGTCAATCTCCGCGGCGAACTCGTTGGCATCAACTCTGCCATCTTTTCCCCGGATCTGAGCGAGGGGTTCGTCGGCATCGGATTCGCCATTCCCTCATCCATCGTCCGCGAAGTGCTCCCAGCTCTCATGGCCGGCCGGCAGATCAAGCGTGGCTACCTCGGCTTTGTGCCCAGACAGCTCTCGCAGGAGCTTGCTCAGGATTTAGGCCTTGCCGTGAACGCCGGCGTTGCCGTCAAACAAGTCATCCCCGGCAGTCCCGCAGAACGCGCCGGCTTGCGGACCTTTGACGTCATTCTGTCCATCGGAGGAACGCCTGTTCTGCGCGTCAATCGGATGCTGCAACTCATCGCCCGCACCAAGCCTGGCACGGAAGTTGACGTGGTCGTGCTTCGTGGCAGCCGCAAAATGCGGCTGCGCATGATCGCTTCCGAACGTCCAAAAGGTTCTCTTGAGAAAGAAGCGCTGATTCCGCCCCCGAATGACGATGAAGATGAAAGCGCCGCGGCAGCAAAGCCCGATGAAGGAGCGGGCGCGCCACGCGCTGAAACGCGCCCCGTTGAATCGCTTGAACGCAAAAACGCTCCCGCAAAGCGCTTTTAATTGCGGCAAGGCTTCCCTCCGACGCTGTACAGACAGGTGCCTCTTGCCCCCATATAAGCGAAGCCCGCAGCTTCTACAGAAGCTGCGGGCTTCGCCATTCAATAGGCAGCGATGCTTCACTCCGTCTCGTTCTGAGCTTCTTCCTTGGCCTTTTCAATGGCCTCGGCATTGCGTCCGAAGTATTTCACAAGCCAAATGCCGATCTGAAAGAGCAACACGAGCGGCACAGCCAACAGAATTTGAGAGAGCGCATCCGGCGGCGTGAAGATGGCCGCCAGAATGAATGCACCCACAACCACATAGGGCCGGCACTTGCAGAGTTTTTCATACGTAGCGAAGCCGACGCGATTGAGCACCACGACGATGATCGGCACTTCGAATGTCATACCGAATGCCAGGAACATGGTGAGCACGAAGCTGAAGTACGAGTCAATATCCGGCGCAAAGTTCACGCTCTCCGGCGAGAAGCCCGCAATGAAGCGGAACACCACGCGGAAAACGACAAAGTAGCAGTAGAGCATGCCGAGCGCGAACATGACGAGCGAGCTCACAAGAATCGGCAGAGCAAGACGCTTCTCGCGTCGGTAAAGCGCCGGCGCAATATAGGCCCAAACCTGATAGAGCACTATCGGCAGAGCAATGAGGAACGCGATGAAGAGCGTCACCTTCAGCGGCACGAAGAATGGCGCCACTACGCCTGTAGCGAGCAGCTTCGCGCCCTGCGGCAAAGCCACCATAAGCGGCTCGGAAAGATAGTCGAAAATCTGCTTCATGAAGGGCGAGAGCGCGAGAAAGCAGATGATCACGGCAAGCGCAGCCTTCACCAATCGGCTGCGCAACTCGATCAAATGACTCACAAGCGGCTGCTCATTCGCAGGATCGTCCGGCCCTTCAATATATTTCTGGTCGTCAGACATCTTGGCCTGTCCTCAAATCCCTTATCGGTAGATGCGGGTGCGGCTGCTGCGCGCACGCGGAGCGAAATTGCGCCGGCTGCCGACCGTTGACCCCATCGTCACATCTCGCATGCCGAGCTCGCGCCGCAGCTTTTCAATTTCGGCAGCCAGATCGTCAACGGAAGGTCCGGAATGGTAGCGCTTGGCAAAAGTTTTGGGCTCCTGCCAGCCGCTGTATGTATAAGGAGACGGCGCTTCATCCTCTTCGCCCTTGCCCCAGCCGTAGACGCTTGCCAAATCTTCCGGCGTCGTCGCATGAATCTTGGGAACGGCAGGCTCAACCGCTTTCTCAGCTGCATCAGCAGCCGCAGAGGCTGCCACATTGTCCGCTTTGGCCACTTCCTCAAATGACTTCTCGATTTCAGCGCCAGCAGCCTGAGCTTCCCCTGCCGCTGCATTCACGTTCTTCTCGATTTCGCTGGCTGCGCTTTCAACGTCGTTCTTAACGTCATTGGCGATCTGCTGAGCCTCCTGTTGGATCTTTTTGAGCTCGCCAAGCTCCGTCTCTCGGTCAATGTCGGACTTCACCTGTGCGACGAAGCGCTGCGCCTTGCCAATCCATTCGCCCGCTGTACGGGCAACGACAGGCAGACGCTCCGGGCCGAGCACGACAAGCGCGACGACGCCGATGACCATCATTTCGCTGAAACCGAAATCAAACATGAATCCTCAGCCTCACTGAGTAAAAGGCCGCGGCGCAGCGACTGCTGCCGCGGCCTCAAGCGACCCGCGTCCGCTCATGCGGATGGCACGGCCCGTTGCCAGGGGCGACCCGGCATATAAAGCCGGGTCGCCTGCAGGCGCCCCGGCCGGTGAATGCAAAGATCAAGCCTTCGGCTGTTCCTTGGCTTCGACGTCAATGGCGTCCGCCTTCTTGGCAGGCGTAGCCGAAGCCGTCTTGTCCTGAGCGATTTCCTTCGCTGCAGGCTGGGCATTTTCATCGCCTTCGCGCATGCCTTCCTTGAAGCCCTTGATGGCGCCGCCGAGATCCTTGCCCATATTCTTGAGCTTGCCGGTCCCGAAGACGAGCACGACGATGACCAGAACGATCAGCCAGTGCCAAACGGAAAGGGAACCCATTTAATTTTCTCCTCAGATCGATTATTTCCAGGGCTGGGGGCCGCCGAGCACATGAATGTGCAGGTGAGCGACTTCTTGGCCGCCGTCGCGGCCGGTATTGATGACCACGCGGAAGCCGTTCTCGCAGCCTTGCTCAAGCGCGAGCGTCTTGGTGAGCGCGAGCATTTTACCTAAAAGCGGCGCGTCTTCGGGCGTTGTCTGCGCAAGAGACTGAATGTGCTGCTTCGGAATGATGAGAAAATGCACCGGCGCCTTGGGATTGATGTCCTTGAAGGCCAGAACGTCGTCGTCCTCATAGATCTTCGCAGACGGAATCTCGCCGCGAGCGATCTTGCAAAAGAGACAGTCGTCAAGCTGCATCTTGTATTGCCTCTGAATGATGAATGGCTCAAAAAACTGCGGGCCGCCCAGAAGCTTTAGAGCGCCTGAATGCTCTGAAACCGCTTGCGGTCAGTTTGACATTATCGCGTAGCGCCCCGCTACGCGCATCTGCATCCGCTCAAGCGCCTACTCGTTCACTCTAACGATGTCTGCGCCGAGCGCGCGAAGCTTCGCTTCCATGTGTTCGTAGCCGCGATCGAGATGGTAGACACGATCGACAACTGTTTCACCGCGGGCAGCGCAGCCAGCAATGACCAGCGAAGCCGACGCACGCAAGTCCGTTGCCATGACGGCCGCTCCCTCCAGTTCTGGAACACCCGTCACGGTTGCAGTATGGCCGTCAACAGTGATATGCGCTCCCATGCGGGCCAGTTCCGGCACATGCATGAAGCGGTTTTCAAAAATGGTCTCCGTGATGCTTGACACACCGTCGGCCGTAGCAAGCGCCGCCATGAACTGCGCTTGCATGTCGGTCGGAAAGCCTGGATGCGGCTGCGTGCGGATAGAGACGCCCTTGGGGCACCCCGTCATCTTTACGCGAATCCAATCGGCGCCGCAAATCGTTTCCGCCCCCATCTGCTGAAGCTTGGAAATGACAGCCTCCAGATCGGCCGGCACACAATGCGTAACGAGGATATCGCCGCGCGTTGCAACCGCCGCGCAGAGGAACGATCCCGCTTCAATCCGATCGGCAATGACCACATGCTTGGCACCGTGCAGCGCCTCAACGCCTTCGATCGTCACCGTTGACGAGCCAGCGCCGGAAATTTTTGCGCCCATGGCATTCAGACAGTTCGCGAGATCCACGACTTCCGGTTCGCGCGCCGCATTCTCGATTACCGTGGTGCCTTCGGCCAGTGCCGCTGCCATCAGCAGATTCTCCGTACCTGTAACGGTCACCACATCCGTCATAATCCGCGCGCCCTTAAGACGCGGGCAGGAAACCTTCACGTATCCGTGATCGATTTCAACCTCCGCTCCCAAAGCGCGAAGCCCTTTGATGTGCTGATCAACCGGACGTGCGCCGATGGCACAGCCACCCGGCAGACTCACAGTCGCCGAACCGAAACGTGCCGCGAGCGGACAAAGTGTGAGAATCGAAGCGCGCATCGTCTTGACAAGCTCGTAAGGCGCCACAGTGCTTGTCACCGCCTCAGCAGAAAGCGTCACAGAGCTGCCACTGCGCTCGATCTTGACGCCCATGCCGGCAAGAAGCTTAAGCATCGTGCGCACATCGGCCAAATCCGGAACGTTCTCGAGCTCGAGAGGTTCAGCAGAAAGAAGCGATGCCGCGAGAATAGGCAGGGCGGCATTCTTCGCGCCGGAGGTGCGAACTTCGCCTACGAGGCGGCGTCCGCCTCGAATCTTGAGTTTTTCCATAGCAGCATTCCGCACAGGCGGGAGAGGTTGAAAGGTTTTAAAGCGGCGCACATCAGCGGCAAGCGCCAACGTTTTGAAAGCTAGGACCTGCTAGCATACTCGACGTCGCCGAGAAACGCGTCGACGCCGTAAAGCTTGGCGAGCTCCTGAATGCTAGGAGGCAAGCCGCGGAAGGCCAATGCAGCGCCGCATGCATCAGCTCGGCGCTTTGCCGCAAGCAGCAAGCTCAGCGCAGAGCTGTCCGCATGCTGCAGGCCTGAAAAGTCGAGAAGCGTTTCTCCTGCATTGAGTGCTCCAAGAACCTTTGCTTTTACCGCCGGCAACTCGGCATAAGTGAGAACCTGAACGCCGACGATCATTTGCTTGCCGTCCCCGGCGACTTGATGGTCTTTGCAAGCGATTCTCCTTTTTCACGGAAGAGCTTGATGAGGCCGTCGACGCCATCCTGCGAGAGGACGCTCGCGAACTGCGAGCGGTAGTTCTCAACCATCCAAATGCCTTCCACATTGACGTCGACCACCTTCCACTCGCCAGACTTCGTGCGATAGATGCGATAGTCAATGCCGATGGGTTCGCTGCGGCCAGCATCGCTCTTCAGAAGCGTGCGCACCACCATTTCGTCGCGCACTGCCCGACTGCGCGTTGGGCGCAGCTCGCAGCGCTGATCGGTCACCGTGCCAAGCGCTCCAGAATAGACGCGCATAAGAAGGTCTTCAAACCCGTCCTGCAGCGCCTTGCGCTGTTCAGCCGTAGCCTGGCGCCACTTCGGCCCCACTGTCATGCGGGTCATCATCGGAAAGTCGAGTGCAGGCATGATCACTTCATCGACAAGACGGCGGACCTGTGCAAGGTCTCCTGCCTGCAGACTCTTGTCGCCGCGGATTTTGTCGAGCACGCCGTTCGTGAGATTCACGACGAAGTCAAAGGGATCGCCTTTGGGATCGTAAGGCAGCGAAGGCGCCGCGAAGACCGGCGCGGTCTGCAGCGTTCCGCAAAGTACAGCCAGCGTCGCGGCCCCCAAAGCAAAAGCACGTCTCTGCATCATTCTTTTCCTCCGTTGGCGGCTGCGCCGCCCGTCGCAACAGAACCGTCGCTAGAAGAAGCGCCCTCGGCAGATCCGTCCGCCTCCGCATCCTCGCCGTCGCCGAAATCAAGAGGCGTCAGACTTTCAAGCTCGGATGCGCCGCCGTCATCAGCACCAAAACCTTCCACGGCCTTTCGGCGAATGGAAAGATAAGCCTCGCGCACAGCAACGTATTCATCAACAACATTTTGCCGCACGCCTTCGAACTGCAGCAGCTGCGCACGGCCGTCCAGGAAAACAACGAAAGTGGCGCCTGCTGACCAGTACCAGTCTTCGTTCCAAAGAGCATAGGTAAGAGGATTCGTGCCGAATTCTTCAACGTACCGCGCAGCATCGCGCACCGTGGATGGCCCAACGAAGGGCAACACCATATAGGGGCCTGCCGGAACACCCCACTTGCCGAGTGTCTGGCCAAAGTCGGCCGGCTTCTTGTCAAGGCCGATCTCGCTGGCCACATCAAAAAGTCCAGCAATGCCAAAAGTACTGTTCACAAGAAAGCGGAAAGCTGAGCCTATGCCGTCATTCACTGCACCCTGCAGCGTATTGTTAAGTGCCCTGCTCGGCTCAAAAAGATTGTCGACCGCATTGTGAATCCCTGTCTGCATGAAGCTTGGAGTCCAATCGACATACGCCTGAGCCACCGGCTTGGCCACCACGTCCACTCCCTGATTGAACGCGTACATCTGACGGTTAAACGACTCCCAGGGATCCACCGGATTTTCGCCAGCATTCGGCGGCACCTCTGCGCATCCGGCGAGAAGCGCCGCGGCGCCGAGCATAAAAACGGCAGCGGCTGCGCGCCGGCAGGATGTTTTTGTCTGATTCATGGCTGCTTTTGCCAAAAAAGAAGGAGCGGCCGTCGGCTATCCTGCAGCCGCCAAAAAAGCCTATTGGTTATCTCCGCTCTTTTCAGCCGTAGAGTAAAGGAATTGGCTGATGAGATTCTCGAGCACCACTGCACTTTGCGTGCGCTTGATGCGGCTGCCTTCCTTCAGATTCTCCATATCGGCGCCAGCTTCAAGGCCGACATACTGCTCTCCGAGGAGGCCAGCCGTAAGAATCTTGGCCGAACTGTCCGCCGGAAAGGGATACTTCGCATCCATTTCCATCGTGACGTGCGCCTGGAAGGTTTCCGGGTCAAATGAGATCGTCTGAACTCGCCCGACGACCACGCCAGCGCTCTTGACGGCTGCGCGAGGCTTAAGCCCGCCGATGTTGTCGAAGTCCGCCGAAATCATGTAGGTCTTGTGCCCGAAAGAAAAGCTACCAAGATTCGCGGCCTGCAGCGCCATAAAGGCCGCTGCAAGAAAGCCGAGGATGATGAAGAGTCCGACGAAGAGCTCCAAGCTGCGATTCTTTTGCATGAGTTGGCCCTGCTGCTGACTAAACCACTGTGAACATCCAGGCGGTCATGATGAAGTCAAGCGCCAGGACGAGAAGCGAAGAGACGACGACCGTCGTGGTCGTTGCGCGGGCAACGCCATCGGGCGTCGGGCGCGAAGTGTAGCCTTGATAAAGAGAGACAAGCGTTACGGCAACGCCGAAGACGACGCTCTTCACGAAACCGTTGAAGATGTCCTGAAAGACGTCAACGGAGCTTTCCATCTGCGACCAGAAAGCGCCGGCGTCGGTTCCGATGAGGCCGACGCCGACAATCCAAGCGCCTAGAATGCCGACGGCCGAAAAGATGAGAGCGAGAATCGGCATGGCAATCAGCCCGCCAATGAAGCGAGGCGCTACGACATAGCGCATGGGATCGACACCCATCATCTCCATGGCGGCGAGCTGTTCGCCCGAGCGCATGAGGCCGATCTCAGCTGTGAGCGCCGTTCCTGCCCGGCCAGCAAAAAGGAGCGCCGTCACGACAGGACCGAGCTCCCGAACGAGAGAAAGCGCAACAAGCACGCCGAGCGCCTCTTCGCTGCCATAGCTCACCAGCACGTAATAGCCCTGCAGCCCCAAAACGAAGCCCACAAACAGTCCCGATACGCCGATGATGAGCAGCGAATAATTCCCAATGAAGTGAATCTGCTGCATCACCAGCCGAAGCCGCACGCCGCCCAAGCGGCGAAGCACCAAGCAACTGAAGATGCCGAAACGGCCGACAGCGCCGACAGCGTTCAAAGTCAGCGCCCCGAAGTCTGCCAGAAGATTGGCCGGCGTCATGATCTGCGCCTCCCGAAGCCCATGTCTTCATCGAAAGCTGGCGCCGGATACTGAAAGCGCACCGGCCCATCGGGAAGACCATTGATGAACTGCTTCACAAAAGGATCTTCCGAGCGGCGAAGCTCTTCAGGAGTGCCTTCCGCTGCAACGCGCTGCGAGGAGATCATGTAGACATAATCAGCGATGTCGAAAGTCTCGGCCACGTCATGCGTCACAATAAGGGAAGTGGCGCCAAGCGCATCGTTGAGGCGGCGGATGAGATTGGCCGTCACACCCATGGAAATGGGATCAAGTCCAGCGAAGGGCTCGTCGTAAAGAATGAGCGCGGGATCAAGCGCAATGGCTCGCGCGAGCGCTACGCGCCTCGCCATGCCGCCGGAAATCTCCGACGGCATTAAGTCCGCCGCGCCCCGCAGTCCCACGGCATTGAGCTTCATGAGAACGAGATCTCGAATCGTCTCCTCATCGAGATGAGTTTGCTCTCGCATGGGAAAGGCAACATTCTCATAGACAGAGAGATCCGTAAAGAGCGCACCAAACTGAAAGAGCATGCCCATGCGGCGGCGAAGACGGTAGAGGGCGCGCTTGTCCGACGGGTCGAGCTTTTCGCCGCCCACCCGGATTTCTCCCGATGCTGGCAACAACAGCCCACCGATGAGCTTGAGAAGCGTCGTTTTACCCATTCCCGAACCGCCCATGATCGCCACCACCTGTCCAGCGCCAAACCGCATGGAAACGTCCTTCAGAATGAGACGCTCCCCATACCCAAAGGTCAGATGGCTGATCGTCAGAAAATCATTCATTCTTCATGTTTCCTCCGCATGTCCTCAGCAGAGCGAAGCCGGCGGCGCATAGCGGACCGGTCTGGCAATGCCCAGAACAGCAAGCTCGGGATCATTTGAGGGCACAACGGGAAAGGAGTTGTAGATTTCGGGCATGAGCAGTGCCGGACGCTTGCGTTCAAAGTCCACAAAAATCCATTCCGTTGCGCCGACCATGATGAGGTCGGCGCCGCGCTTAACGGCATAACGCCGCATGCAGGCCGGGCCATGCCAACCCTGCACCCAGGTAAGAATCTCAAGCGATTCTCCGAGAAAGGCAGGCCGCAGATATTCCACCCAATGTTCGCGCACCACCCAGATTCTTCCTATGGACTGCAGCCGCTCGTACGTCCAGCCTAAAGACGCCGCATGCGCTGTCGCTATGTGCTCCATCCAACGGACATATTCGCGGTTGTTGACATGCCCGAGCATATCAATGGACCCCGCATCGATCACGAACTGCTCGGAATAAATGCGTTCGGTCATGCTTAATGATGAGCAGCCGGCCGGCAGCCATGTCGGCAAACTGCAGCGCGCAAACACAGGAAGCCGGCAAGTGAACAATTGTTCAGCGCCGCTGGCAAAAAAGAGGCGCCGCCGCATCGTGCGCGGCATGCGCCGGCGTTCGCTGGTTAAGTTAATGAAGTCAGATTCAAAATGTACCACAAGGCGGCGTCCAACCTGCTCGGCGAGCAGAAAGGCCCGATTGCGTCTCTTAAGCGGCGGCTTTTTGTTGCAATCTGCATGCGTGAAGACGGCTTCGGCAGCAAAGCACCGCCTTTTATAATGTTCCCAATTTTCCTCTCTCTTAGGGCTTCTTCCGCGCCGATAGGCGCCTGCGGCCGCTTTTGATCCAACTCTGTGACGCTTCAATCCAAACCCAAGAAGGGCGCGCTTGCCCATCGCGGCTCTCGGCTCGCCGCCTTCTTCAAGTGGACGGTCGGCATCTGCGCTGCGGGCATTCTTTCCGGCATCCTGCTTGCCGTCTTCGTCTTCGCCTTTATTTATCGGCAATTGCCGCCTCTTGACACCCTCACAGACTACCGACCGAAGGTGCCGCTGCGCATCTGGAGCGCCGACAATAAGCTCATCGGCGAATTCGGCGAAGAGCGGCGCGATTTTGTTCGCATTCAAGACGTTCCGCAGCATGTAAAGGATGCCATCCTCTGTGCAGAAGACGCGGGGTTCTACGAGCACCCCGGCATTGAAATCACTGGCATTCTTCGCGCGGCCGTCATCAATGTCCTTACTGGCCGCCGCGCTCAGGGCGGCTCCACGATCACGCAACAGGTAGCGAGAAATTTCTTCCTCTCCTCGGAGCGCACCTACACTCGCAAGCTCTATGAAATTGCGATGTCCTTCAAGATCGAGAACCAGCTGACGAAGGACGAGATTCTGGAGATCTACCTCAACCAGATCTATCTAGGCCAGCGCGCTTACGGCTTCTCAGCTGCCGCTCGCACCTACTTCGGCCGTCCGCTTGATCAGCTGAGCATCGGCGAAGCAGCAACGATTGCAGGACTTCCGGTAGCGCCTTCGGCCTACAACCCGATCGTCAATCCAACTCGCGCAACTATGCGCCGCAACTATGTGCTGCGCCGCATGTACGATCTCGGACGCATTGACGAGCTCACCTATCAAACGGAAAAGAGCTTGCCGATGCAGACTCGACGCATCGCCACTGAGGAAGAATCTCTCGCCGCCGGCGGCAAAGATGAACAAGTTTCAGCGCATTACGCCGCAGAGCTCGCTCGCATGCTGGTCTACGACATTTTCGGCGAAGAGACCTATTCGCGAGGCCTCAATGTCTACACGACAATTAACACCGCCGATCAAGATGCCGCCGTTGAAGCGGTTCGCAAGCACCTTATTGCATACGACCGCAAATACGGCTATCGCGGACCGGAAGGCTTCGTCGATGTAAGCAAGGCGCAGGATCGGCCCAAGGCCATCCGCACAGCGCTTGCGAAAACGGCCTCGTCGCCCTTTATGGTTCCGGCCGTCGTCTTGGAAGCGTCTCCCACGAAGATCGTTGCGGCCATCTCCGCCAACAAAACGGTCACTCTTGATGCAGAGAGCTATCGATTCGGAAAGCGCTATCTCGCAAAGAAGCCCGCCAAAGGAATCGATCCAATCCGTCCGGGTTCCATCATCCGCATCATGCCCCACGAGTCAGGCAAGGGGAAAAAGGCCACAATGGGCTGGACGCTTGCGCAGGTCCCCCGTGTTGAGGCGGCTTTTGTTGCAGCGAACTTCAACACAGGCGCTGTACGCGCACTCGTCGGCGGATTCGACTTCAATCTAAACATGTTCAACCATGTTACGCAGGCGTGGCGCCAGCCTGGCTCAAGCTTCAAGCCCTTCATCTACTCGGCTGCACTTGACAAAGGCTTTTCGCCCACCACGATTGTGAACGATGCGCCGATCTCAATAGACCCGAAGCTCACCGGCAATCGACTTTGGGAGCCAAAGAACTACGACAACAAGTTCGACGGCCCGATGCCGCTTTACCGCGCGTTGGAGAAATCCAAAAATTTGGTCTCCATCCGTATTCTGCAGGCCATTACGCCAGAATATGCGCAGCAGTACATCCAGAAATTTGGCTTTGCGCCGGAGAATCATCCAGCCAACCTGCCCATGGCACTCGGTGCTGGCAGCGTCACGCCCTGGCAGATGCTCGCAGGCTACACAGTCTTTGCCAATGGCGGTTACCGCGTGCGTCCCTACCTCATCGATCGCGTGACGGATACTGACGGCCGTACGCTCATGCAGGCAACGAACCGCTCTGCCGGCGATGAGTCAATTCGAGCAATCGATGACCGCAACGCCTACATCATGAATTCGCTGTTGCACGGCGTTGCCGTCCGCGGCACGGCGCGGCGCGCAACAAACGAGCTCAAGCGCAACGACATCGCAGGAAAAACAGGTACGTCCAACGATAGCCACGATGCTTGGTTCTGCGGTTACGCCGGCAACACCGTTGCAGTGGGCTGGATGGGTTACGACACGCCCAAGCCCCTCGGCTCGCGTGAAACTGGTGGCGGCTTAGTGCTTCCAATTTGGGTCGACTTCATGCGCGTTGGCCTCAAAGGTCAGCCTGAAACGGTGCGCGTTATGCCCGAAAGCGTCGTCGAACGTGACGGCCAGCTTTACTACCGAAATCCAGTGAAGGGCGGTGTGGCTGACAGCATCTTGCCGGCCGGCATTGACGAATCAGCACGAGAGCTCGTTCGCGATCAAATTTTCTGAGCGCTCATCGCGAAACTTCAGGTTTTTACGCAGCCGGCCATTCTGTTTAGATGTGCCGGCTGCTTGTTTTTGATCCGATCGCAGAAGCGGAGAGAAAAAGCCTTACCTCGCTAAGTCGCTTAAGCAACCGACGACCGATAGAATCGATCCATACGTGGCGGCATCAGCCCCGTAGCTGCGATACGGCTGATTCCGCCGCCGTCTCAAGCTCGCTACCGCCATGCGTTTCAAGCCAGGAGCCGTTGTGTCTGGCAAAGTGATATCCCCCGAAATGCGAAGCAAGCCAGATTTCGCGCATAGGCGTCTGAATATTCACGACAACCTGAGCGCCGTTTTCTAGCTCGATAGTGAGCACATTTCCGCTTCGCGTGCAGTCGACATCATCCCACTTGGCTTCAATTCGGTCTTGCAAGCGATTGAGTTCGGCATCAGCCGCTTCAAGAAATTCTGTTTCACTTTCCATTTTTTTCTTCTCCCTGCCATGTTCAAGAAAGCACTTCTGATCGGCACGCTGGCAGCCACTCTCTGTCTTGCTCTGGGCGGCTGCGGACTTAAAGGTCCGCTGTACCTGCCTAATGAAGAGCCGCCAGCGGCGGCCGCTGCGGAGTGACGCCATGACCGAACAATTGCGATTGAAGCTTAGCGAAGCTGCGCCGGGTCTGCGACGCGCAGACGATGGCTCGCTTTGGTGCGATGGTGTGCGGCTTTCTGCTGTTGCAGAAAGCTTCGGCACTCCCTGTTACGTTTATTCGAAAGCGAAGATTCTGGAACGCTTCGACGCTTATGAAACAGCTTTCGGCCATAGCAAACATCTTGTCTGCTACGCTGTGAAGGCCAATTCAGCTGTCGGCATTCTTGAGACGCTTGCCGCTGCAGGCTCAGGCTTCGATACGGTCAGCGGAGGAGAAATCCTTCGAGCGCTTGAAGCCGGTGCATCGCCGGAGAAGATCGTTTTTTCTGGCGTAGGCAAGAGCGAACGCGACATTGCGCTGGCTCTATTTGCAGGTATCCGCTGCTTCAACATCGAAAGCCCAGAAGAACTAGAAAGAATCAGCGCCATCGCCCGAGACTGCGGTCGGCGCGCACGGATCGCAGTGCGAGTCAATCCAGACGTTGACGCACATGTCGACGAGCATGTCGCGACGGGCATCGGCACCTCAAAGTTCGGCGTCGATAAAGATGATGTGCCTGCTCTCTACTTGCGCGCACGCGAGCTCGGCAACTGCGACATCGCCGGCATTTCTTGTCATATCGGCAGCCAAATTGAATCGATTGACCCGTATCTGGAGATGATCGGCATTCTGTCCGGCATCGCGCAGAAGCTGCAGCGCAACGGCATCACTCTCGAACACGTCGATATCGGCGGAGGAGCAGGCGTAGCTTACCGCTCTAGCGAAACGACGCTTGAGCCCCGTTGCTTCATCCCGAGGCTTGACGCGGAAATCCGTCGCCATTTCGGTGACGGAATTGAAGTGATGGTCGAACCTGGACGTTCAATCGTCGCTGAAGCCGGTGTGCTGCTCACACGCTGCGAGTTTGTAAAAACCGCCCGCGGCGGCGCCCGCTTTGCCATTGTCGACGCTTCCATGACTGAACTGCTGCGTCCAGCGCTTTATCGCGCACACCATGAAATTGAGCGTGCGGAACCGAGCTCAAGCAAGCCGGAACTTGTAACCATCGCTGGCCCCGTCTGCGAATCGACTGACATCCTTGCCAAAAACAGACAGCTTGCCGTCGCGCCGGACGATCTTCTTGCTATCCGCAATGCCGGCGCCTACGGCATGACGATGGCATCAAACTACAATTCTCGCCCTCTGCCTATGGAAGTCATGATCGACGGCAGCCGCATGATTCCGCTACGCCACAAGCGTCAAACAACGATCGACCTTGTACGAGCGGATGTTCGCCTAGGCCTCACACCGCATCCGGCCGTCTCGCCAGAAGGTGTCGACCGACTAGCCGACGCTGCTGATCGCTATGCGGCCGCAGGCCGGCGGCATCGCCGCACCGAAATGCATTAGCACTTGCGCCGGACGGCATTGCCGACGCTTGGCGCATCCCCTTAGAATGAACCAACGCCGGATCCTCCGCACTGTGGAGAATGCGGCGTTTTTTGCGCCCGGAGCTGACTGGGCGTGCATTTCATCGCGAGTTGATGTTGTTTTTTTGGCTTCAACTCATTCCTGCGAGCAGTCAGAATGCATATCGAGAACACCATCCGCCTCGACTTCAAAGACGTGCTGATCCGCCCCAAGCGCTCAACGCTTACTAGCCGCAGCGAAGTGGATATTACGCGCGAGTTCAAATTTCGCCACTCGTCGGAAACGTACCACGGCATTCCTATCGTTGCTGCCAACATGGATACGACCGGCACTTTCGAAATGGCGCTTGCGCTCGGCCGCCACGGCCTCTCAACCGCACTGCACAAGCACTACAGCGTAGATGAGTACGTGCAGTTCTTCACGGCTCTCGACGAAAAGCACACGGCGTTCTATTCGCTTGGCATTACTCAGAGCGACTGGGATAAATTTGAAGAAACTATGCGCCGTGCACCGCAAGGCGCCATCCGCTACATCTGCATTGACGTTGCCAACGGCTATACCGAAGCTTTTGTCGCTTTCGTCAAGAAGATGCGAGACGCGTATCCTGACCTGGTCATCATGGCAGGCAATGTCGTCACCGGAGATATGACCGAAGAGCTTCTCCTAGCTGGCGCCGACATCGTCAAAGTCGGCATCGGTCCGGGCTCAGTCTGTACAACTCGCAAGATGACGGGCGTCGGCTACCCGCAGCTCTCTGCCATCATCGAATGCGCAGACGCCGCGCATGGATTGGGCGGCCGAATCTGCGCTGACGGTGGCTGCACTGTTCCGGGCGACATCGCTAAGGCCTACGGGGGCGGCGCTGACTTCGTCATGCTCGGCGGCATGTTCGCCGGCCACGATGAAGCTGGCGGCGAAACCGTTGAAAAAGACGGCCGCCTCTACAAGCGCTTCTATGGCATGAGCTCCAAAGACGCCATGGACAAGTATTCAGGCGGCGTTGCCAAATATCGCGCAGCTGAAGGCAAAAGCGTGCTCATCCCTGCTCGAGGACCCGTCGAAGACACCGTACAGCAAATTCTCGGCGGCGTTCGATCTGCCTGCACTTATGTCGGCGCACGTCGTCTCAAAGAGCTGACCATGCGCACAACATTTGTCCGCGTATCAATGCAACTCAATGAAATATTCGGCAAGAGCTAGTTACCAAGAGCAATATCAAGCGGCGAGGTACAAAAAAAGCCCGTCCGTAGACGAAACTTAACAGCTTGCCATTAAGATAGCGGGCCGCCGCCCTTTAACAGGCGGCCCGCTTTTTCTTTGTCGTGATTTGAGGCCACTCCTGTGAGCATCTTTGACACTGCCCGCTTCCGCATTTCTGCCGCGAAACTTGATGGTCTTCCGCCGAACGAGGGACCTGAAATCGCATTCGCCGGACGCTCCAATGCCGGCAAATCAACAACCATCAATGTCCTCACGCGGCAGACGCGCCTTGCCTTTGCCTCAAAAACGCCCGGCCGCACGCAACTTATCAACTTCTTCACCCTATCGCGCGCTATTGAACAGGGCGGACGAGAGGTTGTCGGCGATTTAGTCGATCTACCGGGCTATGGGTTTGCCAAGACTAGAGAAGACGTGCGCCAAACCTGGTCCGAGCTAGTGGGCGGCTATATTGCCACGCGCTCATCCCTTGCTGGTTTAGTCATTGTCATGGATGCCCGCCGGCCCTTCATGCCAACGGATGAGTGGCTTATCGACTTCATGGCCGGTCGACCTGAAATCCGCATGCACTGGCTGCTTAATAAAGCAGATCAGCTCAAAACCATGCAGCGGCGCGAAGCGCTTCGGCTCGCGCAGAAGCGTGCAGCCGAAACAGGACCTCACGTGACGACGCAACTTTTCTCCGGCCTTAAAAAAGAAGGCGTAGCAGAGCTGTCTCAGATACTCGAAGGCTGGCTTGGCCTTGAATCCAAAGCCAAAGCCTGACGCCGAATCAGAAACCGTCCTTAAAACGGCGCAACAGACGACCATCGCGCTTGGTCGGCCGACCATGCTGAATGGCATTCGACGGCTCTGAAGCCAAGCGCAGAAGCTCCTTACGCTGCTCGCGCGTAATCCGGCTTTCTTCCGTTTCCCTATAAAGGCACTGCGCTTCAGCCGCAGACCGGCGCTGTGCAGAAATAGCCTCCACCGAAACGGTAAACGTTTCATCGCCGCGCCGGATTTCAAGCTGATCGCCCACGCGAATCTCGCGAGAAGGCTTGGCACGCGCGCCGCCGACAAGCACACGGCCGCGCTCCACTTCATCCTGAGCCAGAGAACGCGTTTTGAAGAAACGCGCTGCCCATAGCCATTTATCGATTCGAATGCTCTCCATGCTAATCGAAGGCAGAAAGCGAAAGTCCATAGAAAACGGCCCGCAGACGCTGGATAGCGGTGCGGGCCATCATACTGCCGACCACGATGCAGTCGGCACTGCATTTTGAAAATCAGGGCTTATTCAGCCTTGACTTCCTTGGCATCCTCAACAGCAGGCTGCTCGGCAGCAGCCGGTGCGGCCTCGGCAGTTTCCGTCAGAGCCATATAGGCCATCGGGGCGTTGTCGCCATTGCGGAAGCCCATCTTCAGAATGCGGGTGTAACCGCCCTGACGCTTCGCAAAGCGGGGGCCAAGCTCGCCGAAAAGCTTCACAACCGCATCGCGATCGCGAAGACGAGCAAAGGCGAGGCGCTTGTTGGCAACCGTCGGCTCCTTGCCCAGAGTGATCAGGGGCTCAACAACGCGACGAAGCTCCTTGGCCTTCGGCAGGGTCGTACGAATAGCTTCGTGGGTGATGAGAGAAACCGCCATATTGCGGAGCATGGCGAGACGATGAGACGTAGTGCGGTTGAGCTTGCGCTGGCCGTGACGATGACGCATTTTTATTAACCTTCAATTTCTAAAAAAAGAGCAGCAAGAAACATTCTTGCCGTCTGGCCTTCCCCGCAATCTTCTATCTGCAACAATTGCGCTACAGCGGACGGGTGGAGGCGCAAAAGCGCGATTCTAAGGAACCGCGCTTTTGAGTTCAAGTGAATGCCCGACTTTTTTGTCAGGCACCAGCTCGGAAGTGATTAGTGCTCACTGCCTGTAACGACACCATTCGTAAACGAGGCAGGCGGCCAATTCTCGAGCTTGCTGCCAAGCGTGAGGCCGTGAGCAGCCAGCACTTCCTTAATTTCGTTAAGGGACTTGCGGCCAAGATTCGGGGTCTTGAGAAGTTCATTCTCAGTACGCTGAATGAGATCGCCGATGTAGTAGATGCTTTCGGCCTTGAGGCAGTTGGCAGAACGAACCGTAAGCTCAAGATCGTCAACCGGGCGCATGAGAATCGGATCAAGGGGCGGCGGCGTATTGGCGCTGTCTTCCTCTTCAGGAGCAACACCCTGATCCTGATGGATAGAACCGAAGACAGCAAGCTGATCCTGCAGAATGCGAACGGATTCGCGAAGCGCTTCTTCTGGCGAAATGGCACCGTTCGTTTCGATCGTGAGCTCAAGCTTGTCGAGGTCAGTACGCTGAGCGACGCGAGCAGCCGAGACGGCATACGCAACACGGCGAATCGGCGAGAAGGAGGCATCCATAATGATGCGGCCGATGTTCGTCTTCGAATAGTCGTCATGGAAACCGCGGACATCGCCAGGCTGATAGCCGCGTCCCTTCTCAACCTTGACCTGCATTTCGAGGCAGCCGCCGGACAGATGCGCAATAACGTGATCCGGGTTAAGAACCTCAACATCGTGCGGCAGCTCAAAGTCTGCTGCAGTGACCACGCCGTCGCCTTCCTTGCGAAGCATCAGCGTGACTTCGTCGCGGCTGTTGAGCTTGAAGACCACGCCCTTGAGGTTGAGAAGAATATCGACAACATCCTCAAGAACGCCGTCGATTTGGGAGTATTCGTGAACAACACCCGTAATCTGGGCTTCCGTCGGAGCAAAGCCCACCATAGAAGCCAGCAGAATGCGGCGAAGCGCATTGCCGAGCGTGTGGCCGTAGCCGCGCTCGAACGGCTCGAGCGTGATGACGGCGCGGTTGGGATTCTGCGGGTCGATGTCGACGTCAATGGACGTCGGCTTCAGCAGGGCGGTATTGGCCATGTCGAATCAGTTCCTTGAAAACAATACCCTCGGCTCGTTACACCGATAAGGCTGCGCAGCGCGAGCTTGTGAGACAAACCCTCGCCGTCTTCTGCAAAAAAAAAACGACGCCGGAGCGCTGCAGGACCGGAAACGATGCATTGTATCGCATCGGAAAGATGCTTTTCCATCAAAAACATAGGAAAAAGCAGCTGTCCGATGAGAATCATTAAAAACGAAACCGCGACAGCCGAAGCTGCCGCGGATCCGCGTGTGTGTATCGTTTTTCCTGCGCTTCCGACCGGATGCACTACATCCGGCAGGAAGCTGCTGACACCCGAATTAACGGGAGTAGCGTTCGACGATCAGGGCTTCGTTGATTTCCGGAACGACTTCATCGCGAGCCGGAACGTTCTTGAAGGTGCCTTCGAACTTCTTGGGTTCGACCGAGATCCAGGCAGGGAAGCCATTCTGCTGCGCGAGGTCGAGAGCCTCAACGACGCGGTTCTGCTTCTGGGCCTTTTCGCGGACGGAAACCACATCACCAGCGCGAACGCTGTACGACGGGATGTTGACCTTCTTGCCGTTCACCGCAATTGCACCATGGCTGACGAGCTGGCGAGCTTCCGCGCGCGTCGAGCCGAAGCCCATGCGATAAACGACATTGTCAAGGCGGCTTTCAAGGAGCTGAATAAGGATCTCGCCCGTATTGCCACGACGGCGAGAAGCCTCTTCGAAATAACGGCGGAACTGCCGTTCAAGAACGCCGTACATACGCTTGGCCTTCTGCGTTTCACGCATCTGGTTGCCGTAGTCGGACATGCGGGCTCCGGAAATCTTGCCGTGCTGGCCCGGCTTGGAACCGACGTCCTTGACTTTCGACTCAAACGAACGACGGGCGCTCTTCAGATTCAGGTCAATGCCTTCGCGACGCGAAAGCTTGAGCTTGGGACCGAGATATCGTGCCATTTTAAAAAATGCCTCTCTTATCCTGTAGGACTCCCTACATTCAGTTCGACGCCGCTCAGTCGGCAGCGCGAACAGGGGGATTCAACAGAAATTCTCTTCAGTGATTAGACGCGACGGCGCTTGGAAGGGCGAACGCCGTTGTGAGGGATCGGCGTCACGTCCTGAATGGAGGTAACGCGGATGCCCAGCGCATTGAGAGCGCGAACGGACGATTCGCGGCCAGGGCCAGGGCCCCAAATGCGAACTTCAACGTTCTTCAGGCCATGCTCAAGAGCGATCTTGCCAGCATGATCCGCTGCCACCTGAGCAGCGAACGGCGTGGACTTGCGGGAGCCCTTGAAGCCCTGAGCGCCGGAGGACGACGCAGCAATGGCGTTGCCCTGACGGTCAGTAATCGTGACGATGGTGTTGTTGAAGGAAGCGTGAACGTGGGCGATGCCCTCGGTCACGACCTTGCGCACCTTCTTGCGGCCGCGCACGGCAGCCGACTTCTGGTTATTGTTGCCAGCCATGGTAATCCTTTATTACTTCTTGAGCGTCACACCAACCTTGCGCGGGCCCTTGCGGGTGCGAGCGTTGGTACGAGTGCGCTGGCCGCGGCAGGGAAGGCCGCGGCGATGACGCATGCCACGGTACGTGCCGAGGTCGATCAAGCGCTTGATCGACAGCTGAACTTCGCGGCGAAGGTCACCTTCAACCGTGAACTTCGAGACGGCATCACGGATGCGCTCGAGTTCAGCGTCGGTAAGGTCCTTCACCTTCTTGTCATAGGGGATGCCGCACGTGTCGAGAATCTGACGAGCACGAGCACGGCCAATGCCATAAATGGCAGTGAGACCGATTTCGCTGTGCTGCTGCGGCGGAATATTGATACCGGCAATACGAGCCATTTCTTACCTCTTTAGCCTTGACGCTGCTTATGACGCGGGTCGCTGCAGATCACGCGGACAACGCCCTTGCGCTTGATGATCTTGCAGTTGCGGCACATTTTTTTGACTGAAGCTCTAACCTTCATTCTTAACTCCACATGCTGTAAAGCATGGAAAAACGATGCCCACACGGCAGGAAGCTACGAATAATACTCGACTTTTCCTGCACAGTGCAAGTCATCCCGGCCACTGTAGTGCAATGTCCGGGACAACTGATTTGTAATGCTCAGAAAGCATCGAGGCGCGGCCCTCTCCCCGTTGGAGAGAAGAGCCCCGCCTCGATGCCAGGCAGCTTAAAAAGCCGCCTTGATTTGCTCTAGAAAGGATCTTGGTAGATCACTTCCGTGAAAGCCCTCGGAAGTTGGTCTTCTTGAGGAGGCTTTCGTACTGGTGCGTCATCATGTAAGCCTGCACCTGACTCATGAAGTCCATCGTTACAACGACCACAATCAGTAGCGAAGTGCCACCGAAATAGAACGGGACATTGAAGCGAAGATTCAGGAATTCAGGAACCAAGCAGACGAACACGAGATAAATGGCACCGCCGAGCGTCAGGCGCAGAAGCACGCGATCGATGTAACGAGCCGTCTGATCGCCGGGACGAATGCCGGGGATGAACGCACCGCCCTTCTTGAGATTCTCCGCCGTATCCTTGGGATTGAACACCAATGCCGTATAGAAGTAGGCAAAGAATACGATGAGAGCCGCATAGAGCAGCGTGTAGAGCGGCTGACCAGGCGACAGAGAAGCCGCCAAGTCGCGAATCCAGCGCGTGGAATCGCCCGTCGTAAACCAACCGGCAAGCGTAGCAGGGAACAGAATCAGAGATGAAGCAAAAATCGGAGGAATAACACCCGACATGTTCATCTTCAGGGGCAGATACGAAGACTGCCCGCCATAGATTCGATTACCGATCTGACGCTTAGCGTAGTTGACAGTAATGCGACGCTGACCACGCTCGACGAAGACGACGAACGCCGTGACGACCAGAACGATCGCGATCACAAAAATCGCAGCAAGCGGACTGATGGCTCCCGTCTGAACGAGCTGGAAGAGACCGCTCGCACCATTCGGAAGACCCGCCACAATGCCGGCGAAGATGATGATCGAAATACCATTGCCGAGGCCGCGTTCAGTAATCTGTTCGCCAAGCCACATCAGGAACATCGTCCCCGTGAGCAGGCTGACAGTCGTCGTGAGCCGGAACATAAAGCCCGGATCAATGACGAGGCCGGCCTGCGTCTCGAGGGCGACAGCGATACCAAAGCCTTGGAAAAGACCAAGCGCAAGTGTCCCATAGCGGGTGTACTGCGTGATCTTCCTACGGCCCTGCTCGCCTTCCTTGCGAAGGGCTTCGAGCGACGGCAAGACGTACGACAGCATCTGAAAAATAATCGATGCTGAAATGTACGGCATGATGCCAAGCGCGAAAACCGAGAAGCGCGACAACGCGCCGCCGGAGAACATGTTGAACAGCCCGAGAATGCCGCCCTGCTGCTGATTGAACAGCTGCTTGAGCATGTCGGGATCGATTCCCGGCACCGGCACATGAGCGCCGATGCGGTACACAACGAGAGCGAGCATCAGGAAGATCAGGCGACCTTTAAGGTCGCCGTACTTGCTGAGGCCCGTCTGCTGCTTAGTGCTGGGGCTGGTCGGCACGTCCTATCCTCTTTGCAAGCTTGGTGTCTTACTCGGCGATGGAGCCACCAGCCGCTTCAATAGCGGCACGGGCACCCTTCGTCACGCCGAGACCGCGAACGGTGACCTTGCGGGAGATTTCACCCGAAAGGATCACACGGGCGTTCTGAGCGAGCGAGGAAACGATGCCGGCCTTCTTGAGAGCCAGCAGATCGACCTCGTCAAGGCCAAGACGCTGCAGATCGGAAAGACGAACCACTTCGCAGAACTTACGGGTAAGCGAAGCGAAGCCGCGCTTCGGCAGGCGGCGGTACATCGGCATCTGGCCGCCTTCAAAGCCGACCTTGTGGAAGCCGCCCGCACGCGACTTCTGGCCCTTATGGCCGCGACCGGCAGTCTTGCCCCAGCCGCTGCCGACACCGCGGCCGACGCGGTGATGGGCGTGCTTAGAGCCCTCAGCGGGCTTGATCGTATTCAAACGCATTTTCGGTAATCCTTAAGGGTCATTCGACGCGAACGAGGAACGCGACCTTATTGATCATGCCGCGCACGGCGGGCGTATCTTCAAGAACGCGCGTCTGGCGGATCTTCTTCAGACCGAGACCGAGGCAGCACGCACGGTGCTCCTTGCCGGTGCCGATCGGGCTCTTCACGAGCGTGACCTTGAGGGTCTTCTTTTCGGACATTTTGCGGTCTCCGGTTAGCCGAGGAGCTCTTCAACCGACTTGCCGCGCTTAGCCGCAATTTCAGCGGGGCTGCGCAGATTGCCGAGAGCGTTGAGCGTCGCACGGACCAGGTTGTACGGATTGGTCGAACCAAAAGCCTTCGCAACAACGTTGCGGATGCCAATCGCTTCGCAGATGGCACGCATCGGGCCGCCAGCGATAACGCCGGTACCTTCAGGAGCCGGGCGCATGATCACGCGCGTAGCACCATGCTGACCATCGACAGCGTGGAAGAGCGTGCCGTTCTTCAGCGGATAACGCTTCATCGAGTGACGAGCGCGCTCCATAGCCTTCGAAACAGCCTGCGGGACTTCACGGGACTTGCCCGTGCCCATGCCGATCGAACCATCGCCGTCGCCCACAACGGTGAGCGCAGCGAACGCGAGGATACGGCCGCCCTTAACAACCTTGGTGACGCGGTTGACCGCAATCATCTTTTCACGGAAGCCGTCGTCGCGATCTTCCGCGTGCTTATTCTGAACCTTAGCCATTTGCCAGCCCCTGATTAGAACTTGAGGCCAGCTTCGCGCGCAGCTTCAGCGAGCGCAGCGACGCGGCCGTGGTAACGGTAGCCCGAACGGTCAAAAGCGCAGGATTCGATACCGGCAGCCTTGGCCTTCGCGGCGAGACGAGCGCCAACGATCTTGGCAGCGGCGACATTGCCACCGCGGCCAGTCTGGTTTGCCAGCTGGGCGCGCACTTCCGGCTCCACAGTGGAAGCGGAAACCAGCGTGCGGCCGTTGTCGGCCGAAATGATGCTGGCGTAAATGTGCAGATTGGTGCGATGGACCGTCAGGCGATCGACCTTCTGCAGCAGAATGCGGGCGCGCGTGGCGCGAGCACGGCGCAGGCGGCTTTGTTTCTTGTTGATCATCTTCTAACGTCCCGATTACTTCTTCTTGGTTTCCTTGATCACGACGTGCTCATCAGCGTAGCGAACACCCTTTCCCTTGTAGGGTTCAGGAGCGCGATAGCCACGAATGACGGCAGCGGTCTGACCGACCTTCTGCTTGTCGGCACCCTTGATCACGATTTCCGTCTGGCTCGGGGTCTCAACCTTGATGCCTTCCGGCATCTGGTGAACGATCGGGTGCGAATAGCCCAGCGTAAGGTTGAGCTTATTGCCCTGGGCCTGAGCACGATAGCCGACGCCCACCAGCGTCAGGCGCTTCTCAAAGCCGTGGGCGCAACCCTTGATCATGTCATTGACGAGAGCACGCATGGTACCCACATTAGCATTGGCCTCACGGGTGTCTGCGAGCTGCTCGAAATGAAGATGACCGTCAGCTTCCGTGATCTTGACATCCTTGACGATGTGCATCTTGACTTCGCCAACAGGCCCCTTGACCGTGATGCTGTCAGGAGTGAGCGTGTAGGTGACGCCCTTGACGATTTCGACCGGGATCTTTGCAATACGACTCATTTGTCCACTCCTTGGCTTAGGCGACGTAGCAGAGGACTTCGCCGCCGACGCCAGCAGCGCGGGCCGCACGGTCGGTCATCACGCCCTTCGGGGTCGAAACGATCGCGATACCGAGACCGTTCATAACCTGAGGGATGTTCTCATGGTTCTTGTAGATGCGCAGGCCAGGACGCGAAACGCGCTCAAGGCGTTCGATCACAGGACGACCAGCGTAGTACTTCAGCGTCACGTGAAGCTCGGGCTTGCCTTCGTTCGCCGCGACTTCGAAATTTTCAATGTAGCCTTCGTCTTTAAGGATCTTGGCAATGGCGACCTTCAGCTTGGAGGACGGCATAGCCACTTCAGCCTTATCGACCATCTGACCGTTGCGGATGCGGGTCAGCATGTCGGCGATCGGATCACTCATACTCATTGTCGTAATCTCCTCGCTTACCAGCTGGCCTTCACGAGGCCAGGGATATCGCCGCGCATAGCGGCATCACGGATCATTTCACGGCACAGACCGAACTTACGGAAGTTGCCGCGGGGACGGCCAGTAATGGCGCAGCGATTGCGCAGACGGACCGGGCTCGCATTGCGCGGAAGCTTCTCGAGCTTGGCACGCGCTTCGAGGCGCTCTTCCATCGTGAGACTCGCGTCATTAATGACAGCCTTGAGGGCGGCGCGCTTGGCCGCGAACTTGGCCACCATGGCGCGGCGCTTGGCTTCGCGGTTAATCAGAGCAAGTTTTGCCATTTTGCGTCAACCTCAGTTGCGGAACGGGAAGTTGAACCCGGCAAGAAGGGCCTTAGCCTCTTCGTCGGTCTTCGCCGTCGTGGTAATCGAAATATTCATGCCGCGGATCGCGTCGATCTTGTCGTACTCGATTTCCGGGAAAATGATCTGTTCCTTGAGACCGATGTTGTAGTTGCCACGGCCATCAAAAGCACGGCCGGACACGCCGCGGAAGTCGCGAACGCGCGGGAAGGCAATGGTCACGAGGCGATCAAGGAAGTCGTACATACGGTCGCCGCGAAGCGTAACCATGCAACCGATCGGCATATTCTCGCGGATCTTGAAGTTAGCAATGGCCTTGCGGGTGCGAGTGATGACAGGCTTCTGGCCGGCGATCTTCATCATGTCCGCGAGAGCATTGTCAACGAGCTTCTTGTCGTTAACAGCTTCACCGACGCCCATATTGAGCGTGATCTTGGTGATGCGCGGCACCTGCATGATCGTCTTGTAGCCGAACTTCTTCATCAGTTCGGGGACAATGGTGTCGTGATAAAGAGAACCAAAACGAGACATCGTCACCCTCATTAGGCCTTGGCGCCGACTTCGGCACCGTTAGACTTGAACACGCGGACCTTCTTGCCGTCCACGACCTTGAAGCCAACACGGTCGCCCTTGCCGGTCTCGGGGTTGACGAGCATGATCTTGGACTGATCAATCGGAAGCGTCTTGTTCTGGATGCCGCCTTCAATGCCGAGCGTCGGATTCGGACGAACAGCCTTCTTAACGACGTTGACGCCTTCAACGATCACATGACGGTCGTCGACGCGGGAGAGAACGGTACCCTTCGTGCCCTTGTCGCGGCCGGAGATGACGACCACCTGGTCGCCCTTACGAATGCGCTGCATGTCTTCTCCTCTTAGATCACTTCAGGCGCGAGCGACACGATCTTCATGAACTGCTCAGTGCGGAGTTCACGCGTAACCGGCCCGAAAATACGGGTGCCGATCGGCTCGAGCTTGCTGTTGAGGAGAACGGCAGCGTTGCGGTCGAAGCGGATCTTCGAACCGTCAGCGCGGCGAACACCGCTAGCGGTGCGAACGACGACGGCGTTATAGACCTCGCCCTTCTTCACACGGCCACGCGGAGCAGCTTCCTTGACTGTCACCTTGATGACGTCGCCGATGTTGGCATAACGGCGCTTGGAGCCGCCCAACACCTTGATACACATCACCGAACGCGCGCCGGTATTGTCGGCGACGTCCAGTCGGCTTTGCATCTGAATCATGGTTTAAAAATTCCCAACTTATTCCACATTAGCGGATAGTATTGGTCCCGTCTTTCGGGAAGGAAGGCAGCAGACCAACCCATTCCGAAGCCCGGCGGCTTGCCGGGGAAACGGGCTCAATCGCCACCCTAGAAATGAGTCGCCCGGAACACCACCTGGGGTCTTCCGGGCGACGGCTTGCAAATATAACTGAAGCTTCAGAAGCTTTGCAAGCGATTTGTGGCAAGTTTTTTACTTGCGCAGCAACTTAGAGGACTTCGGCCTTCTCGAGAACCTTCGTCACGGTCCAGGACTTCGTCTTGGAGATCGGGCGAGTTTCTGCGATTTCAACCTTATCGCCTTCCTTGCAGCTGAATTCGTCGTGAGCGTGATACTTCTTGCTCTTGACGACGTACTTGCCGTACAGCGGGTGCTTGACCTTGCGTTCAACAAGGACCGTCACCGTCTTTTCCATTTTGTCGCTGGTAACCACGCCCTGAAGGGTGCGGGTCAGCGAAGCTTTGGTCTGTTCCGTCATTTCGTGGTCGCCTTTTCGGTGAGGATCGTACGGACGCGGGCGATATCGCTACGCGTCTTACGAAGGGAAGCCGTGTTCTGAAGCTGCTGGGTCGCCTTCTGCATGCGCAGCTTGAACTGCGTCTGCAGCAGATCCTGCAGCTCCTGCTTAAGAGCGGCCGTATCCTTGGCGCGGAGTTCCTTAGCGTTCATTTCCGTGTCTCCTTAGATTACATGCCGACCTGGCGGACCACGAACGTGGTCTTGACCGGAAGCTTAGCAGCGGCCAGCGCGAAAGCTTCGCGCGCCACCGACTCATCTACACCGTCCATTTCGTACAGGACGCGGCCCGGCTGAACGAGCGCAACCCAGAATTCAGGATTGCCCTTACCGTTACCCATACGGACTTCGGCAGGCTTCGACGAAATGGGCTTGTCCGGGAAGATGCGAATCCAGACGCGACCACCGCGCTTGATATGGCGGGTAATAGCGCGACGAGCAGCTTCGATCTGACGAGCCGTGATGCGGCCGCGTTCGAGCGTCTTCAGGCCGAACTCGCCGAACGAGACATTGGTGCCTCGCGTGGCGAGACCGTAATTGCGGCCCTTCTGGTCCTTGCGGTACTTGCGACGATTAGGCTGCAGCATCGTTATTCTCCGTCCTTAGCAGCCGGCTTGCGAGGAGCACGGTCCTGCTTCACATCATTGCGGCGGGCACCGTTGCGACGCGCACCGGGGCGACCGTTGCGGTCGTTGCGACGACCATGGCGATCTTCACGAGGAGCGGGTTCAGCCGCTTCTTCCTGGCCAAGATTGTCGCCACGATAGACCCAGACCTTGACGCCGACCACACCGTACGTCGTCTTGGCTTCGGAGAAGCCATACTCGATGTTGGCGCGCAGCGTCTGAAGAGGCACACGGCCTTCACGGTACCACTCGGCACGAGCGATGTCGGCGCCGTTGAGACGGCCGGACGACATGATCTTGATGCCGAGCGCGCCAAGGCGCATGGCATTCTGCATCGCACGCTTCATAGCGCGGCGGAACTGGACGCGCTTTTCCAGCTGCTGCGTGATGCCGTCAGCAATCAGCTGAGCATCAAGCTCAGGACGACGAACTTCTTCAATGTTGACGTGAACAGGCACGCCCATCATCTTCTGAACTTCGGTCTTGAGCGCTTCAATGTCAGCACCCTGCTTGCCGATCACGATACCCGGACGAGCGGTATAAATCGTGATGCGAGCATTGTTAGCCGGACGCTCGATGAGGATGCGGCTGACCGATGCATTGCGAAGCTTCTTCTGAAGGAAGCTACGCACCTTCAGATCTTCCTGAAGGGTGTGCGGATAGTCGCGGCCAATGGCATACCAGCGAGACGTCCAGTTGCGCGTAAGCGGGAGACGGAAGCCGGTGGGATTAATTTTCTGACCCATGGTAATTCACCTTATTAGCTTTCGCCGTCACCGACGGTGATGTAAATATGGCTCGTCTGCTTGTTGATACGGGTGCCACGGCCCTTGGCGCGAGCGCCAAAGCGACGCAGCGTAGCAGCCTTTTCAACATGGATCTTCTTCACGACGAGCGTGTCAATATCGGCGCCGAAGTTGTGTTCGGCGTTGGCGATGGCGCTTTCGAGGGCCTTCTTAATAATCCCGGCAGCACGCTTCTGCGTGAAAGTCAGGATCGACAGGGCCTTGTCCACGGGCTTGCCGCGGACGAGATCGGCCACCAGACGACCCTTCTGGGCAGAAAGGCGGACGCCACGAACGATAGCAGTAGTTTCCATTTAGTTACCCACCTTCTTGTCGCCGGCGGCATGACCCTTGAACGTGCGCGTGTGCGCGAATTCGCCGAGCTTGTGCCCCACCATGTTTTCATTGATGTAGACCGGAACGTGCTGACGGCCGTTGTGAACGGCGATCGTCAGACCGACGAATTCCGGAACAATCGTCGAACGGCGCGACCAGGTCTTGAGCGGACGCTTGTCGCGGCTCGCCTGGGCAGCTTCAACCTTCTTCATGAGGTGCCCGTCAACGAACGGGCCTTTCTTCAAAGAACGAGACATTCAGGCCCCCTTACTTGCGGTAACGGCGCGTAACGATCATGGAATCGGTGCGCTTGCTGTTGCGGGTACGATAACCCTTCGTGAGCTGGCCCCACGGCGTGACAGGAGCACGACCAGTACCGGTCTTGCCTTCGCCGCCGCCATGCGGATGGTCGATCGGGTTCATGGCCACGCCGCGAACCGTCGGACGAATACCACGCCAGCGCTTAGCGCCAGCCTTGCCAAGCTCGCGCAGGCTGTTTTCTTCATTGCCGACCGTGCCGATCGTAGCGCGGCATTCAATGAGAACGCGGCGAACTTCGCCAGAACGCAGGCGAACCTGAGCATAGTCGCCTTCGCGAGCGATCAGCATGCCGAATGCACCAGCGGCGCGAACGAGCTGAGCACCCTTACCCGGAAGCAGTTCGATGCAGTGAATCGTCGTGCCGACAGGGATGTTACGAAGCGGCAGCGTATTGCCCGTCTTGATCGGGGATTCCGGGCCGTTCATGATTTCCTGGCCGACAGTCAGGCCCTTCGGAGCAATGATGTACCGGCGCTCGCCATCGGCATAAAGCACGAGAGCGATGTGGGCAGAACGGTTCGGATCGTATTCAATACGCTCGACACGGGCGGGAATACCGTCCTTCTCACGCTTGAAGTCGATGATGCGGTACTGGCGCTTGGCGCCGCCGCCCTTATGACGAACCGTGATATGGCCATTGTTGTTACGGCCGCTGCCACGATTCTTCTTCTCAATGAGAGAAGCCCAGGGCTTGCCCTTATGGAGTTCCTTGCTGACAACCTTCACCGCGTGACGGCGCCCAGGAGACGTCGGCTTAAGTTTCACGAGAGCCATTACATCACCTCTTGATCGAAGTTGATTTCCTGACCCTCAGCGAGCGTGACGTAGGCCTTGCGGACGTCGTTGCGCTTGCCCATATAACGGCCGAAGCGCTTCTGCTTCCCCTTGAGGTTCAGAATTTGAACGGAGCTGACCTTCACCTTGAAGAGCAGTTCGATAGCAGCTTTCACTTCGCACTTCGTGGCATCGGGGATGACCACGAAAGAGTACTGCTGATGCTTTTCGCCGATCATCGTGCTCTTTTCAGAGACGACGGGGCCGACGAGCACCTTCATCAGACGTTCCTGATTCATGCCAACATCTCCTCGATCTGGGCAATAGCCGCCTTCGTGACCACGACCTTGTCAAAGTAGAGAAGGCAGAGCGGATCCGCATAGCGCGGCGTGACGACGAGCACTTCCTTCAGATTGCGCGAAGCAAGAATGAGGTTGTCGTCATATTCTTCCTCACCGACAACGATGAGAACGCGTTCGTTCAGACCGAGCGACTTGAGCTGGCCAGCAAACGCCTTGGTCTTCGGGCCTTCAGCCTTGATCGTTTCAACGGCCACCAGACGCTGATCGGCAACGAGCTTCGAATAGATCGAAGCCATCGCAGCGCGATACATCTTCTTGTTGACCTTCTGGCTGAAGTTTTCATCCGGGGTGTTCGGGAAGGCGCGGCCGCCCTTACGCCACAGCGGCGAGGACGTCATGCCAGAGCGAGCACGGCCCGTGCCCTTCTGGCGCCACGGCTTCTTCGTGGAATGATGCACGTCACGGCGGTTCAGCTGAGCGCGGGTGCCGAGGCGGGCATTGGCCTGGAAGGCAACCACGATCTGGTGCACCAGGGGTTCGTTGTATTCACGACCGAACACGTTGTCGGCGGCCTCGACCGTCTTTCCCTGTTCGTTCAGGACATTGAGTTCCATTGTTTCGCTCCTTACGCCTTGACAGCCGGACGGACGATGACTTCGCCGCCCTCGGCGCCCGGGACAGCACCGCGGACGAAGAGAAGCTGACGCTCCTTGTCAACGCGAGCCACGACGAGGTTCTGGGTGGTGCGCTGCACATCGCCCAGATGGCCGGCCATGCGCTTGCCGGGGAAGACGCGGCCCGGATCCTGGCGGTTACCAATGGAGCCCGGAGCGTTCGTCGTCACGGAGTTACCGTGAGAAGCGCGATTGGACGAGAAGTGGTGGCGCTTGATAGCGCCAGCGAAACCCTTACCGATGGTCGTGCCGGTCACGTCGACCTTCTGGCCTTCCGTGAACATTTCGACAGAGAGGGTCTGGCCGGGCTTGAATTCGGCGACCTTGTCTGCATCGATATGGAACTCTTTGAGCATGGAACCGGCTTCCACGCCAGCCTTGGCGTAATGGCCGGCAAGAGCCTTGCTCACGCGCGAGGGCTTCTTGGAGCCGAACGCGACTTGAATGGCATTGTAGCCGTCGGTTTCAACCGTCTTCACCATAGTGACACGGTTATTCGACACGTCGAGCACGGTCACGGGAACGGACACGCCGTCATCCGTGAAAATACGCGTCATGCCGATCTTGCGACCGACGAGGCCGAGCTTATCACTCATTGTTTTCTCCACCCCGGCTGCGATTGGCCGGGACCGTTTTTTCAAGAAAGATGCCCGTAACTGTTGCAAAGAGAAGCAACAGTCCTGTATAGGGCACAAAAGTGCGATTCTAACCGTCGATTAATCCGTCTGCAACGAAGCAAGGCGAATTTTTTAGCAATCTGACTGGATTACTGAACCTTGATCTTGACGTCCACGCCCGCGGGAAGATCCAGCTTCATGAGCGCGTCAACCGTCTTATCGGTCGGATCAACAATGTCCATCAGGCGCTGGTGCGTACGAATCTCGAGCTGATCGCGGCTGGTCTTGTTGACATGCGGCGAACGGAGAATGTCGAAGCGCTGAATGCGGGTGGGAAGAGGAACAGGACCACGGACCACTGCGCCGGTGCGCTTGGCGGTATCGACGATCTCGAGAGAGGACTGGTCGATCAGCTTGTAGTCATAGGCCTTGAGGCGGATGCGAATGCGCTGAGACTGCATTTCGTTTTTCCTAGAAAAAAGAACAATTAAAAGAGCAGAGGGGGCGGAGTATAGCTCCGCCCCCTCTAGGGATCAAGTCGAAATTCGATATTTTTCAGCTAAAGGGGAAACCCTAATTTGCTTTCAAGGCTTCCTCTCGCCAATCCATTCAAATTACTCGATGATCTGAGCAACAACGCCGGCGCCGACGGTGTGGCCGCCTTCACGAATAGCGAAGCGCAGAC
>CAJKSP010000025.1 GCA_905202595.1 uncultured Sutterella sp.
TGGTGGCCGCAGCAGCATTCGCCTTCTTCGTGATCATGATGGTGGCCGCAGCAGCATTCGCCTTCTTCATGATCGTGATGGTGGCCGCAGCAGCATTCGCCTTCTTCATGGTCATGGTGGTGGCCGCAGCTGCATTCGCCTTCTTCATGGTCATGGTGGTGGCCGCAGCAGCATTCGCCCTCTTCATGGTCATGGTGGTGACCGCAGCTGCATTCATCCTCTTCGTGATCATGATGATGCCCGCAGCAGCATTCGCCGTGATGGTGGTGATGATGGCCGCAGCCGCAGTGAGACTCGAAGCGAATCGGATCGAACGGCTCCTCAGCCTCCGTGACTTCCAAGCCGACCATTTCCAGCATCTTCGCCAGATTCGGCAGCGGCAGCACGGCAAATCCTTCGGGCGCCTCGGCAACTTCAACGCCGCGATTGACAAGCGCAGCAACGGCCTCGCGCATGACAGCCACGTCACCCGTCACCTGCAGCACCTTTTCAACAGCCGGGCGCACCACCCAGAAGCCGCCCTTATCGTCGATGAAGAGGTCGTTCACATGCAGCGGACGCATGGCTTCAACTGCCACCGTCACTTCGCCCTGCATCGTCTGAACAGTCTTCGGCATCGCGGCGCGCTCCGCCGAAGTAAGAGCGATCTGATGCGCCTTGTCGAGAATAGCCTGAGCGGGCGCCGCCTGCGGCGGCAGAAGCTTGGTAAGGGTAGTCATGTTGTCAAAATCCCCAAAGGAGCTTCGCCGGCAGCGTCTGAAGCCGGCCGGCGCAGCTTCTCAAAATCAAAGATGCAGAGAGTGTAGCCGTTTCATGCGGAGAGCTGTGCCTAGTCGTCGAGCACAGCATCGAGCGCATCGGCGAGCCGATCGACCGCAAAGATCTTCAGACCCTCGATAGGGTGCTTGGGCGCATTGGCTCGCGGAATGACGGCGCGGCCGAAGCCGAGCTTGGCCGCCTCGCGAAGACGCTCCTGCCCTCGCGGAGCCGGACGGATTTCTCCGGCAAGCCCGACTTCGCCGAAGACGACGAGCCCCCTCGCAAGCGGCCGATTCCGAAAGCTTGAATAAATGGCGACCAGCACTGCCAGATCGGCCGCCGTTTCCGAAATTTTGACGCCGCCGACAGCATTGACGAACACGTCCTGATCGAAAAGCGCCACCCCGGCATGCCGATGGAGAACAGCAAGCAGCATCGCCAGGCGCTGCGGATCCACGCCCACAGACAAGCGGCGCGGAGCCGGAAGATGCGTCTGATCGACGAGCGCCTGAATTTCAACGAGGATCGGACGCGTGCCTTCCTGCGTCACCAGCACAGTCGAGCCCGGCACGTCGGACTTGTATTCCGAGAGAAAGATGGCCGAGGGATTCGTCACCCCCCGCAAGCCATGATCCGTCATAGCAAAGACGCCGAGCTCGTTGACGGCGCCGAAGCGGTTCTTGAAGGCGCGTATCAGACGGAAGTTCGAATGCGTATCGCCCTCGAAATAGAGGACCGTATCGACGATGTGCTCGAGAATGCGCGGACCGGCCAGCGAGCCGTCCTTCGTTACATGGCCGACGAAAAAAAGCGTCACGCCGAAGCTCTTGGCAATGCGCGTCAGGCGCGCTGCGCATTCCCGCACTTGCGAAACCGATCCCGGCGCGCTGTCCAAATCGCCAGAAAAAAGCGTTTGTATCGAGTCGATGACGACGAATTCCGGCTTTTTGTCCCGAATAACCGACTCGATGTGCTCGAGTTCGATTTCGCTCATCAGCTGCAGCCCCTCCAGAGGCAGCTGCAGACGCTGTGCGCGAAGCGCAATCTGAGCCGCGCTTTCTTCGCCCGATACATAGACGGCACGGATGCCGGCGGCGACGAGACGCGCCATGACCTGCAGCAGCAGCGTCGACTTTCCGATGCCGGGATCGCCGCCGATGAGAGCGACGCCGCCGCGCACCAAGCCGCCTCCCATGACGCGGTCGAACTCGGAAAGGCCGGTGATGATGCGAGGCGCCTCTTCAGTGCTGACCTGTGCGAGATCCTGCAGTGCGCCCGTCGTGTCAACGAAGCCGCGCGGCCCGCTGCTGCGGCCGCTGCCGAATCGGGATGCTGCGCCCTGCTGCACTTTGAATTCCTGCAGCGTATTCCACGCCTTGCAGTGCGGGCACTGACCCTGCCACTTCGGCGTCGTGCCGCCGCATTCGGTGCAGACGAATTCAACTCGTTCCTTTTTGGCCATGCTCAGTCGTCCAAGGCAATGAAGGTCGGAATCGGCGCTTCTTCACGAAGGGCTCGCCCGGAAGGAGGCAGGCAGACTGCAGCCAGCCGCATCAGTCGTCTTCCCGCACCACGACGGGAACGCGTCGGGCCAGCGCGCAGACAAGCTCATAGCCGATCGTGCCGCAGGCAGCCGCCACCTGATTCACCGGGAGATGCCGCCCCCAGAGCTCCACCTTCGAGCCAACGTCAGCCTGCGCAATGTCCGTGACATCAATGGCAAGCATATCCATTGAAACCGAGCCGGCAATCGGGGCGATCTGGCCTTCCACCCACGTAGGCGCCCCGTCGGGCATCGAGCGCGGATACCCGTCGGCATAGCCGCAGGCCACGACCGCAATGCGCGAAGGACGCTTGGCCACCCAGCGCGAGCCGTAGCCCACAGCTTCGCCCGGTGCGATCTCCTGAATGGCGATGATGCGGGCCGAGAGCGTCATGGCCGGAATCAGTCCGAGCGCTTCGCTCGAGACGTGCGGATCAGGCGAGACGCCGTAGAGCGCAACGCCTGCGCGGACGGCGTCGCCGCCCACTTCCGGATGAAAGAGAATAGCGGCTGAATTCGCCATGCAGGCCGCCGCCTCTCCCCTTGCGAGCCTGCCCATGCGCGCGAGCTGCTTGCTGACCGATGCCGGCTTGTCTGCGCTGTAGCTCGGCTCTGCATTGGCGAAGTGCGTCACCACGCCCATCACCTCGACGCCCGGAATGGCCGCGAGCATGTCATGCACAGCAGAAGCCTCGACCGGCAGAAAGCCGAGCCGGTTCATGCCGGAATTGAGCTTGATGTGTACGCGGACTTTCCTGAGGGGGCGCTTCTTCAGAATGTCGATTTGCCACAGGGAATGGATGACGGTTTCGACGTCAAGCGACTGCAGCGGCTCGATGTCCTCTTCGTCAAAGAAGCCTTCAAGCAACAGAATGCGCTTCGTCCAGCCGGCGCGGCGGGCGCGCTCAGCATCGCAGAGGTCGATCGTTGCCAGCCCGTCCGCGTCCGCGAAGGCATGCACGGCATTCTCCAGCCCGTGCCCGTAGGCATTGGCCTTGACCACGGCCCAGACATCTCGTCCTGCCGCCGCCTCGCGGATTTTGGAAAGATTGTGCTTGAGAGCGCTGAGATCGATTTCGGCGGAAATAGGACGGGGCATGGACGGCAAAGCCTCATGAAATAGAGGAGGACGGCAGCTTCGGCGAGAGGCCGCCGCAGAAAGGCGAAATCTTAGCGCGGTCTTCTTGCGAGCGGACGCGGCCCCGCGCCCGCGAACTGCTTCAAAAGCCCTGCGGAGCAGTCCAATCGCAGACGCAGTCTCTGAAATGAAACGAAATTCGTCTGCGCCGGATTGCTCCCTAGTGTTATCGTTCACAAGCTCGGTGCGAACACGACTGCCCGCACCGGCAAACCTCGGCGACGAGGAGACGCATTGACACGGCAAACAAAGGATTTCAAAGTGAATCGCGGCTTCTATTGCATCATGCTCGCACAGTTCCTCTCGTCGCTTGCGGACAATGCGCTGCTCATCGCCGCCATAGCGCTCCTGACGAGTCTGAACGCGCCCGACTGGATGACGCCTCTGCTGAAGATCTTCTTTGTGGTGAGCTACGTGCTGCTCGCCGCCTGGGTGGGCATCTTCGCCGACTCCATGCCGAAGGGGCGCGTCATGTTCCTCACCAACTTCGTGAAGGCCTGCGGCTGCCTGCTCATGCTCTTCGGCGGCCACCCGCTTCTCGCCTACGCGATCGTCGGCATCGGCGCAGCGGCCTATTCGCCGGCGAAGTACGGCATCCTCACCGAGCTGCTGCCGCCCGAAAAGCTCGTCGTCGCAAACGGCTGGATCGAGGGCCTCACAGTCGGCTCCATCATTCTCGGCGTCGTGCTCGGCGGCGTTCTCATCCGCCCCGACGTCGCGCAGCTGATTCTTGACGGCCTGCACCTTCAGGCGCTCGGACTCTCCAGCTATGCCGATGCGGCCATCTTTGCCGTCACCTTCGTCTACATCGCCGCCTCGATCGTCAACCTCGCCATCCCCGATACGGGCGCCCGCTATCCAAAGCAGCCCTTCGACCCGGTGGATTCCGTCCGCAATTTCCTCGGCAGCTGCCGCCTGCTCTGGACGGACCGCCTCGGACAAATCTCTCTTTCCGTCACGACGCTCTTCTGGGGGGCAGGCGCCGTGCTGCAGTTCCTTGTGCTCAAATGGTGCGACCATGCGCTCGGCATGAACCTGTCGGAAGGCGCCGTCATGCAGGCGGTCGTGAGCATCGGCATTGCCGTGGGCGCCGTGCTTGCCGCTTGGAAGATTCCTCTCAAGCGCTCGCTTCAAGTGCTGCCGATGGGCATCGTCATGGGCGCGCTCGTCACCTGCACTGCCTATTTCAATGCCGACATGGCGCCCGCCGGCGGCTTCTCGATCTTCGGCGCCCAGATCTCCTGGGCCGCAGCAATAGCCGGCTTGGTCATGATCGCCGTCGGCGTCTGCGCCGGCTTCTTCGTCGTGCCGATGAATGCGCTCCTGCAGCATCGCGGCCACGTGCTCATGAGCGCCGGCCGGTCTATAGCTGTACAGAACTTCAATGAGAATCTGTCGATTCTGACCATGCTCGGAATCTATGCGATCCTCATCAAGCTCGACCTCTCCGTGCCCTGCACGATGACGCTCTTCGGGCTCTTCGTCATGATTTCGATGGGCCTCGTCATCTGGAAGCACCGCAGCAACCAGCGCGAATTCGACAGCACGCACCTCATCGGCGAAGAAAAGCGCCATTGAACCCGCAACGCTGTCCGCCTCGCCGCCGCACGCGGCGAGGCAGACTTCATCAAAGGCGCCGCACGCCCGGCCCTGTCACTTCGCTCTCTCCTTGGGAGCGCGGCCTCACAGCAATATGCGTCGCAATGCGGTCGCGAACGGCCTGAACGTGGCTGATGATGCCCACGAGCTTGCGCGAGTTCTGCTGCAGGCTTTCGAGCGCCGCAAGCGCACGATCGAGCGTCTCCGCATCAAGCGCGCCGAAGCCCTCATCCAAAAAGAGCGTGTCGACCTGCAAGCCGCGCGTCGTGATTCTTGACAGCGAAAGCGCGAGCGCAAGGCTCACGAGGAACGTCTCGCCGCCCGACAGATTGAAGGACGTGCGCGACATCCCCATAAGGAAGCGGTCCGCCACGTCGACGTCGAGCCCCTCTTCTCCTGCAGGCTTGAGCTCATAGCGGCTCTGCATCTGATCGAGCACCCGATTGGCATGCGCGAGAAGCACTCGGAACGTGAGCTTCTGCGCAGCGCGCCGAAAGACGTCGCCCGTCGCGCTGCCGATGAGGCCGCTGAGTTCGCCCCAGGCTTCGTAGCGCTTTTTGGCCGAATCGGCTTCGCGGCGCATTTCAGCCGCCTCCGCCCGGCGCTCGTCGTCCGCGCGCTGCTGCTCGCTCAGGCGTCCGATCGCCTGATTGGCGGCAAGCAGCCGCTCTGAAGCGGCCTTTGCCTTGGCGCGCGCTTCCTGCGGCGCATCGTTCGTCGCCCTGCGGGCCAGAACTGCCGCAAGCGCTTCTGCGCGCTTCTTTTCGAGCGCCTCTGCGGCGGCAAGCCGCTCGCGCGCAGTCCGCTGCGCCGCCTCGAAGCGAAGAATGGCGTCTTCTGGCAAATAAGCCTCTTCAAGCGCAGCCGCGCTGTCGAAGCCCGCCTCCCGAAGCGCCTGCACCGTCTTCGGCGCTTCAGCCGCAGCCTCAGCCCGGGCCGCTTCGGCCGCTTCGCGCGACTTTTTCGCGGCTTCAGCAGCCGCAGCGCTTTTCTCGCGAAGCGACGACGCTCGGGACGCCGCCTCTGAAGCAGCCTTCTGCGCCTGAAGCGCAGCCGCCTCAAGCGCCTGCAGCGCCGCTTGGCCGTTCTGATCGCCCCAGGCTTGGCGGCGGCGACTTTCCGCCGCTTCTGCATCCTGCCGAGCGCTTCGAGCCGCGCCTTCCGATGCGGCCAGCGCCGTCTGCGCCCCTTCGAGCCGAGCCTCAGCCGCCGCTGCCGACTGGGCGCAGAGCGCCGCGCGCTCTTCGGCCGCCGCCGATGCCGCCAGCGCTTTCGCGCGCGCATCGGCTCGCGCTTCAAGCTGCCGGAGCACTTCCGCCGGCTTCATCTGCATCAGAACGGATGCATCAACGAAGGCGCCCGCCTGCTTCAAATAGTCCGCTCGGGCTTCGTCAAGCGCATCGTCGCAAGCCTTTTGCCTCGCTTCAGCCGCCGCCAGTTCGGATGCAAGCGGCGCGAGCACCGCCTTGGCTCTAAGCTCTGCCGCCGCAGCTCGAGACGAGGCCTCGTCGGCACGGCGCTGCGCCGCCTCTGCCCCCCGAAGCGACGCTTCCGAAATGCCGGCGCGCTTGGACCAGTCGCGAATGCCGTCAGCAGCCGCCTTGAGCTCGGCCGCGCGTTCCGGCGTCACGCCGTGCGCGAATTCAGGGAAGTCTTTCAGGAGCGCATCGGCCGCAGCGCCGCAGCGCTTGACGACGCCAGAAGCGTATGCGGCAAGCGCGCCGTCGGCGGGCGCACCTTTAAGCGCAGCCCGCGCCAAGCCGGCTTCTTCTGCTAGCTGCAGCAGCCAGCGAGCGCTCCACCAGGCGTCTTCAGCCTGCTTAAGCGACAAAAGCGCCTTTTCGATCGAGCTGCCGGCCATCGCCACTTCATGAGCACGCCGAGCCTCGGCCACCGCCGCAGCTGCAGCCTCGCGGCGCTTGGCCGCCTCGCGAGCCGCCGCCGCCGCTTCTTCAGCGGCGGCCGCTGCCGCCTTCTCCTGCTCTCGCGCGGCAGCCGCCGCCTTTTGCGCATCCAAAGCGGCGAGCTTCTTGGCGCGGTGCGCCTCCACCGCCTGCACCAGGCCAGGCAGAAGCGGCGCAATCCGGTCGTCGGCCGCTCCTTTCTGAAGCGTCAGCGCCAGTTCGCTGCGGCAGGCCGCCGCCTCTGCTGCATCCCTGCGGGCCTTCTGTGCTTGCGCCGCCGCCTTTTCCGCCTCCTTCTTGGCGGCGGCGAAGCGCTCATCAGCCTCGCGGGCAGCTTCCCGAAGCTTTTTGATCTCCGCATCCGCGACGGCCATGGCCGTCGCCTGCGGGCGGAAGGCTTCCGCACGCCGACAAGCGAGCTCCTGCGCCTGGACTTGGCTTCTGTACGCCTTGCTTCCGGCTTCAGAGTCGCTTTGCGCCTGCTTGGCCGCCTCTGCATCGCGCCAAAGCGCCTGTTCGGCAGCCTCGGCCTTCTTTTCAAGCGCCCGAAGCGCTTCAACGCGAGCCATGGGGAGCAGCGCCCGCCGCGCGGCCGCTGCGCGCTTGGCCTGCGGCTCAGCCGCCTCAACCGCCGCCCTCGCCGCTAGAAGGCTCTGCGCCGCCTCATCCCTTTCGCGCTCCGCAGCCTGCACTTCCTCCAGCCAGCGGCAGGCGGCCGCAAGCGCTTCGCTCGTCTTTCTGAGCTCCTCGGCCTGCGCCTGGGCACTCAGAAGCGACGCATCAAGCGCCTGTCTGGCTTCGTCGCCAAGCGGCGAAGCGGCAAGAAGCGCCTCCTCAAGCCGCCGCCATTCGGCCTCTTCTTCCCGAGCCCGACGAAAAACCGCTTTGCCAATTTCTGAATAAATCTGCGTGCCCGTAATGCGCTCCAAAATTTCAGAGCGCTGCTTGAGCGGCGCGCGCAAAAAATTCGTAAAGGCGCCCTGCGCGAGAAGCACGCACCGCGTGAAGGCCTCATAGTCCATGCCGAGCACGCGCTTTACGGCGTCGCGCCAGTCAGTAATCTTTTCCGCCAGAATGCGGCCGCATTCATCATCGGGACTCGCCAGCGCCGCAAGCTCGGCCTTGGCCGGTGAAAAGCCCTCGCCTCGACGCTTTCGAGCTACCGACCAGCGCGAAAGATAAAAGCGGCCCCTCACTTCAAAGACAGCCTGTGCGTAGCAGTCGTCTCGATTTTTCGAGAGGAAGAAATAGGGCTCCTGCACCTTCGAACCTTCGGCGATCGACTCCGTACGAGGCGTCTTTCCATAGAGCGCCAGCGCGACGGCATCGAGAATCGACGATTTTCCGCTGCCCGTAGGACCTGTGATGGCAAAGATGCCGCTCTCTGCATAGGGAGGCGCATCAAAGTTGATTTCATATTCGCCGGCAAGCGAATTGATGTTCTTGAAGCGAAGCTTGTGCAGACGCATAACGATGGACCTCCTGCTTATTCGCGGCACACGTCCGCTTTCCTGCCGGCCGGCGCAGCGGCGCGCTGCAGCCCGCCGGTTCCCAGCCGCGCTTCGCTCACGGCCTGTTCGGCCGCCATCGCATCGCGGGCAGAGGCTTCAGCCTCTGCGAAGAGCGCTTCGAGCTTCGCTCGCTTTTCTGGCGCCATGTCGCCCGCAGCGCTCAGCACGTCTTCAAACACCTCCAAGGGCGTAATGTCGTCCAAGCGCTTCAAAGGAGGCTCGTCATCGCGCGCACGAGCCTGCGCTGCCGTCACGACGGGACCGAGATGCACGCCGGCCGTGCGGGCCGCTTCCTCGAGCGCCGCCGACGCGATCCGCCGCTCCGCCACGCTGCTGCCGCAGTCGGCCACGCAGGACACGATCGCTCCGGGACATTGACGGCCGGCTTCGGCAATGCCTGCGAGAAGCTTGTCGAGCCCGCCTCGAAGCGTCCTGACCAGCCGCGGCTGCGGCACATCGAGGATCTCGATCGAAACGGCGCCGTCAGCAGGCACTTCCACGATCTCGACTTGATGGCGGTAGCGCTCATGCGTGAAGTCGAGCATCAGAGGCGAGCCTGAATAGCGGATTTCATAGCCGGCGTCAGGCGCCTTCACCGCCTGCGCTTCATGAATGTGGCCGAGCGCCGCATAGCGCCAGCCGGCGCCGAAGGCCTCTGCGCCGACATTGCGAAGAGAGCCGACGTAGTGCGATGGATCTCCGGCGCCCTGCTTCAGCAGCCGAGCGCTCGGCCTCGCGCCCGTTACGAAGAGGTGACCCATGGCAATCAGCGGCGCCGCTTCGCCCTTCAAAGCCATGCGGAGCCGCTCCTGTACGCCGGCATATCGCTCGGCCACGCCCGCTTCCCAGAACCGCGCGCGATCCGCCTCATCCATGTCGGCGTTCGTCATGCGCACGTCTCCCTCGCGCAGATAGGGCACAGCCGCCACGCCGAGCAGCGCGCGCCCCGACGCATCGCGCAGCACGACCGCTTCATCCTCGGCCCTCTCCGTGGAAACAGCGCATCGCACCACGGAAAGAAGTCCTCGCGGCGCGCTCAGAAAGCGCTGCGAATCATGATTGCCCGCTGCAACGACGACCCCGATGAGATCGGTTCGAGCCGCCTCGGCAAGAAAGTCGAAGTAGAGCTTCTGAGCGCTGGAAGGCGGCATGGGCGTGTCGAAGACGTCTCCCGCCACAAGAAGCGCGTCGATCCGCCGCTCTCGGATGACGCTGAGAAGCCACGACAGCATCTGCGCGTAGTCCTCCGTGCGGTCTACGTCGGCTAGATCTCGCCCCAGATGCCAGTCGGAGGTGTGCAGAATCCGCAGGGACTCCCCCGCGGGAACCGTGCGCCGCCCTTTGATTTCAATCACGTCCGCCTCTCCTCAAAAGATTGCCGATGAGCGATTGAAAGTGTACTGGGGAGCGCTTGGCGTCAAAGAGGCGCGAAGTGCGCTGCCGCCTGCATGCTCTCTGCTTCAGGCGGCAGCTTCTGAGGAATCGGCTAGGGAGCGTCCCGAAGCGGCGCCCCGGCAGCGGATTCGCCGCCGTCGGCAGCCGAAGCCGCTGCCGATCGGCGCGCGGCATAGCGCGCATCGGGCATCTGCACGCTCTTCATGGCCGGGAAGTCGCCGGCGGGAGCAGTCTGCCCCTTGCTGCGCTTGGCATAGGCGGCTGCGGATTCGCCAGCCTGCCGGCCAAAGACAAAGACAGCTGTCAGGCCGATGTTGTCGACGCGCGATTCGCCGTCCAGGCCGCCCGCCACCTCTCCGGCCGCCCAGAGGCCGTCGATCGGACGGCCTTTGACATCAAGAACCTGTGCATCGGCGTTGATCGCCACGCCGCCCGTGGTGCCGTGGAAGGCCGGACTCACCCGAATGGCAAAAAGCGGACCGTCATCGAGCGCCGAAGCCATCGTCGGACGCCCGAAGTCTGCATCGCGGCCGCTCTGCCGCATGGCGCGGTAGCGGTCAATCGTGCGGCGCAGCGCCTCCGGCTTGGCGCCGACGGTGCGGGCCAGCTCGTCAAAGTCCCAGCAGCCGGGAAGCGGCCCCGCCAAGCCGAAGTCGACGACGTCCTCCACCAGACGGTGGGAATCAACGATTTTTCGATCGACCAGCAGCCAGGCGCGGCCGCCGGGCTGCTTCAGAATGGCGCCGGCAATGGTTTCCGAATCGGCCAGCTCGTTGACGAAGCGCTCGCCGCGGTCGTTGACGAGAATGGCGCCCTCCAGCCGCAGAGACTGCGGCAGCACGATGCCGGAGATGGGCTGAGCCGTTGCATGGAAGACGACGTTGCCGAGATCGCGGAAGCCCGCATTCATCTCGCGCGCCATAAGCAGTCCGTCTCCCGTCGTACCCGGCGCATTCGTCGTCAGCAGCAGCGGATAATCGGGACGCAGATGCTTCACGATGTCGATGCCGCCTGCGTAGCCGCCCGTCGCAAGAATGACGGCGCCGGCGCGAATGTCCACTTCCGTGCCGAATCTGGAAATGGCGCGAACGCCTGCCGCTTCGCCCGACGGACCGCGCAGGATCTTGTCTGCCCGCATGCGCGTGAGCACGGGCACGCGGAGCTTCTCCGCCTGCGCCAGAAGCGCGCGCATCACGTCGTATCCGACGGGAATGCCGTCCGAGGGATAGCGCACGGCAAGCACTTTTTCTCCCGGAGGCGCATAGCCGGCCTGCAGATTGGCGCCGAGCTTCGTGAGCCAGGGGTAGATGCTGTCTGAATCTTGCACAAGCTTGTCGACAAGCGCCGGCTCGCAGGTGCGGCCGATGCGCAGAATCTCCGCCTTGAGGCGGCGATGCGCTTCCGAACGCTGCGTCGAACAGTCGTGCGAAGGCTTGGGCAGCAGCGCGCTGCAGGGGGCCCCGAAAGTAATGAGGCCGTCATTGGAGAGAAGCGTGTTGCCGCCCGGTATCGGCATCTTTTCAAGCACGATCACCGAAGCGCCGGCCTGCCGAGCCGCAATGGCGGCGGCCAGTCCCGCGCCGCCGGCGCCGATGACGGCGACGTCGGCCGCGTAAAGCGTGCGGCGCGCACTGTCCGCCGCGGCTGCGCTGATCTTCGGCGGCTGCGGCGCCGTCTTGTCCTGCGCTTCTGCTCGCTGCGGCTCCGCCGCCTCGATCGCTTCAAGCGCCTTCTCGGCTGACGCCGGCGCCTGCGTAGCATTCGCCGTCGCTGCGGCTGCGCAGAGCCAAAAAGCGAAAACACAAAGCGGCAGGCAGAAAGCTGAAGAATTCATGTATGGATGAAAGGCATCGGCGCCGATCTCTTCAAGCAGAAGGCATGCCGCTCAAGAGATTCAGCCTCGATTGCGCGCAAAGTCTAAAAGGGTTAACCCTTAACGCCGCCAAGAATAGCAAAGAATCCAAGCCTTGAAAGCGGAGCGCCAACCGGTCGAAAGTGCCGATCAGAGAGGGCTTTTGACGCGCCGGCATGTAGCTGATGTCTTCAAAGCGCCTGATTTTCCGACGCTGAAAATTAGGACCTTCCCGAGGTCTTTTTTCCAAACCCCACCCGCAAGGCCCCTACAGCACAGGGAAAGATAGCGTTTTTGTGATTTAAATCAATCTCGTAAAGCACGCTCCCTCAAAATCGCTATCCCAAATAAGAATAGCGATTTCCTCTGCTTTTCTCTGCCTAAGACGCGATCCGCTTAAAGGAGTACCTCTCGAGGGTGCGGCCGCATCCAGAGAAAAGCACTCCTTCCGCTCTACCTCTGCAGATAAGCGGTCAGCCGAAAGACGTCTTGAGACCTCCAAGCAACAAGACCACACTGCGCGCAAGCAGGGCGCGAAAGGAAACAGCGCTGTGAAAACGCTGTTTTCTGCCCCGCATTGCATTCCGACCCTTGCCGGCCGCCGGAAAGCACCGCATCAAGAAGCCGCTTCGCGAGCAGCTCGCCTGCTCGCACATTGAAAAGGACTCGTGCGGGCTGTCCAAGCCGGCGAATCGACTCTCTCCTAGGAGGATCCATGGAAGTCTCACGCAGAAGTTTCCTGAAGCGCGGACTCGTTCTCGGCGCCTCTCCGCTCGCTGCGGGGCTCGCCGCCGGTGCAGCCGGCGCCGCTGAAAGCGCGAAGGCGACTTACAAGCTCGCCAACGTCAAGGAAACCACCAACATCTGCTGCTACTGCTCCGGCGGCTGCGGCACGATCTGCTCGACGCGCAACGGCGAGCTCATCAATCTCGAGGGCGACCCTGACCACCCGGTCAACCTCGGCGGCCTCTGCCCGAAGGGCGCCGCGATGTGGGGCCTGCGCAATATCGTGACGGAGGACCGCAAGGCCAAGCTCCATCCCGACCGCGTGCTCTACCCGATGGTGCGCCGTCCCGGATCGAAGACCTGGGAGCGGATTTCCTGGAAGGATGCCATTGAAGGCATCGCCCGTCATATCAAGAAGACCCGCGACGCGAGCTTCGTCGAGAAGGAAGACGGCATCACCGTCAACCGCTGCGACGGCATCGCGAGCTTCGGCGCTGCTCAGCTCAACAACGAAGAAGGCTGGCTCGTTCAGAAATTCGCCCGCTCGCTCGGCATCGTCGCCATCGACAACCAGACGCGCGTCTGCCACTCGTCGACCGTCTCCGGCCTTGCGCCGTCCTTCGGCCGCGGCTCGATGACCTCGCACTGGTGCGACTTCCAGAACTCCGACGTGATCATGTCGATCGGCTCGAACAACGTCGAGAACCATCCGCTCTCCTCGCGCTGGGTTGAACGCGCGCAGGACCGCGGCGCCACCTGGATCGTGGTCGACCCGCGCTACAACCGCTCGGCCGCCAACGCCGACATCTACGGCCGCATCCGCCCGGGCACGGACATCGCCTTCTACGGCGGCCTCATCAACTACATCCTCTCGCACGACCTTTATCAGAAGGAGTACGTGCTCAACTTCACGAACGCCGCCTGCCTGCTGCGTCCGGACTTCAAGTTCGATCCGAACACCGGCCTCTTCTCCGGCTGGGATCCGAAGACGAAGCGCTACTCTGAGGAATCCTGGGGCTACGACGTCGATCACGTCGAGCGCTGGGACACCTCCGCCACGGGCCCCTATGCCTGGGTGAAGAAGCCCGGCACGCCTGCCTTCCAGACGCCCGACCTCGAGATTCTCAAGCGCGACATGACGCTCACGAACCCGATGTGCGTGCTCAATGTGCTCAAGCGCCACTATGCGCGCTACACGCCCGAGCTCGTCTCGAAGGTGACCGGCATGGACCAGGAAGTGATGCTCAAGATCTGGCAGGTCTATGCGAGCACCGGCAAGCCCGACCGTTCGGGCTCGATCCTCTACGCGCTCGGCCAGACGCAGCACACCTACGGCTCGCAGAACTGCCGCGCGATGTGCATGGTGCAGCTTCTCCTCGGCAACATCGGCGTTGCGGGCGGCGGCATCAACGCGCTTCGCGGCGAGCCGAACGTGCAGGGCTCGACCGACGTCGGCGCCTCCGTGCCTGATGCGCCGGGCTACCTCCGCTGGCCGACCGGCAAGAGCCATCCCACGCTGGCCGCCTATCTGCACAACGAAACCTATGCCGCCGGCTACTACAGCAACAAGCCCAAGTTCTGGGTCTCGATGCTGCGCGAGTGGTTCGGCGAAAACGCAACGGTCGACAACGACTACTGCTACGACTTGCTTCCGAAGATCAGCCCGAAGCTCGACTACGGCGCCTACTCGACGATCATGACCTTCAACCTCATGCGCGACGAGAAGATCAAGGGCTACATGTGCTGGGGCATGAACCCGGCGCACTCCGGCGCGAACGCCAAGCATGTCCGCCACTCCATGGCCAACCTCGACTGGCTCATGGTCGCCGACTGGTTCCTCACGGAAACGGCCACTTTCTGGGAAGCGCCCGACATGGATCCCTCGAAGGTCCAGACCGAGGTTTACTTCCTGCCGGCTGCGCTCATCTATGAAAAGATCGGCTCGATCAACAATTCCGGCCGCTGGATCCAGTGGCGCGAAAAGGCGATCGAACCGCCGGGAGAGTGCAAGAGCGACTTCGAGATGATGGAGCTCCTCTTCGCCCGCCTGAAGGAGATGTACGCCAAGGAAGGCGGCGCCTGCCCCGACCAGATTCTGAAGACCCACTTCGAATACAAGATCGACGGCAAGTACGATCTGCGCGCGCTCTGCTGGGCCCTCAACGGCTACACCGTCAAGGACGGCAAGCTCCTCAAGGGCTACTCCGAACTGCAGGCAGACGGCTCCACCGCCTGCGGCATCTGGATCTTCTCCGGCTACTACAACAACGACGCCGACAAGCTCGACCCGATGAAGCAGCCGATGACCCGCCGCTCGAAGGAAGACCCGACCGGCCTCGGCCTCTATCCGAGCTGGTCGTTCTCCTGGCCTGCCAACCGCCGCATTCTCTACAACCGCGCCTCTGCCGACCCGAAGGGCCGTCCGTGGAATCCGAAGCGCGTGCTCGTCGAGTGGAAGAACGGCAAGTGGATTCAGAACGACGTGGGCGACTTCACGACGGCCAATCCGCCGGACAACAACGCCTTCTTCATGACCTGGGAGCAGAACGCCCGCCTCTTCGCCGGCCACGGCATGGTCGACGGCCCGATGCCCGAGCACTACGAGCCGTTTGAATCCCCGACGAAGAATGCGCTCAACGCCCTGCAGAACAATCCCTGCGCCCGCTTCACCGAGGACAAGTCCACGCAGCACGGCGACTCGTCCAAGTTCCCCTATGTGGCAACGACGTACTCCGTCACGGAGCACTGGCAGACGGGCATTCAGACGCGCAACATCCCGTGGCTCAACGAGCTCGTCCCCTGCAACTTCATCGAAATTTCCGAGGAGCTTGCCAAGGAGAAGGGCATCAAGAACGGCGACAACGTCCGCGTTTGGAACAACCGCGGCTCCGTCGTCGTGAAGGCGATGGTGACGATCCGCATGAAGCCGATGACGGTCAATGGCGTCCTCACGCATGTCGTGGGCCTGCCGCATCACTTCTCTTGGGGCACGAAGCTCGCTACGGGCGACAACGTCAACGACCTGACGCCGAATGTCGGCGACCCGAACTCGTACATCCCCGAGTACAAGGCGTTCCTCGTCAACATTGAAAAGGCTGCCTGACGGGCCGAAGATTCAAGGAGAAATAAATGGCTGATAAAGAAGTTGCCATCCTTTTCGACTCGTCGCATTGCACGGGTTGCAAAGGCTGCCAGGTGGCCTGCAAGCAGTGGAACATGCTGCCGAGCCCGCTTGGCCTCAACGCCAACAAGTTCACGGGCTCGCTGCAGAGCCCGGCTGACCTGAACGGCGACACCCGCCTCATCATGACGTTCGACGAGAAGCCGAGCGGCAACAAGTTCCAGCCGGTGCACTGGGCCATCGGCCGCCGTTCGTGCTTCCACTGCACGGACCCCGGATGCGTGGCCGTCTGCTCGTCCGGCGCTCTGCACAAGAACGAGAACGGCGTCGTGTCGTTTGACACCGAGAAGTGCAACGGCTGCACGTTCTGCCAGGCGGCCTGCCCCTTTGACGTGCCGCGCTTCCGTCCGCTCGACGGCAAGATCGACAAATGCACGCTCTGCCTGGACCGCATCGAGGAAGGGCAGATTCCGGCCTGCGTCAAGACCTGCCAGCCTGAAGCGCTCAAGTTCGGTCCTCGCGACGAAATGATTGCCAAGGGCAAGGCGCGCGTCGAGTTCCTGAAGAAGAAGGGCTTTGATAAGGCTGAGCTTTACGGCGAGAATGAAATGGGAGGCCTCCATGTCCTCTCCGTTCTCAAGTACGGCCATGAAGCCTACGGCCTGCCGACGAATCCGCAGCCCAACAAGATGATCGGCGCGATTCAGGCGATGAAGCCTGTGACGGCTGTCGGCACCGCCGTCGTCGTCGCCGGCCTCGCCGTGTCGTTCCTCGCCGCGCTCGGCTACCGCCGCAAGGACGTCACGCTTGAAGAGGCCCGCCAGTCCTGGACGCCTGAACAGCGCGCCAAGGCGGACCGCGAGGTGGCGGAGCTCCTGAAGAAGGAAGGCGCCGCCGACAAGTCCAACGCCGCCAAGTAAGGAGTTTCACATGACTCGCTATATTCAGCGCCATTCGCTTCTGACCCGCGTCACCCACGGCGTCTGCGCGATCGCGTGCATCCTGCTCGCGGTTACGGGTCTCTTCGTCTTCTGGCCGGAGCTCGGCGGCTCCGTCATGGGAGGCGGCTTCACCCGCACGATGCGCATGCTTCACCGCATTCTGGCGATTCCGTTCATCCTCGTGCCGATCATTGCTCTCCTCAAGTCGCCGGCGGGCGCCGCCCGCCTCTTCAAGGAGGACATCTTCGGCAAGTGGGATTCGGACGACGTCCGGTGGGCAATGAAGTTCCCCTTCTATCTGTTTGCGCCGGGCAAGGTTCACATGCCCCCGCAGCATCACGTCAAGTCCGCGCAGCGCCTTGCTGACGGCGCGCTCCTGTTCTTCTGCATCATCATGGCCGTCTCCGGCCTGATCCTGTGGCTCAACACGGGGCTCCTGCCGAGCGGCGCGATGAAGGTGGAATTCAGCGCCGGCACGCTCCTCGCTGCGCGTCTGGTGCATGACATCTTCTTCTTCCTCACGGTCTTCGTCGGCATTGCGCACATCTACCTCGGCGCGGGCATCTTCGAGCCCTACCGCGGCACGTCGCGCATCATGTTCGGCGACGGCAAGGTCTCCGAGTCCGACGCCCTCTATCACTGGGGCTACTGGGCCAATGAAGAGCTCGCCCTCGGCAAGAACGTGACGGTTGAAAAGGACGGCCGGAAGTAAGCTTTCCGACAGTCTCTCGAGAGGAGCCGGCCGGCCGCCGACAGACCGGCTTCCTCACGATGAAAAGCTTGGGCTGCCGGCGGCCGCTCTCTGAAGCGCGGCTCGGCAGCCCGCCCCGGCCTCTTTGCGGAAATGGATTCCGTCTGCGCTCCGCCTCAAGCGGAATGCCTCTGAAGGATCAGCCTTCGGCGTCATTCCCGTTGATGCGCCCTGTGCGCTCTCAAGCCTTACGGCAAAGCAGTCCGCCGCCCGCGGGCGGCGCCGCTTCAGACACGACACCACTAGAAGGAAACGCTTTCATGAACCGCCAGTCGATCGAACGCGCGCTTGCGAAGTACGCCGACCACAAGGATCCCGCCGTGCGCGCCCGGCTCGCTGCCTTCGGCCCGGCGCTGGCCGCTGCCGCTGAACTTTCTGCTTCTCTGAGCGCCGAAGACGCTGTCTGGCAGCGTCCCTCGGATGAAGCCGTTGCCGCTGCGCTGCGCGGCGGTCCGTCGCTTCTGAAGAGCGCCGGCATTCAGATCCGTCCAGAAGCCTTTGCAGCAGGCATGTGCCGCATCGCCGACGCGCTGCTGGCGCATCTTGACGGCGACGAAGCGCTGAAGCGCGAATGCGCCTCGGCAGACCTCTCCCCGCTCGCCTCGTCTGAGATGGTCTCGATTGCCGCCTCAGATCCGCTCGCCTATCTCGACGCCTGCACGAAGGCCTGGGAAGGCTCTGAAGCGGCGCTCGACCGCTTCGCGCTGCCGGCCGCCGGCCTGACGCTGCGCGCCTTCCTTGACCGCTACGCCATGGAAGCCACCCGCCGCCTCGAGCTCGCCGACGATCCGATCACTGACTACGACCGCAGCCTGAAGTGCCCGGTCTGCGGCGCCGACGCCTCGTTTGCCGCCGTCACGCCCACAGCGCGCAACGGCAACATGAAGCGGCTCTACTGCGGCTGCTGCGGCGCCTCCTGGCACTTCGAGCGCATTCGCTGCGCCGCTTGCGGCACGGAGTCCGTCTCCGATCTGGAATATGTGCACGACGAAGGCGACGACGCGCACCGCCTGCACCTCTGCAAAGCCTGCGGCGCCGCGACGCCCACCCTGTTCTCGACGGGCGAAGCATCGACCTTCTCGCCCGAAGTGGAAGCCATCGTCATGACGGGACTCGAAGACGCCTACGCGCAGAGCCGAAGCGCCTGACGCCTTAGACACCACGCGCCTCGATCCGTCCTTTCAGCAGCTCTCAGGCGCAGCGCATTCAAGACCTTTAGTGCAAGGAAGCAGTTCATGTCCAAGAGCTTGGAAAAGACCGTCGGCGTCATGCCGGCGATAGCCGCGGACGGCGCGCTCGCCGAAGACCCCCGGACGCCGAACGGCGCCGTCATGGTCGACATCGTGCGGCTTGCCGGCACGAGCGGCCCCGATGCAGACTGGATTGCCGAGGAGATTCCTGTCTCCCTCGTCTACAACGGCATCTCTCATGCTGTCATGATGACGACGCCGACGATGCTCAAGGAATTCGCCGTCGGCTTCTCGCTGGCCGAAGGCATCGTGAAAAGCACGGACGAGATCTACGGCATTGAAGTTGAAGATGCCTGCCGCGGCAAGGCCGTATCGCTTGAAATTGCCTCCGAGGCCTTCTGGGGCCTCAAGGAGCGGCGCCGCTCGATGACGGGCCGCACAGGCTGCGGGATATGCGGCGTGGAGAGCCTTGAAGGCGCCGTCCGCCGCGTTCCTCGCGTCGGCTCGTCGCAGCGCTTCGACATGACGCACTACGCCGCCGCGCTCAACTACCTCAACGATGCGGAAAAGCTCGGCCGCCTCACCGGCTGCACGCATGCCGCCGTCTGGGTGAACCCCGACGGCACGCTTGCCGGCGGCGCTGAAGATGTCGGCAGGCATGTCGCGCTTGACAAGCTTCTCGGGCTGCGGGCGCTCTCAGGCTGGCGCGACGGCGTGCTGGTCATCAGCTCGCGCGCATCGTACGAAATGGTGCAGAAGGCAGCTATGTGCGGCGTGGAAATTCTCTTTGCCGTGTCGGCGCCGACCGCACTGGCCGTTGAGGTGGCGAAGGAAGCCGGCATGACGCTTGCCGCCTTCTGCCGGCGGGGACGCGCCAACATCTACGCGCATCCCGAGCGGCTCGTCGGACTCGACGCGCTTGCCATGCCGGCCTGACGGCAAGCGGCTGACAACAGCGCGCAGACACGCGCATGAAGAGGCGGCTTGCCTTTCCCGCCAGAGGGAAAGGCAAGCCGCCTTTGCTTTGAGATCAGGCCGTCCTTGACGCCGCGCGCCGGAAGAGCCAGATGAAGAAAAAGCCGGCAAGCGACATCACGCCTGCCGCAGCGTAGCAGGCGCCGAACGGCAGTCCTGCGCCTCGCAGCGCCCCCATGAGCATCGGACCGAGAAGGCCTGCGGCCGAAAAGCCCGCAAACATGATCCCGAAGTTGACGCCGTTGTGCGCGCTGCCGAAGGCTTCGGCCGTAAAGCCGGGGAAGACGCCCATGAAGGCGCCGAAGGAAATGCCGACGGCGGAGAGCCCGGCGATGAAGAGCGCCGCATCGCCGGCGCCGGCCCATGCAAGCGCCGCAAGTCCGGCAAGCGCGGCGGCAAGCGCCGTGCCGAGCGCCGCTGTGCGACCGATGCGGTCGGAAAGCATACCGGCAACGAGCCGGCCTGCCGTATTGGCGAGCGCGATGAGCGACACCGCCGCACTCGCTTCGGCCGCCGACAGCTGCGCCTGCTCCCGCGCAAGCGCAAAGCCGTTGGCGATCACCATCATGCCGGCCGTCGCGCCGCAGAGCAGAAGCGCCACCATCGGCGGGAATTCCGGCGAGCGAATCATCTCGCGCCAAGTGCAGCTTCTAGCGCCGAAAGCGCCGGCCGGCGGCGGCGTCCAGCCGTCAGGAACAAAGCCGGCTGGGCACTGGCGAAGCAGCGCCCCGCCCGCAACGATGACAATGCCCACTGCCGCGCCGATCGCATGCAGCGCCGCTTCGACGCCCCAAGCCGCGATGAGCGCCGTGGCGATCGGCGGCAGCAGCACGGAGCTGCTGCCGTAGGTGGCAGTCGCCAATCCGCCTGCCAAGCCGCGATGATCGGCAAAATACTTGAGGGTCGTATTGATGGCGCAGCCGTAGACGAGGCCGAGCCCCAAGCCGAAGAAGAGGCCGTAGGCGACAAGCAGCTCGCTGATCGACCCCGCGCTGCCCGTAAGCCACAGCCCGACGCCCATCATGACGCCGCCCGCCATGATGACGAAGCGCGGTCCGAACCGGTCGCTCACGGCGCCGCCGAAAATCATGGGAATGGGACCGAGGCCGTTGGCAAGGCTGAAAACTACGGCAAGATCGCTCGGCGACATCGCCGCGCCTGTCGCCGCCGTCAGCTTCTCGGCCAGCGCCGCCGCAAAGACAGACCAGGTGAAGATCGAACCCGCAAACAGATTGATCATGCAGGCGACGGCAAGATAGAGCCAGCGGCGGCGAGTCAGCATCTGAAAGGTGGCGTTCTGCATTGTCCTGAGAGAAAAATCGAGACGAAAAAACGGGCGCTGCAGGCTCTCAGCCGCAGCGCCCCAAAGAATGCGCTTTCAATCACAGGAGAAGCGCGCTTCGAATGGATGGAAAAGACTAGCGGGACAGCACTGCGTCAGGCAACCGCAGCAGCTAGCGCTTCATCGAGCTTTGACGCGGCTTCTGCACGGGCCTTGACGAGGCTCTGAGCGGCCTGCTCGTCAGCCTCAAGCGCTTGGAAAGCATCGGCGAGCATCGCTTTGACGAAAGTCGGATTGGCGCTTCCCGGCGTTGCGCGCTCTTCCACAATGCCCTGCGGATCGAGCGCTCGGCGAAGCGCCTCGGGCGTCATCGGCAGCTCGGCGGGCGCGCTGCTGAACTTCGGATCCTGCCGAAAGTCGCGCCAGACTGCCGCAGCATCGTCATACGCAAGAGCCGGCGGCGTGACGCCCTTTGCACGCGCCCAAGTGACCAGATGGCTCGCAAAGCTGTGGCCGGTGCGGAAGTCGACGCCGCAGAGACGGACCAGCTGATCCGCGATCTCCTGCGTGCAGGTCCAGTCGGCGTTGAGCTCTTCGAGCGAGCGAACGCAGTCGACGGCCAGCCGGCCGACAATGCCCGCGAAGGTGCGAAGCGTCACGCAGGCATCGTCGCAAAGCGCCTGCATGCAGTGCACATCCCGCACATCGGCCATGCCGAGCGAAAGATTCTGCACGCGCACGGCAACGCCCGCCGCCTCGCCGAGCACAAGGCCCGCATCTCGGCGGCAGTCGTTGATGAGACCCGGATTGCGCTTCTGCGGCATGGCGCTCGAGCGGTACACCCCGTTCGTACCCGTGAGATGGATCCAGGGACGCGGCGTCGCATACTGAATCATGAAGTCGGCGAGGAAGGCGTTGACGTGCAGCATGGCGCTCGAAATGATCTGAGAGATCTCGAGCGGCACATCGTTGCCCTGGCACTGGCCGGCATCGAATGCATTGACGAACGTGCGCTTGAAGCCCAGGAGCTCCGCCATGCGCGCCGTCGGCAGCGGCCAGCCTGTGCCGTTGCATACGCCCGAGCCCATGGGGCAGGTGTCGTAGCGGTCGATGCACTGCAGCACGCGCTCGCAGTCGCGAGCAAAGATCGCATCCTGAGCGAGCAGATAGTGGCTGTAGAGCGTCGGCTGCGCCTGCACGCCGTTCGTATAGCTCGGCACGAGCGCGCCTTCTTCCCGGCGGGCCAGCTCAAGGAGCGCGCGGCGCACTTCCGTCAAGGCGAAGAGGAGCTTGTTCAGACGCTCCAGATTGAGGCCGAGATTGGCCGTCGCCAGAATGTCCTGGCTCGAACGGCCGACATGCACGATGCTTGCCGCAAGGCCTGCGAGCTTGAGCATCTCCGGCTCGAATGTAATGTAGAGCTCTGCGCGCTTGGCGCCCGGCTGCTTGGCTTCTTCGCGCATGATGTCGAGCGCCTGAGCCAGCCTGCGGCCATTTTCACGATCCAGCAGCCCCGCTTCAATATTGGAGACAATCGAGGCGCGGTTGATGAGTTGCAGCCAGTCGTCGGTGTCGCGCTGAGGATAAGGAAGATTCTTTTCCGCGGCTTCATCCTCCGCGGCGCTCGGGCGCGGTACGCGTCCAAAATGCATGCCAAGCATGAGAGGTCCTTTTGATTCTTTCTGTTTGTAGTTGAATGGCGCAGCGCATGAAGCTGCGGCATCCAGGGTTGGAAGATCTCGGCAGATCCGATGACCAAGCGGAACGCAGCCGTCCCGGCCGCCTTGGACGGAGAGCGGCCGGGACGAAAGCGCAGCGGCCGGCGCAGAGAGACAGCGAGTGAAAAAGGCGTCGGCACGCTACGCTGCTGCGAACGTCTTACCAGCGGTGCATCAGGCCGACGATGACTTCATGCGCCGAAATGTTGTCGCGCTGCCAGTCGGCGTCTTCCCAGAAGTAGCCGCCGATGCCGTAGACCGACGTGCGCTTGCTGAGGGAGTACACATAGCCGAGGCCGACGTTGACGCGCTGCATGTCGTTCTTCGTGTCGACGTTCTGATTCTCGGCCTGCGCATAGCCCACGGACATCTTCACCGTGCCGCCAATAGCCTTGAAGTCGACGCCGGTCGAAACGGCCCAGGCGTCAAAGCCTTTCTGGCCCACCGTGCCGCTCTTCTTGTCCGCCGCCAGCATCGGCGCCACTTCCTTCGTCGAATAGCCGCCGATCCAAGGCGTGTTCTTCATGTACTGGAAGGTGCCGTAGAGCTTGAAGGCGTCGAAGTTGTAGTGGCCGCCCACCAGGAATTTGTAGGCGTCATGCACGGGCTCGCCGAAAGCCCGGACTTGTCCCTCCCCCATGCCGGCATTGGCAAAGTCGACGCTTGCATAGTCGACGCAGTCAAGCGCCGCCGCCAGGAAGAACTTCTCGCCCGTGAGCGTCGCGCCCACAGCCCACCAGCGGTCCGTGTCCGACGTGCCCTCGTCTGCGCCGGAGAGGGAGTTCTTGAAGGAATACTGCGCATGGAACTGCAGCCCGCCGAACTTGGGCGAGATGTAGTTGATCATGTTGTCGTAGCGGGCCGTGGCGAGCGTGCCCGCGAATTTCCAGCCGCCCGTCATGTTGCCCCAGCCGGCGCCGAACGGATTGACGCGGCTGTTGAAGATGCCCGTCGTGCCCGAGCCGGTCGTGAGAGCAGGCATGCGGCCGAACTTAATCTGACCGAACGTCTTCGATTCGAGGCCGAATGAGGATTCGCGCTCGAAAATCTGGTTCTTGCCGCCGTAGATCGTGCCGTCGTCGGCCAGGAAGGCAGATTCCAGATGGAAGATCGCCTTGAGGTCGCCGTTGATGTCCTCAGAGCCCTTCATGCCCCAGGTGCTGACGTTGCCCGTGCCCTGTGCGAGCTGACTCTTCGTCGCGGCGCGGGCCACATAGCCGTCGGCACCGATCTCAGCCGGATTGCTGAGGCTTTGGCCCTGCGGGCCGCCCATGCCGGCATTGAGCTCTTCATGGAGATAGGAAATGCCCTGATCAAAGAAGCCGAACATCTGAATGTCGCCCGCCTGAGCGGCCGAAACGCCGGCAGCGCCGAAGACGGCGGCGGCAATGAGGGAAAGCTGATGCTTGGTCATGATGATGGTTGAACTAGAAAAAAAATTGAGGGGCCTTCTCCTGGGATGTCCGCTCCGGCATCCCAGCTGGTCGCGCCGGGATGCCGGATGCGTTCTCTCGGAGGAAAAGATTGAAAAGAGGATTTAGCTGATGCCTGCTGCCTTTCGCCGATCGAGCTTGGCGATGCCGCCCGCAACGACGATGGGGTCGAGCCCGGCGCTGCGCGCCGCTTCGGCGCCTGTGGCCGTGCAGATGGCCTGCGCGCCGGCGCCTGCAGGCTGGCCGTCGCGCAGCACGAACCGGCCCATGACGAGCGAATGGCGCGCCGTCTGCGTCGTCGGGTCGTAGATCGTGAGGTCTGCATCCGTGCCGATGCCGAGCGTGCCTTTCTGCGGCAGTCCGAGCATGAGCGACGGCAGCAGCGCTGTCTTCACGGCGAAATCCACCGGATCGAGGCCGCCGAGCTTGACGAGCGACAGGCCTGACGACAGGATGACGTTGCGCGGAATGCCGCCGCCGTCCGTGCTGATGCCGTCAATGAGGAAGCTGCCGTCGGCGCGGCGGGCCGTCGCGAAGAACGCGCGGGAGGCGAAGGGATTGACGCCGTCAAAGGAGCCGTCCACCGGCCGTCCCTTTTCCGTCGCTTCGTTGAAGTACTCGAGTCCTTCCAAACCATCCGCGACGGCGACGTCGTCGCCGCTCGGAATCAGAACGCCGAGACGGCGGGCGAGAATCGCCGAGCGGACGCCTTCAATCGTGGGCTCGAAGCCGAAGGCGGCGAGATTCTTCGTCACGATGGCCGACTTCGGCTGGCCGTTCTGCATGCCGAGCGGACAGCCGTTTCGCGCAGAGAGGTAGCTCTCCGTCACCAGTTCGGGATGCGCTTCAAGAAGCGAAGCGGCTTCCTCGCACTCTTCGAGCACGGGCTTGACGCGGCCTCTGCAGTAGGCGTTCAGGTGCGGCATATGGAGCGGATGCCCGTCGCATAGCGCCACGGCTTCCTTCAAGCCATTGAGGTCAGATCCCTGTTCGGTCGTGCCGGCATGCCACGCCATATAGACGCCGCGGTCAGCCGCAGCCTTCACCATGCGGGCGGAAGCGCGCGGCGTCAGCGGAAAATGTCCGCCGAGCAGCTTGACGCCCAGCGCGCCGCCTGCAAGCGACTGCGTGATGAAGCGGTCGATCTCTTCAGCCGAAGGATCGTTTCCTGAAACATTGCGGCCCGGAAGAATCGCGTTGAGAACGGCGATATTGAGGCCGCGTCCGAACTCTCGGGCTTCTTGGAACACCTTCTCGGTCGGCCCCGACATGTCGATGCAAGTCGTGACGCCCGCTCGAGCGAGCATGGCATGGCTCTTCGCGCTCGGCGCCAGATGCAGATGCGTGTCGATCACGCCGGGCTGCAGCACCAGGCCGGCAGCATCGAGCTCGCTCGCCGCCTCGCCCTGCAGGTTCGGGCCGACGGCCGCAATGCGCCCGCCTTCGAGCGCGACGTCAGCCTGCCGCAGAGTGCGCTCGCCCGGATCTACAACGTCGGCACCGCGAATAATGAGGTCGTACATGGCTACCGCTCCTCAGCGCTAGACGATGATGAGCGCGGCCACGATGAGCGCAACGAACATGCCCGGGAAGAGGCGCTTCATCACCATGATCGGATCAGCATGCGCAAAGCCCGCCACGATGATGATGCAGCCGGCAAGCGGGCTCGCCGTGCGGCCGAACTGACCTGCCAGAATGGCGAGGAGGCCGAGAGATTCCGGATCCATGCCGAAGCTCGCCGCCGAGGGCGTCACCGCCTGATTGAAGGCCCAGATCGCCGCTTCGCCGGAGCCGGTGCCCATAGCCATCAGGAAGGGGCCGAAAGCGGCGCCCCAGCGGGCGAAGTCGTTTGAATGCTTGAGGTATTCGATGAAGGCTGAAACGGCGCCCGTCGCCTGAAGGCCCGCCGCGAAAACGCCGGCGGCGACAATGAGGCCGATCACCTGCGCATAGCCGGAGCCCATGCCTTTGAAGAAGGCCTTGGAGAGCTCGCCCGGATTCATGAGCGTGATGACCGCGATGAAGAACGTGCCGATGAGCATGGCCGCCACGACGTCGACGCCGGCCTTCGGGAACCAGATCGCCGCAGAGATCAGAATCGCGCAGGGAACGAGCGGCGCAATAGCCTTGAGATAGTTCACCTTGAAGGCTTCAGCAGGCTTCGTTTCGCCGATTTCCGTGAATTCGGCAGGATCCGCCTTGTGATCCTTGTTCTTCACGATCATGATCGCGGCGTTGATGATGGTGCCGAGCAGCACCAGACCCACGCAGTACGGCAGGATGTAGGCGATGAAGGCCATGAGGTCCATGTCGGCCATCTTCGCCACATAGATGTCATGAGCGCAGCCCGGATTGAGAAGGAGGCCCGTCATCGTGCCGCCGCCCACAGCCGCCGCAGCCGGGCGGATGCCGGCGCGAAGCAGAAGCGGAATGAAGGTCGCGCCGGCCGTCGCCGCCGTGCCGGCTGCCGACATGATCGCGATGTTGATGAGGAAGGTGAGAATCGTCGTCGCCGGAATCAGCATGCCGCCGAGCTTCTTGAGCGGCGCAGCAACGGCAGCGACAAGATGCTGGTCGCACTTCGACGCAGAAACGACCGCCGCAAAGCCCATGGCCGCGCAGATCGCCGGCACGAGCGTGCCGTTCGTCATGCCTTTGACGAACGACTGAAAGGCCTTGACAGGCTCGCCGGCTACAGCGCACATGACGAAGCCCGCCACAACGAGCAGCATGCGCGTCTCGAAGCGCTTCACGAGTCCGATGACGGTGAGGATGATCACCGCGATGGCAAACCAGATTTGCCAGGTCATGATGTGTTTTCTCCTAGGTGGACCGAGGGGGATGGGTCGGATGAAGATCGATTGCCGGAAAGGTCTTTTTCTGCCGGCAGAAGCGAGTATTCAAAAGTCTGAGAGAAAAAAGAAGGCAATGAATTGATGGCATTTGTTGCGCACTGCGCAATAAATAAGCAGGGCAAACCCTTAGGGATGCGGCCTCGAATGCCAGTCATTCAAGAGTTGGCGGCGTTGCGTCATATTGCATGCCGCGTCATATCTCATTGCGCAGTGCGCCATAATTGAGGGTAACTACGCAGCAGCAGACTTCTGCGCTGCGTCTGACAAGAGGAGTCTTCCATGCCGCGAACAGACGACATTCACGTATGGCGCATCTTTTGCGAAGCGGCTCGAGCGGGCGGCGTCAATGCGGCCTGCGACAAGCTTCAGTGTGAGCCGAGCACCGTGAGCCGCGCGCTCAAAGCAATCGAAGCGGAGCTCGGCGGACTGCTCTTCGAACGAGGATCGAGGCCGCTCAAGCTCACGGAGCTCGGCGAGCGCGCTCAGCGCCGAGCGCTGGCGCTTCTTCGCTGCCACGACGACATGATGACGGACCTCAAGGGCGAAAAGGACCGGCTTGCCGGCGTGATCCGCCTGGCTGCCCACGCCGGCATCGGTCCGATTGAAATCACGCCGGCGCTCGTGGACTTTCAGACGATTTATCCCGACATCGAGCTCGAACTGCACCAGCTGAGCAGCACCATTCCGGCAGCCTTCAGCTGCGACGGCATCATGCTCGACGTCGTTGTGGGCTACGGCCCAGACTCCCCGCCTTCAGGCATCATTGCGCGCTATGTCGGCGAAATGCCCTTCATTGCCTGCGCCTCCCCTTTCTATTTGCAGAGGCACGGCACGCCGCGGCATCCGGCCGACCTTGCTGCGCACACCGGCATTCTCATTCAGACACCCTCGCGCAATGCAACGGAAACGCTCACGAAGAACGGACAGACCGTGAATCTTCACTGGCGCAGCTCGCTCAAGTTCAACAGTCTGATTTCAGCAAAGTCCGCCGCCATGCTAGGCGCAGGCATCGTGCCCGACATGCCGCTCTTTCATGTGACGAAGGAATTCAAAACCAAGCAGCTCGTGCCGATTCTGCCCGGCTGGCGGCGCCAAGCTGCCGCCTGCTACGTCAGCGCCACGCTTGATGCCTGGGAAAAGAAGCGCGTTCGCGTATTCGTAGAATGGCTCGCCGAACGCGAGCGCAATTCGCTGCTGCGGCTCAGGAATGAGAATCAGATTTTCTTTGCCTAGCGCATGCCGGCGGCTGATGCGCAATTGAGCGCAGGTTGACCGGATGCGGCCAGTACGTTTTATCTAATTGCGCACTTCGTTCGATTTGTTAGTACAATCATTGACAAAATTACTCAAGAATTAGCCCCGGCTGCCTCTTTTGGACTCTGCGGCCGGGGCTTTGCCTTCCCATGAGGAATCGCACCATGCAGCAGCCCAGCCGCACATCCGCCGATGCTTCGTCCACTTTGCGCGTTGCACCCGATCCATCCCCTGCTTCAGCTTCGCTCAGCACGCCGGCCGTTCGGCCGCCGCAGGTGCGAATCGCGCTCCTTTATCTAGCCGCCATGGCGCTCGGACTGGCATGCGGCTTCTGGGGCGGCGAAATGCTCGCCGCAGCCGGCAGCCTCATCTCGTCCGTCTTCATCCGCCTCTTCAAATTCATTTCGATTCCGATCATTGCCGTCTCAATCATCTCAACGCTGTCGAGCATCGCTCAATCGGCTGAATCCGGACGCATTTTCAAGCGGACCGTCTTCTATACGCTTTTGACGACAATCCTGGCCGCATCGCTCGCTGCCGCTCTCTACCTCATCATTGCTCCGGCAAACGTCGAACTTTCAAGCGGCGCAGCAGCAGGCGCATCATCAACGCTAGCGGGCCTTGCGCTCGGCAGCGGAGAAAAAGGCTACGCCGACTATGCGCTCTCGATCATTCCTGACAACGCCCTGTCGCCGTTCCTTTCTGCCAATGTGCTCTCTGTGCTGCTGATTGCCGCAACAGTCGGCATCGCCATTGCCAAGCTGCCGCGAGGGAGCGCCGAGCAGCGCGTGCTCTCTGCGTTTTTCTCCGGACTGCAGTCTGTGCTCTTTACGATGGTGCGCTGGATCATTGCGCTTCTTCCCATCGGACTCTTCGGCTTCTTCACGGTTCTCGCCGGCGAACTCAAGGCGGGACTTGCACTCGGCGGCCTCGGCGCCTATTTCGGCACCGTCATCGCCGCCAATCTGCTGCAGATGACGGTGGTGCTGCCGCTTCTTCTCCTGATGCGCGGGATTCGACCGCTTGCTCTTGCCAGACGCATGGCGCCGGCGCTTGCTTTGGCCTTTTTCTCCAAATCATCCGCAGGCACGCTGCCGCTGACGCTGCAGTGCAGCGAAGCCGCCGGCGTTTCGCGCACCGTCTCCCGCTTCGTGCTTCCGCTCTGCACCACGATCAACATGAACGGCTGCGCCGCCTTCATTCTCATCACGGTCGCCTTCGTGCTGCAGAACGCCGGCGCTGCGCTGACGCCGGGCATGCTGGCGCTTTGGGTGCTCATCGCTACGATTGCCGCAGTCGGCAACGCCGGCGTGCCGATGGGCTGCTTCTTTCTTTCCGCAAGCCTTTTGGCGAGCATGAATGCGCCGCTGCTTCTTCTTGGCCTGATTCTGCCCGTCTATGCCGTCATCGATGCCGTCGAAACGGCCTTGAACGTCTGGAGCGACAGCTCGGTCGCGGCGATGGTGCATCGCGATCTCGAACGTCAGGATGATTCAAACAGACCAGCAAAGGAGGCTGCCGCTGAAATCTAGCGAAAGCCTCTTGTTGAAGGCCTAAGTCAAAAAAGCCTCCGCACTCGCTGCCGAATGCGGAGGCTTTGCCGCCTTCATTTGGTTCAAGTCCGCCTGTCAGACGGACTTGGCCTTATCAGTAGCACATGACCTGACCGTCCGTGCGCTTTTCGGTCGCGCCGCAGAGAACGCCGTCTTTGTTGCGCAGAATCATCTGGCCGCGGCCCATGTGATAGGGATTTGGCTGCACGATGATGTTGTGCCCGCGGCGCTGCAGCTGGCGGATGATGTAGTTGGGCGTATCCTGCTCCACTTCGACATTCTTGCCGCCCACCCACTGCCAGCGCGGCGCATCAAGCGCCTGCTGCGGATTGAGGTGCCAGTCGACCATGTTCTGAACAACCTGCACGTGGGCCTGCGGCTGCATGAAGCCGCCCATGATGCCGAAGGGACCGACGGCTTCGCCGTCCTTCGTGAGGAAGCCTGGAATGATCGTGTGATACGGACGCTTGCCGCCTAGCAGCGCATTCGGATGGCTTTCATCGAACTTGAAGTTTTCAGCGCGGTCGTTGAAAGCGATGCCCGTGCCCGGAACGACGATGCCGGAGCCGAAGCCGCGGAAGTTCGACTGAATGAAGGAGACCATGTTGCCGTCGCGGTCTGCGCAGCAGAAGTAGATGGTCGAGTGGTACGCAGGATCGCCCGCCGCCGGCATGATCGCCTGATCGCCGATAAGCGCGCGGCGGTCCGCCGCATAGCGCTCGGAGAGCAGCTGCTCAACTGTCACTCGCATGTAGGACGGCTCCGCCACATGAGCTGCCGTATCCGACATGGCGAGCTTCATCGCCTCGATCTGCTTGTGCATCGTATCGGCGCAGTCGCGCTCGCCGAACTCGAAGCCCTTGAGAATCTGCAGCGCCATCAGCACCGTAATGCCGTGTCCGTTGGGCGGCAGCTCCCAGACATCGTAGCCGTGGTAGTTGATGGAAATCGGCTCCACCCATTCCGGCTTGTAGGCCGCCATGTCCTCAGCCGTAAGAAAGCCGTTGTGCGCCTTCATGAATTCGCCGATCTTCTCGGCGATCTCTCCGCGGTAGAACGCCTCGCCGTGCGTCTTGGCAATGAGGCGGAGCGTCTTGGCATGATCGGGCGCACAGAAGACTTCGCCAGGCCGCCGCCACGTGCCGCCCTGCATGAACGTATCAAAGAGGCCCTGAAATTCCGGGCGATCGCGATACTTGCCGTAGGTATGCCAGGCTTCCTCCCAAAGCTGGGAAATGAGCGGCGAAACCGGAAAGCCGTTTTCCGCATAGGAAATCGCCGGCGCCATGATTTCCTCGAGATCCATGGAGCCGAAGCGCTCGTGAAGAGCCATCCAGGCGCCGACCGCACCCGGAACGTCAATCGGCTCGACGCCGTAAGACGGAATCTTGTCAAGGCCGCGGGCTTTAAGCGCCGCCACGGAATTCGACATCGGCGCTGGACCCGAACCGTTGATGCCGTAGAGCTTCCCCTTGTACCAGACAATGGCGAAGGCGTCAGCGCCGAGGCCGTTGCCAGTCGGCTCGACGACAGGATAGGCTGCCGCCATGGCCAGCGCCGCATCCACTGCGTTGCCGCCCTTCAAAAGCGTCTGCAGGCCGATAGAGGCCGACGTGGGGTTTCCCGCGCAGGCCATGCCGTTCTTGGCAAAGACCACATGGCGCTTGGAAGGGTAGGGATAATCCTGCGCATCAAAGTTGAAGTCGTACATAGCTGAAAGCTTCTTTGAAGTGAATGGGATTGCCGGCGGGCGCCGCCGGATGCGGAAGAAACTGCGCTTCTGAACTGCACGCTTCGCCAGCAACAGAGCGGCGGAGTTCAAGCGGCAGACGAACATGCAGCGCCGTCTGCCGCGAGATGAACTTGGCAGCAAAAACGCATGAAAACAGCGCACCCTTGAGACTAGTCGGGAACGCTCCGCCGGTCATCAGGCTTTCAGCCTAGATCGCCTTGCCTCAGCAAGAAAAAAGCGCTTGCCGCCATCGAATGCGCCATGCAGCTTGAGGGCGGCGATGCGCAAAGCAGCCGCCTAGCCGGCCGAAGCGATGAATTTGCGCGCCTGAGCGGCGCTTGCAGGCGCAGCGATGTGCGCGTCTGCGCCAAGCAGCTCCGCCAGCACGGCATGACAGCCTGCCGCGCCAGCCAGCGGCCGGAAGCTTGAAAGCGTCTCCCAGCTCATGGCGCCCGTCGCCACGCCGACGCCTCGGCAGCCGAAATTAGCCGCCATCTGAAGATCGTGCGTCGTGTCGCCGATCATCACGGTCTGTTCTTTGGAGATGCCGGTCTCAATCTCGATCTGCTCGAGCATGCCGGGATCGGGCTTCGAGGGATTTTCGTCCGCTGTCTGCGTCGTGAAGAAATAGCGCTCAAGCCCCGTCAGCTTGAGCATGCGGTTGAGGCCTGGCCGGCTTTTGCCTGTAGCTACCGCCAAAACGACGCCCGCGGCCTGCAGGCTCTGCAGAAGCGCCTCAACGCCAGGGAACAGCATGACTTCGCCCTCGAGAACGCGGTAGCGCTCGACATAGGCGTCGCTGAAGGCCTCCCACTGCGAGGGACGGCATTCGGGCGCAGCGATCGAAATGGCTTCGCGCCAGCCGAGCCCGATGACGGAGCGTGCGACCTCTGCGTCTGGCACAGCCAGCCCGAGCTTGGCGCAGGCGTATTGGATGCTTTGAGAGATGGCGGCCGTCGTATCGACAATTGTGCCGTCCCAGTCGAAGACGGCAAGCGAAAAAGCGCCGATCGGGGATGCATGCAAGTGCTGAGGCATGGTGAGCTTCTCCAAAAATGCTTGAGGGCAGGCGGCCCTTCTGCAGCATGATGCTCGAAAACGAGCCCTTTCTTCTGCGCGCGGCGCCGGCAAAAAAAGTCCTGGCGGCCACCCGCCTCTGCAGGCTCTGTGGCCGAACGGCCCAAGTTGCCTATTGCTCCGCCCCAGGTGCGCTGCCGGCCTTCTTTCTGGCCTCCAGCGCCTTCAAAAGCGTCGTGCAGGCTTCAGGAAGCGGCGCCTGAATGTCAAGCGGCTCGCCCGTCACGGGATGTTCGAAAGCAAGGCGCCAAGCATGAAGAAACATGCGCTTGAAGGGAACGCCCAGCGCGCCGCGAGCTGCCGCCTTGTTGAATTCAAAGTCGCCGTATTTGTCGTCGCCCACCAGCGGGTGGCCGCAGGCAAGCGCATGAACGCGAATCTGATGCGTGCGGCCGGTTTTGAGCTCCACGTCAAGGTAAGAGACGTCGCCGAAGCGCTCGAGAAGCGTGAAGATCGAGTGGGCCGGCATGCCTTCGGGATTGACGCGCACGCGCCGCTCGCCTGACGGCAGCAGATAGCGCTCAAGCGCCAACTTCACGTGCTGGCGCTCGTTCACCCAATCGCCTTTGGCAAGCGCTCGGTAATGCTTCTCGACGCCGCCGGCCTTCATGAGGTCGTGCATGCGCACAAGCGCCTTTCTCGTCTTGGCGATGACGATGGCGCCGCTCGTTTCCTTGTCAAGCCGATGGCAGAGCTCGAGCATCGGCTCCTCTGGCCGCGTCGCCCGCAGCCGCTCGATGAGCCCGTAGGAAATGCCGGAGCCGCCGTGCGCCGCCAAGCCTGCGGGCTTGTTGACGACAAGCAGATGCCGGTCTTCGAACAGCACGGGAAGGACGCCCTCTGCGATCGGCGCCGCAGGCGCTGCAGCGACAGGCTTCTCGGAAACGCGCATCGGCGGGATGCGCAGCACATCGTCCGCTTCAAGCTTCGTTTCAGCCTTGGCGCGATGGCGGTTCACGCGCACCTCGCCCTGGCGGATCACGCGGTAGATGTGGCTCTTGGGCACGCCTCGCGCACGGCGGATGAGGAAGTTGTCGAGCCGCTGGCCGGCGGCGTCCTCTCCCACTTCGACGTAGGAGATGCGGTCGCTCGGCAGCGTGCGGATTCGAGCAGAAGGCTCAGGCGAAATTTCAGTCTTGGCAGAAGCGCACATCGTCTATACTTTCGGCTTGGCCGAGAGAACCGGCTTTGCCGTCCTTCGAAGTGGCGGCGTTTCGGAACTCGAAGCGGCGGAACGCCGCGGCCGTGCTGCAAAAACAAAAGCGGCGTTTCGCCGCGTGCGGCATTGTCGCATGTTTCGCCAGAGGATTGCTCCGGCAGCTGCCGGCGGCGCGATGCGCCGTTCGGGCGGATGCCCGCTGAAGGCGCCGGCCGGAGCTTGGTCAAGGTTTTTCATCAACGCGCGGCGCTTTGCAGCGCCCGCGCGCCCTGCGGAAGCTGAAGCTTCCCGTCTGCCCCGTCCGGGAAAACGGTTCTCGGCAGCACTCGCACTTCGCCCTATTGCAAGCGCCCGATCTTACGGGCCGCGAAGCCGCTTGAGTCAGCCGAAGGCCTGCCGTCCCGCCGCGGCGCAGACGGCAGGCTCGCTCGCAGCAGGGCGCGGGGGGCTGCTGCAGGCGCCGAGCAGCTTCGAGCGCCAGGCTTCGACGCCGGCGTTCGATGCCACGGATTCAAGAATTCGTTCGCCATCCGGAAACTGCGCCCCGCAGGGCGGCTGCTTCCGGGCTGCGCGCACCCTGCCAGCGAGAAGCGC